>NZ_PDYR01000016.1:0-65658 GCF_002743165.1 Sporosarcina sp. P19 | reverse complement strand
GGGATCAGCGTGCGTCTTGAGACCCTGGACAGGTGCCTTAATTTCTGCAAAGTACACAGAAATACGGCAAAGCGAACCCTTCGTTGTTCGCTTGGCTCAAGCCACGCCCCTCGGAAAGCGTGCCTTTCGGAGTGCAGGGAAACGAGGTGAGATAGTTATGTCGCAACCTCTTTGCTTTACTTATTTTTTCACCTTTAACAGTTCCCCTGGTTGACTTTCTTTTGCAGCTTTCACTACACGAAATGCTACATAGTCACTACTTTCCTCGAATTCCTTGCACAGCGTTTTTTCTTCAGCCATGGATGGTACTACACTTTTGAAAGCTCGATAATACTTCATGAATTCGTCTCGTTCAATATTCGATTCATATGCTTGCTCTACTTTTGTAAAAAAGTCGACTACTTTAACAATTTCTTCTGTTGACCAATCCGCACGTAGCGGATATTGATAACCTGCCATCTTTTTCTCTCCTTATCTGACACTCCATTTTTCTCGTATAGTGATTGCTTCATTTTTCATTCGTTTAAACAATTCAGCAACGCTTGGAACATCCTCAATCATACCCGCTACTTGACCACCCCAACCAAAGCCCTGCTCTTCTATACCATCATGAATGAACTTACGATTTGCATCCCCACTAATAAATGTTTTCAGTCCTTCGTAACCAGCATCTTCTGATTCTAACTTCAGAATTTTCTCTGTCCATTCATTCGATAATGCACGTGCAGGCGCACCGATTGTGCGTTTAATAATCGTCGTATCTTGTTCACTGCTCGCTAAAAGAGAATCAAGATAAGCTGGTGACGCATCGACACATTCTTTCGTTGCTATGAAACGAGTCCCCATCTCGATTCCTTCTGCTCCGAGTGCTTGCGCCGCCATCCAACCTCGTCCATCACCAATACCACCCGATCCAATGACCGGTATACTGACGGAATCTACAATTCTTGGAATCAATATCATCGTACCTATATCATCACGTCCTAAATGTCCGCCACCTTCTTGTCCAACTGCTATGACAGCATCTGCACCAATCTCTTCAGCTTTTTGTGCTTGTCTTCTAGCAGCTACTAACACCATTTTCTTCACATCAGTACCTTTAAGCATATCAAAAAGTGGCGCAGGGTTCCCCCCAGTCACAGAGATAATAGTAATCTTTTCTTTGAGTGCAGCTTCCACCATTGCCTCATATGATCTACCATGATTACCAATTGCAAAATTTACACTAAAAGGTTTATATGTTTTTTCGCGAACTTTGCGAATTTCTTCTTTCAATGCTTCAGGTGAAGGTAAACTCATTGCTGTGATTTGACCAAGTCCACCGGCTTCTGAAACGGCAGCTGCTAGATCAGAATAAGCTAGATACGCGAGTCCACCTTGCACAATTGGGTATTCAATTCCAAAAAGTTCTGTCACTCTAGTTTTCCACATAAAAACCCCCCCTTTTTTTCAAAATCTAAAAAAGCCCATGAGAAAACTATTCCCATGGGCTGTTCAATTCTAGCTGTTTTATTTCGTCATCATGTGAATCGGCTTACCAAGAGCAACTTCTGCTGCTTCCATAGAAATCTCGCCTAGTGTAGGGTGAGCATGGATTGTCATAGATATATCTTCTAGAGTCATACCTGCTTCAATCGCCAGACCAAGTTCTGCAATCATGTCAGAAGCATTTTCCCCAACGATTTGTGCGCCTAGCAACAAGCCGTCTTCTTTGCGACCCACAAGCTTCACGAAGCCTTCTGTAGCATCCAATGAAAGCGCACGGCCGTTTGCTGCAAACGGGAATTTACCGCTTACTACGTCATACCCTTCATCTTTTGCTTGTTTTTCATTTAAGCCAACAGTTGCCAATTCGGGATCTGTGAAGCATACAGCCGGAATAGCCATATAATCTACTTCAGATTTTTCTCCAGAAATAGCTTCTGCTGCAACTTTCGCCTCGTAAGAAGCTTTGTGTGCAAGCTGAGGACCCTCTACAATATCACCGATTGCATATACATTCGGTACATTCGTACGGCACTGCTTGTCCACTTCGATCAAACCACGGTCAGTCATGTTTAAGCCTAGACCTTCCAAACCGATTTCATCCGTATTTGGACGACGGCCCACTGTTACAAGAACGTAGTCCGCTTCGATTTTCACTTCTTCACCTTTAGCTTCGTATGTGACTACGACGCCGTCTTTTGTTTCTTCAACGCCTTTAGCAGATGCCTTTACAACTACTTCAACGCCTTTTTTCTTCAAGCCTTTTTTAACGATCTGTGTCATTTGTTTTTCGAAACCAGCAAGGATATCATCCGCGCCTTCAAGAATTGTTACTTCTGATCCAAGGTTAGCATAAGCTGAACCGAGTTCTGTACCGATATAGCCGCCACCAACAACGACAAGCTTTTTCGGCAATTCTTTCAAGTTTAGAGCGCCAGTAGAATTAATTACACGGTCAGTAAATTTGAATGAAGGAATTTCAACCGGGCGCGCACCTGTTGCGATAATAACGTTGTTAAATTTATATGTTTGAGCAGAGTCTTCTGTCATCACGCGTACAGTGTTCGCGTCTACGAAATACGCTTCGCCTGCAACTGTCTCTACTTTATTCCCTTTAAGCAAACCTGATACGCCACCCGTTAACTTAGAAACAACGCTTTCCTTAAACTTCATAGCTTTAGAAAAGTCGAGTTCGACAGATTTCGCAGTAACTCCCATCGCATCCGCATTCTGAGCATCTACAAAGCGATGTCCAACAGAAATCATTGCTTTAGAAGGAATACATCCAACGTTCAAACAAACTCCGCCGATTGTATCTTTTTCTACGATTGTAACTTTTTGACCAAGCTGAGCTGCGCGTATTGCTGCAACATATCCTCCTGGACCTGAACCTACTACGAGTGTATCAACTTCGATTGGAAAATCTCCTACTACCATGTGATTTACGCCTCCATTAATAAAAGTGATGGATTACTAATTAATTCCTTAAGATAGTTTAACGCTAATTGTCCCGTTACGCCATCAATCACTCTGTGATCAAATACTAAAGATAATGCTAACATAGGTGCCGCTACAATTTCACCATTTTTTACTACAGGTTTTTCAGAAATTCTTCCGATACCTAAAATAGCTACTTCTGGATGATTAATTATCGGCGTGAACCATTGTCCACCTGCCGAACCAATATTCGTGATTGTACAGGATGCACCCTTCATTTCTGCAGCTTGAAGTTTCCCGTCTCGCGCTTTTCCGGCGAGTTCATTCACTTCACTTGAAATAGCAAACATTGACTTACGATCAGCATTTTTCACGACTGGTACCATTAGCCCGCGATCTGTATCTGCTGCAATTCCAATATTATAATAATGTTTTTGAATTAATTCTTCTGTCTCATCGTCCAATGACGTATTAAGTTGAGGGAACTCGCGTAGTGTCGCTACGAGCGCTTTTACTACATACGGAAGATATGTTAACTTCACATCTTTCTCCGCGGCAATTGCTTTGAATTCTTTGCGATGTGCAACTAGTGCAGTCACATCGACTTCATCCAGCAATGTAACATGTGCAGCCGTGTGCTTGGAATTCGACATGGCTTTTGAGATAGCTTTTCGCATAGGAGATAATTTCTCACGAGTCTCTGGGAATTCACCTTCAAAGATAGGAGCTTGTTTCTCTGAAATTGAAGATGATTCCGTGTTTTGCTGTGAATCAGTCGTTTCTTTAACAGGTTGCTGTTGAGCTCCCGCTTTAAATGAATCTATGTCTTCTTTTAACACGCGACCGTTTTTTCCACTACCTGCAACTTGTGCTATCGTCACATCTTGTTCACGTGCATATTTACGAACAGACGGCATCGCGATGACTCGGCGATTTTCGTCCACTTCACTAGTAGATAGTTTGACTGGTTGTTCTTTTTGCGTTTCTGCCGGTAGTTGTTCTTCAGATGCTTGTTCAGGTTTCTTGGAATCTACGCTACCAAGCGCTTCTCCTACTTGTTCATGAGATTTTTCTGCACTCGCTTCTTCTTTAGAAGAGTCCGCACTTTCTTCATCCTCTTCATGATCTGGAATACCGTGATCCGGTGCATCAAAGCGCACTAATTTATCTCCAACCACTGCTACAGTACCTTCAGTAACATAAATTTCTTCTACTGTACCTGATACTGGTGATGGAATTTCTACTACAGCTTTATCGTTTTGTACTTCTAGTAATGTATCATCTTCCTGGATTTCATCGCCTGGTTTTACGAACCACTTGACGATCTCCCCTTCGTGTATACCTTCACCAATGTCTGGTAATCGAAATTCATAAGTCACGTAATTCACCCTTCCTGGTTTGTCCAATATGTTTTTAAAATGTCAGAACTTCTCTTGCTTTCGCTGCAATGTCTTTCGCATTAGGCAACCATGTATTTTCGCCCGCTGCAAATGGATATACCGTGTCAGGTGCTGTCACACGTAGCACAGGAGCTTCTAGGCTCAAGATCGCACGTTCAGTAATCTCAGCTACTACGTTAGCTGCAATTCCTGCTTGTCGCTGTGCTTCTTGTACTACGATTGCACGGTTCGTTTTTTCAACAGATTGAATGATTGTTTCTATATCAAGAGGCTGAATCGTACGTAAATCAATTACTTCCACTGAGTAATTTTCTTTTTCAAGTGCTTCGGCCGCCTTTAGGCTTTCTTGCACCATTGCGCCGTAAGTGACAATCGTCAAATCTTTACCTTCACGTTTCACATCAGCTTTTCCTAAAGGTATAGAATATTCTTCTTCAGGAACTTCTTGTCTAAATGAACGATATAGTTTCATATGTTCCAAGAAAATTACAGGATCGTCACTCTTGATCGCAGATATGAGTAATCCTTTTGCGTCATACGGAGTCGACGGAATGACTACTGTTAAACCAGGTTGTGAGGCTACAAGACCTTCCAAGCTATCCGCGTGCATTTCAGGAGTCGCTACACCTCCACCAAATGGCGCACGAATCGTAATTGGCGCATTGAAATGTCCACCTGTTCTAAAGTTCATTCTCGCAATTTGTCCACTCACGGAATCCATTACTTCAAATAGAAAACCAAAGAATTGAATTTCCATAATAGGACGGAAACCAGTAAGTGCTAGTCCGATCGCCAATCCACCAATACCAGATTCAGCTAATGGTGTATCAAACACCCGCTCTTCTCCGAATTCTTTGTGAAGGCCTTCCGTCGCACGGAAGACACCTCCATTTGCGCCTACGTCTTCACCGAACAGCAATACGTTTTCGTCTGTTTTCAGCTCCGTACGAAGTGCATCTGTAATCGCTTGAATCATTGTTAATTCTGCCATGGGTTATTTCGACTCCTTTCCAACATACGCATCCAATTGTTCTTGTAAGTTAAACGGCATTTCGCCCTTATACATAATTTTCATAAAGTCTGTTGCTTTTTGTTTAGGCTGTCCATCTGCTTTTTTAATCGCTTCTTTAATTTCTTCTTTCGCACGTTCAATTACTTTTTCCTCTTGTTCTTTAGACCATATACCTTTAGCTTCCAAATATGTTCTGAAACGAACGATCGGGTCACGTTTTTCCCATTCATCATCAATATCAGATGTACGGTAGCGTGTTGGATCATCACCAGCCATAGTATGAGGACCGTAACGGTAACACATCGTTTCAATTAATGTTGGCCCATCTCCATTTACTGCACGTTCTCTTGCGTCACGTGTCGCAACATATACTGCCAATGGATCCATCCCATCTACAAGTACACTTGGCATGCCTGCCGCTACACCCTTTTGAGCGAGTGTTTTAGCCGCCGTCTGTACATCACGATGTGTGGAGATTGCATATTGGTTATTCTGAATGACGAAGATAGCAGGTACTTTATATGCGCCGGCAAAGTTCAATCCTTCATAGAAATCACCTTGCGATGTTCCGCCATCACCTGTGTACGTAATGACAACTGATTTCTCCCCTTTTTTCTTAAAGCCTAATCCTACACCAGCTGCCTGTACATATTGTGCACCAATGATGATTTGTGGCGGGAAGATATTGAGTCCATCAGGAATAACGCTTCCTGCATAATGCCCTCTTGACCAAAGGAATGCCATGTGCAAAGGCCAACCATGGAATAATAACTGGGGTACGTCACGATATCCCGGGAGAATAAAATCATCTTTTTCCAACACATATTGAGAAGCTAACTGGGAAGCTTCTTGTCCTGCTGTCGGAGCATAAAATCCAAGACGTCCTTGTCTGTTTAAAGAAATGGATCGTTGGTCAAGAATACGTGTATAAACCATTCGATTCATCAATTCCACTAATTCTTCATCTGGAAGTTTCGGATCTAAGTCCTTATCCACGATTTTTCCTTCTTCGTTCAATATTTGCACCATATCAAATTGGCTCTCGATCAGTTGAAGCGCTTTCACCGGATCATACTGATTACCTTTTTTAGCTACCATATCTTGATCTCTCCTTCATATCTGTATTATATATTCTTCAAATAAAGTTAATACAACTTCTTATATTTTTTAGTATACGCAAAACTGAGCGCTTGGTCAACCATTGTAATCAAAGACTTTCTCTCTTTTATTACATTTTTCAAATAACATACTGTACTAACACAATATCGTTTCTGTATTGGTACAACAATGTTTTTTAGTGACACACACTACGCAATCAGCATTCATAGAAGTCTTCATTTGGCATCCGGATAGCAATTTTAAATTACAAGTCCCTCTACATTCCTGAAGACTTTTTATCCGAAGTTACCGTATACGTTTCACTTATTTTTACAGTTTTGACTCTAAACTTTACATTTCCTCTTTACTGCTGTTTTAAACTTTTTAAAGCGCGGGCTGTTATTCTGTTTACTTCCTTAGTCGCTTCATTCAATTCCGAAAGTAACTGTTGACTGGAAGTAATTAAATCATTTACTTCATTGACATGCTTTTGCAGTTCATGCTCACGGATAGATCGATCTTCAATTTGTGTATATAATTGCGCCTGACTGTCTATGAGCTTTTTGTACTGCATTATGAATGTTTCATGTATTTCAGAACGTTCATAATACAGTTCCACCACTTCATCTAATTGATTAGTTAAATCTACTCGCTCGATCCATGCTGACATTTGGTCTACCACTTTCTTCGAGTCACGTAAAGCACTTTCCTCTTTTTCTAACAATAAAGCTCGTTCATGTGCAGACTTTTTCAACGCGCCTACTCGCTGTTTCACTTCCTGATATTGCTGTTGAGTCAGTCCCATTGTCTCAATGAACAACACTTGTTCTTTCTGCTCTTTCTCAAATAACTTCCTTCCAAAGTTGTTCCCTTGTTTTTCTTTTTCATTCACTGCAACAAGTAAATCGGTAAATTGTTGAGTTACTTCCGATTCTCGAGAACAACCATTTAGTAGAAGGAATATAAACAAAACACACATTATTTTCTTCATTAAATGCCCTCCTGACGCTTTATATACTTTTCTCTTTCACCATTTTTCTCATTCGTTTATACTGTATAATAGGAAGTTGGTTCTTATGATTATATACCCTTAATACACATCAGCTACCCATTTACGAAAGACTATACAATATCTAATATATCCGAGAGGAAGAGTAGAAATGATTTTAATGAATGATATTATCCGAGAGGGTCACCCGACATTGCGTTTAAAAGCAAAAGAGGTGAGCTTTCCTCTAAGCAATGAAGACCGTCAACTATGCGATGATCTACTGGAGTATGTCGTCAATAGCCAAGATGACAAGTTGGGTGAAAAATACGGTTTACGTTCAGGTATCGGATTGGCCGCCCCACAAGTGAATGCATCCAAAAGAATTTTTGCTCTGCATATACCTGACGGTGAAAATCTATTGGAAAACTTTATAGCTATTAATCCGAAGATCATTAGCCATTCCGTTGAAAAAACCTATATAGAGACCGGTGAAGGCTGTTTATCAGTAGATCGTGAAGTGCCCGGTTACGTTCCCCGTTATGCAAGAATTACCGTGAAAGCACTTGATAAGGAAGGAAACGTTATCAAGAAACGCTTAAAGGGATTGCCCGCAATTGCTTTCCAACACGAATTGGATCATTTGAACGGCATTATGTTCTATGATCATATTGACGAAAACGCTCCATACAAAGATATCCCTGGTGCCACAGCATTTGACAGAGAGTAAAGCACTTAAACTTGACAGACCGAAGTTTTTCTGTTACAGTCTTGTCAAGGAGTGATGATGCCATGTATAAACGTCTAAAACGCAAATTGCTAAGACGACTTAATGGCCTGCTCGGTAAAAAGACGATTGCTTAGACTTTTACGCCCGCCAACTAAATTGGTGGGCTTTTCTTTATTTTAGGGAAATTGCATGCTATTATTGATGATATGTATTATTAGGAACGTAAAAAGGAGAGTTAAACATGATTTTCAAAGTATATTACCATTTAAACGTACATGAAGTCCCAGTCCGCGAGAACACACTCAGCTTGTATGTAGAAGCTGAAACAGAAAAAGAAGTCCGTGATCAACTGAAAGATCGCGATCTTATGATTGAATACGTGCAAAAGCTGGAAGGCGAGCATTTAACATATGAACAAGCCTCCCCAGACTTTCACGTTGAGCAGGTCTAATCAATGAAATCTATTAAAAACAATGAAACAGCCGTTTTCGCCCTAGGCGGACTAGGTGAAATCGGTAAAAATACGTATTGTGTACAATTCCAAGATGAAATCATCATTATTGATGCCGGAATCAAATTTCCTGAAGATGAATTGCTAGGTATTGACTATGTAATTCCAGATTACACGTACCTTGAACGCAATATCGATAAGATTAAAGGACTTTTCATTACACATGGTCACGAAGACCATATCGGGGGAATTCCCTACCTGTTACGCAAAGTGAATGTACCCGTCTATGGCGGAAAACTAGCAATTGGATTACTTCGCAATAAGTTGGAAGAACACGGATTGTTGCGAACTACGGAAATTCACGAAATTGAAGAAGATGATTTTATCAAATTCCGTAAAACAGCAGTATCATTCTTCAGAACTACGCACAGTATTCCTGACGCATTCGGTGTGGTGGTTAAAACTCCATCCGGTAACATCGTCCATACAGGAGACTTTAAGTTCGACTTTACACCTGTCGGCGAACCTGCTAACTTGCATAAGATGGCCAAAATCGGTAGTGAAGGTGTACTTTGTTTGCTATCAGACAGTACAAATGCAGAAGTACCTAACTTCACAATGTCTGAACGCAAAGTCGGAGAAAGCCTAAATGATATTTTCCGTACAGTAGATGGTCGAATTATTTTCGCTACATTCGCTTCTAATATCCATAGATTGCAGCAAGTGATTGAATCGGCGCAGATTTTCGGTCGTAAAATTGCTGTCTTCGGTCGTAGTATGGATAACGCAATTACCATCGGCCGTGAACTCGGATATATTGATGCACCAAAAGATTTATTCGTCGATGCTCAATCACTCAACCGACTTCCCGCTAATAAAGTCATGATTTTATGTACGGGTAGTCAAGGTGAACCGATGGCTGCACTATCACGTATCGCAAACGGTACACATAGACAAGTTCAAATACAACCTGGAGATACTGTTATTTTCTCTTCTTCACCAATACCAGGCAATACACTTAGCGTAAACAAAGCGATTAACTCACTGTTCCGTGCTGGTGCAGAAGTTATTCATGGTCCACTGAACAACATCCACACATCCGGTCACGGGTCACAGGAAGAGCAAAAGCTCATGTTACGTTTAATCAAACCTAAATACTTCATGCCAATTCACGGTGAATACCGTATGATGAATATGCACTCTCAACTCGCAATAGACTGCGATGTCGAGCCAGATAACATTTTCATCATGGGTAACGGCGACGTACTCGCACTTACCGACTCAACAGCTAGACTTGCTGGACGTGTACCGTCAGGCGATGTTTACATCGACGGAAGCGGCATCGGTGACATCGGTAACGTCGTACTACGCGACAGACGAATTCTCTCAGAAGACGGCCTGGTCATCGTGGTAGCAACAATTGATACGAAAAAGAATCGCTTAGTATCCGGTCCCGACCTTATCTCACGTGGATTCGTCTATATGCGTGAATCAGGCGCCATGATTAATGAAGCCCAATATATGCTGTCCAAAACTCTACAGCGCAAACTGGCTGCTAAACCTGATTCCATCAACAACCTGAAGGGCGACATCATTGATACACTTGTTCCGTATTTATACGAGAAAACGAAGCGTAAACCTATGATCCTTCCCGTCATCATGGAACTCTAAAAAATTCATACAAAAAAGCAAGTGCATGTTAGCACTTGCTCCAGACTGAAGGCAACTCCTGTAAACTAGGAGCATGTCTTCAGTTTTTTATTTAGTTTATTTTAATATACAATAAGTGTTTCACGACAAATCAACAGTGCTCTCCCACTACCCATGCTTAATGCAAAGCTCTCCGTTCAAACCGATGAATATCCAGATCAGAACCAATCACAATCAACACGTCATTAACCTCTATCTGTTCAATCGCCTGTGGAGACACGAGTATATGCGTTCCACGCTTGATCGCCACAATATTCACACCGTACTTGGCACGAATGTCCAAGTCGATCAGCGAAGAGCCTGCGATGTGATTATTCGCCTGAATCTCCACGATGGAGTATTCATCGGACAACTCTAGATAATCCAGTATATTATTCGAAACCAAGTTGTTCGCAATTCGCTTCCCCATATCCCGCTCGGGGTGAACGACTTGATCTGCTCCAATTTTACGCAATACTTTTTCATGATAGTCATTTTGCGCTTTCACTGTAATTCGCTGTACACCGATTTCCTTTAAAATCAGTGTAGTCAAAATACTCGCTTGAATATTTTCTCCGATTGCGATCACCACATGTTCGAAATTCCGAATTCCTAAAGAACGTAATGCAGCTTCATCTGTAGTATCGACAGCTACAGCCTGCGTGGCAATATTCGCGTATTCTTCTACGCGTTCTTCTGACTTATCAATCGCCATAACATCTGCTTCTAGTTCAATCAGTTCCTTAACAATACTACCTCCGAAACGTCCTAAGCCAATTACTACAAATTCCTTTTTCATCCACTTACTCCTCGCTATTGCGAATAGTTATACGTCTTATCGCAATCCCATTTTAAATTTTAGGAATAACTCATTATACACGCCAAGTGTTTCTAAGCCTAAATTTTCATACACCTCTAGGTTTTTTCTTGCTTCTTCGTCAGGATAAAATCGTTCATCACCCGTTGTTTCTTCATCCATAAACGACAAAGCTGAACTATTCGGTGTGGAATAACCTACGTAGTCTGCATTTTGTGCTGCCACTTCAGGATCAAGCATGAAATTAATGAATTTATACGCTCCTTCAACATTCGTAGATGTTCTCGGGATGACAATATTATCAAACCATAAATTTGAGCCTTCCTTCGGCACGATATAGTCAATGTCGTCGTTCTCATAGATCATGTCTGCCGCTTGGCCAGACCATGTCAGTGCAACGGACGCTTCATTATTAACCATTAATTGCGTGACTTCATCACCTATTACGGCTTTGACGTTGGGCCCCATCGTTTCCAGCTTGTCTGTCGCCTCTTTTAGTTCCTGTAAACTTGTTGAATTCAAAGAGTAGCCAAGCGAATTTAATGATACGCCAATCACTTCACGTGCACTATCTACTAAAATAAGCCTTTGACGCAATGAAGCATCCCATAAACTTTCCCAACTCTCAAACGTCTGACCTTCTAATAAGGAGGCATTATACGCGATGCCCACAGTTCCCCAGAAGTATGGAATCGAGTATTGATTGTCTGGATCAAACGGCAAATTCATAAAGTATGGATCGATATGTTTAATGTTCGGGATTTTCGAGAAATCCAGTGGCAGTAATAGATCCTTCTCTTCCATCATCTGCACAGCATATTCAGAAGGGACTGTCACATCGTAAGCAGTTCCTCCTTGTTCGATTTTCCCCATCATTCCTTCATTCGAATCAAATGTTTCATAAATTACTTTAATCCCCTCTTCCTCTTCGAATTGCTTCAGAAGATCTGGGTCAATATATTCGCCCCAGTTGTACACAGTAATCGTATCTTTGCCTGCTCGCCCTGCCTTATGCTCGAGCTGATAATTAGTGAATAACAAGAGACCAGAAACGAGTATGATCACAAACGCACTGCTAATTAGTCCTTTCATTTCTTCACCCCCTGAGGTGATTTCGCTTTATTTCCGATTATATAATAACCTAGTACTAGGACCATCGTGAGTAAGAAGATCAAGCCGGACAGTGCGTTGATTGTCAAAGTGATTCCTGTACGGGCCATGGAGTAAATTTCCACGGATAATGTCGAGAATCCATTTCCAGTTACGAAAAAAGTAACGGCAAAGTCATCCAATGAATAGGTTAACGCGAGGAAAAATCCTGCGAAAATACCCGGCTTAATATAAGGCAGTATGACACGTGTCAGTATATCTTTACGTGAAGCTCCTAAATCCAGTGCTGCATCTATTAACGTAGTACTCATTTCTAGCAATTTTGGCAATACCATGATGACGACTATCGGTATACTAAAAGCGATATGAGAAATTAACACCGAAGCAAAACCCAATTTCACCCCGATCAGTGTGAATAATATTAAGAATGACGCACCGATAATTACATCTGGACTAACAATCAATATATTATTCAGTGACAATACCGTCTGACGTGCAGATTTATTTTTCATAAAATAAATGGCAAGCGCACCAATCACACCAATCGTGGTAGATAGTAGTGCAGATAATAATGCGATAATGATCGTATTTAAGACAATGATTAGAAGTCGCGTATCCTGAAATACCGCTTTATAATGTTCTAAAGTGAAGGATTCGAAATTCGACATCCCGCCTCCTGAATTAAAAGAGTAATATATGAGATAAAAAATCGGAGCATATAAAATTACAAAGACTGCTGCCAAATAAATTCTCGGCAAGATTCCCAGTTTCCTCATTTAATGATGCCCCCTTTTTTGCCCGATGTCAGTACCATAATTAAGAACATGAAAATGATTAAAAACACAGCAATCGTTGAACCCATTCCCCAGTTTTGTGTAACGAGGAATTGTTGTTCAATCGCAGTACCGAGTGTAATTACTTTATTACCAGCGATTAAGCGCGTAATCATAAACAGAGATAGTGCCGGAATGAACACAACTTGTATACCCGATTTCACACCATCAGTAGTCATAGGCCAAATCACTCGTTTAAACGTTACCCATGCATTTGCTCCTAAATCTTTCGAGGCATCAAGTAAAGTAGGATTGATTTTATCCAAGGAATTAAAGATTGGCAATATCATAAAAGGAATAAATATATACACAGAAACAAACACGAAACTAAAATCAGTGAATAATATTTGCTGACCACCTATACCAACTGCTTCTAAAAAGGCATTAATCGGTCCATACTTCCCCATCAACCCGATAAATGCATACGTCTTTAACAACAGATTAATCCATGATGGTATGATAATGAGTAACAACCATAATTGCTTATGTTTCGTCTTTGTCAAGAAGTAGGCGGTCGGATACGAGATCAATAGAGCAAAAAACGTTATGAGAAACGCATACCAAAACGAACTCATTGTTAATTTGAAATAGATCGATGTAAAGAAGTTTCGATAGTTAGCCAAAGTTAAATGACCCGAAAGATCGAAAAACGAATAATACACAATGACAACAATCGGTGCTAGTACAAATAATAATAACCATGCTGCATACGGTGTGGCATATATAAAGCGTAACGGGTTTTTATTCCTCATCTTCCGCCACTCCAAACGATTCCAGACGTGCATCAAAGTCAGCTTCAGATTCATTCAGACGCATAACATGAATGTCTGCCGGTTCAAAATCCAAACCGATTAACGTCCCCACATCCGCTGGTTTCGTTGAATGGACTAACCACTCATTACCATCAGAGTCATACGTTGAAAGCTCATAGTGTACTCCTCGGAATAATTGTGTATCTACGGTGACGCCTAATTTCCCTTCTTCGAAGGTTGTCATTTCCAAATCTTCAGGACGAATGACAATATCGACCTTTTCATTGGGGTAGAAGCCGCCGTCTACGCAGGCAAACTGTTTCCCAGTGAATTCCACTAGATAATCTTCAATAATTCTTCCTGACACCATATTTGATTCACCAATAAAGTCTGCCACAAAACGGTTAATCGGTTCATCGTAAATATCGATCGGTGTCCCTGACTGTTGAATTTCACCATTATTCATGACGAAAATTTCATCGGACATCGCAAGTGCCTCTTCCTGGTCATGTGTGACAAAAACAAATGTTTTACCAAGACGCTGCTGGAGCTCGCGCAATTCATATTGCATTTCAGAACGCAATTTCAAATCTAGCGCAGACAATGGCTCGTCTAGTAAAATCACTTCAGGGTCGTTAATAATTGCTCTAGCAATCGCAACGCGCTGACGCTGCCCACCTGACATTTCAGTGATTTCTCGTGATTCGTATCCTTCCAGATTGACGAACTTCAACGCTTCTTTAACTCGGCGGTCCACTTCATTCTTTTTCACTTTTTTTATGCGTAAACCAAATGCAACATTCTCATAAACATTCAAATGAGGAAACAATGCGTAGTCTTGAAATACCGTGTTCACTTGGCGTTCGTTTGCGGGTACAGAGTTAATTTTCTTTCCATTAAAGAAAATCGATCCATCTGTCGCCTCTGTAAAACCTGCGATCAAACGTAAAATCGTCGTTTTCCCACAGCCTGAAGGTCCAAGTAATGTATAAAACTTACCGCGTTCCATTTCAAATGAAACACGATCAAGAACAGTTGTCGATTCATTGTAGCGTTTTGTGACATTCTCAAAGCGAATAATCGGTTCGGTAGTCAATAGATTTCCTCCTTATGTAACGTATTATTTCCTATCATAACTGAACAGTTGTAAACTTACTTATTATACACAAAATGATAGTGAAATCAACTATCTATAAAATGTCGAATAACAAAACAGCCTGCAGGAAAATGGTCATGAAAATTGTCTTTTCGCAGATGACATAGTAGAATGAAACGATATGTTAAGGAGGGATTCAGTTGGAAGACCATTTATTTTTTTATCTGGACTCTGATGCCAAGCGGAATCGAAAAGCCGAGCCCGCAACAAGAGAAAATTATCTAGAAGGAATTTTTCTAGTAAACAATAAGAAAATCCGAACGTGGAAAGAGATGGCTTCTCATTGCGTAGAGTGCATGGAACCATTACATTATAGCGATGAATTTGACGCACGTTACTGCAAAGATTGCGATGAATGGCGAGAAATGATTTGCGATCCGAATTGCAAGACGTGTCAAACGCGCCCAGTAAAACCTTCTGACTGCAAACAAGACTTTGAGTAAACAGAGACTCAGATCCTAAATATATAAGGTTTACCGCTCTTTATAATAATTGTTATTATCTTCAAGTCATTCGCATTGAATTTAAATTGGAACTTTGTTATTCTAGATAAGACTTGTGCAACACAGTCATGTCGTTGTACGAAAGACTAATTGGAGGTTTTATATAATGGCTGAACGCATGGTAGGTAAACAAGCTCCAGATTTCACAATGGAGGCAGTACTAGCTGACAAATCTTTTGGTAAAGTTAGTTTACAAGAAAACATGAAAAACGACAAATGGACAGTTCTTTTCTTCTATCCAATGGATTTCACTTTTGTATGCCCAACTGAAATCACTGCAATGTCGGATCGTTACGATGAGTTCGAAGACTTGGATGCAGAAGTAATCGGTGTTTCTACTGATACTATCCACACTCACCTAGCTTGGATTAACACGGATCGTAAAGACAATGGTCTTGAACAACTAAAATACCCACTAGCAGCAGATACTAACCATTCCGTTTCACGTGAGTACGGTGTATTGATCGAAGAAGAAGGTATTGCATTGCGCGGCCTTTACATCATCAATCCTGAAGGCGAACTTCAGTACCAGACAGTATTCCACAACAATATTGGTCGTGATGTAGACGAGACTCTTCGTGTACTACAAGCACTACAAACTGGCGGTCTTTGCCCAGCAAACTGGCGTCCAGGTCAAAAAACTCTTTAATTTTTGGACAACCATCCCCACGCGTTACACTAATCGTGGGGATTTTTTTATCACATAATATATACCCACTTAGCTAGGAGGAATTCTTGATGAAATTACGTGAACAAATGCCTGAACTTCAAGGTGCTACTACTTGGTTGAATGGTGAAACTTCTAAATCGGAACTCGTTGGAGAAAAACCGACACTTATCCACTTCTGGTCTGTAAGTTGTCACATGTGCAAAGAAGCGATGCCGGATGTAAACAATTTCAGAGATCAGTACAAAGATGAACTGAATGTTGTGGCTGTACACATGCCTCGTTCAGAAGATGACGTTGATCTAGAACAAATCAAGAACGTAGCAGCTGAGCACGATATTACACAACCAATTTTCGTTGATAGTGAATTAAAGTTAAATGATGCATTTGAAAACCAATATGTTCCTGCGTATTATGTCTTTGACAAAGATGGTCAGTTACGCCACTTCCAAGCGGGCGGCAGTGGTATGAAAATGCTTGAAAAACGTGTGAATCGTGTACTAGATGAAATGAAAAAAGAAGATTAATCTTACGAACGACTCCTTAGCTAAAGGAGTCGTTTTTTCACATCTACTTTCCTCTTAATATGGCATACCAAGCACGATGCAGACATTGCCAATTTATTTATGATACGATTAGTAAAAAGTTTTTGGAAAGTGAGCTACCGAATGAATAAAATCCCTACAAGCATTGCACTTTACATTCTCATGTTTAATATGTTCATCGCCATGGCTGGTGTCGGCTTAATTATCCCCATTATGCCTGAATTTTTAGCTACTTTCGGAGTGGCAGGACGCGCACTCGGACTATTAATTGCGATGTTCTCTTTTGCACAATTTATTTTCTCACCTATTTCAGGAAATCTTTCAGATAAATACGGCAGAAAAAATATTATCATTTTCGGATTGCTTATCTATGGTTTTTCTCAACTAGCTTTCAGTTTATCAACTGAACTATGGATGCTCTACGTTGCACGATTCTTTTCAGGCTTCGGTGCCGCCTTTATCGTACCCCCTACAATGGCATTTGTGGCAGATATCACATCCACTAAAAACCGTGGTCGAGGAATGGGATTACTTGGCGCTTCGATGTCTTTAGGCTTTATGATAGGTCCTGGAATCGGCGGTTTTTTATCTAAAATCAGCTTATACTTCCCATTTTATTTCGCCGCATCGGCATCTATATTAGCAGCGATCGTGTCTTTATTGCTTCTACCAAATCCTAAGCCTGTGATGCAAGGAATCACAATGAACGAAAACATCTTTCAGCAAATGCGTAGATCCACACAAACTCCTTATTTCGTTATGCTGATTGTCATGTTTGTATTTTCATTCGGATTAGCTAATTTTCAATCAACCATCTCGTTATACGTAGATCAAAAATACAATTACACACCTTCTCAAATCGCAATCATTATTACGGTTGGCGGATTTGTCGGTGTTATTATCCAGACATTTGTCATCGATCGTTTGTTCAAACGTTTTGGAGAAATGCGTATCATACTAATCAATTTAGTCATAGCAGCTGTCGCTATGTTAGGTATTTTATTCGTCAACACATTCTTCACTATTCTCTTGGTCGCAACGATTTTCTCTACTACCACTGCGTTATTACGGCCGGCAGTCAACACGTTAGTCTCGAAACTTGCCGGTAAAGAACAAGGCTACGCGGCAGGTATGATGAATGCCTATATGAGTTTAGGAAATATGATTGGTCCTGCTACAGCTGGATACATATTTGACATAAATATGGAATCACCCTATATAGTCGGCACAATCATTCTACTACTTTGCTTTATTCTTGCGTTGACCTGGGCAAGGAACAATAAGTCACTTATAGAGTCTGCAAGAACACCATAAACAGTATCATGATAGAAGCCCGTAGCAATATTCTATATGGACGCTTTCCACTAGTTACAAACTATGCATAATACAAAAAAGCGAAGACAAACTCTATTACTACTAGAGTTCGTCTTCACTCGAGGAGGCTGGGACATAACTATCTCACCCCGTTTCCCTGCACTCCGAAAGGCACGCTTTCCGAGGGGCGTGGCTTGAGCCAAGCGAACAACGAAGGGTTCGCTTTGCCGTATTTCTGTGTACTTTGTAGAAATTAAGGCACCTGTCCAGGGTCTCAAGACGCACGCTGATCCCTCTGGAGTCGGCCTTTCTCCGTTCCGGTACACTCTAATACTCTAAAAAAACATTTACTGATAAGAACAGAAAAAAGCGTAAAGGACTCATTCGCCTTACGTTTTTATGTTCTGTCCCAACCTCTTTTATTGACCTTTCCTTAATAACTCCGCATATTCCTGCACAATCTCTACAAACGCCTTTACTTGCTTCAATTCAAATGTAGAACCATATCCGATTAACCATGTATCACGTGTCAGCTCAAACTCTTCTTCGCTATTCAACAACGGGATTAGATTGACTTTCTCATCACCTGACAATGTGATGGAAGGCAGTATAGCATAGCCGATACCTTTTAACGCGAGCTGCTTACACATTTCGATCTGATCGACTATGATTTGGCGACTTGGATTTTGATTGAAATGCTTATTCCACCAGCGCTGGATTTCCATATAATAGTTTGAATCACTTTTGTATTGAATAAAGTGGCGATTGGTGTCTTTTAATTCATCAATGGTCGAGATTTCAGAATCCACTAGATACAACTGATCCCGAAATAAGTAGACACGATTACTTTTCCAATCTGTTTGCCCTCTAACAATACCAATATGCGCTTCCCCTTCATACAAAGCTTTGGAGATTTCTGAACTCCATCCCGTCATTAAAGAAATCTTAGCATCTGGATAAAGTGCTACATAGTCTTTCAATACTTGAGGCAACCAGGTCTGACCAATTATAGAGGCACAAGCAATCTTCAATGTCCCATGTACTTTATCTTCAAGTGAGGCGATCAATTCCATCGTCTCATCCTTCTTAGCCAATGATTCCCTCGCGTAGCTGATGACGTGTTCACCTGCTGGCGTCGGTTCCAGGCCTTTTTGTGATCGGATGAACAACTGCATACCCCACTCTTTTTCAATCGTCTGGAGGCGTTGTGACAAAGCAGGCTGGGACAAATGAAGGCGCTCTGATGCTTTACGCATGTTGCCTTCTTCAGCCAATGCTTTGATAATATCCAGTTCAATGGTTGACATGATCTGTCACCTTCCCTCGTGGAATTCGTAAAATCAATAATAAGCTAATGACTGCAAATAAAGCAATCGTTATGTACACCCAGTGCAATGAGCTGTCTAAACCGCTTTGTAAACTGACTAACTCCTGTGATGTAATCATCGAGCGACCGTCTTTCGTTAACAATGTATTTACGTGATCAATCGTGTATGGCAATTTTTCTTTCGTAAAATAGGTAATGAGGGCACCGTTCAAAATTGCTCCAAACACAGAAGCACCAACTGTATTGCCAAAATTCTTCATAAACATATTCGCTGCAGTAGCTGAGCCTCTTTGTACGCGCGGTACAGCCCCTTGAATCGTAACAATGAAAGATGTATTGGTCAGCCCCATTCCAACGCCTATGAAGAAGCTAGAACACCCCGCCCATACCGGTCCTAGTGTTGAGGTCATGAAGACAAACATCGTCGTGCCGATTACAAGAGACACACCGCCAGCAAACGATACGAGAAACGGGCCGAAACGTATGAGTAAATGCCCCGCCAGTGAGGAAGCTAGAGGCCAACCAATCGACATGGCAGTTAATGTGAAACCTGCTATGATGGCTGGTTGTTCCATCACTCCGGATACGTAAGTAGGTAAATAAGAGGAAACTCCTATTAATATTACTCCTGTTGTCAACGATACGAGATTCGCATATAAAATAACGGGGTTTTTCCAGATACTAAATGAGATCAGTGGATCTTTTGCCAGTTTCTCTTGTCTGAAAAATAGCCAAAATGAAATGCCAGAAAGTATAATCAATGCTATACCGAAAGTTGAAAATCGTCCGAACCCTTGACCTCCCTCTACGAGCCAGATTAAGAGAGTGGATAATGCAGACGTCAGTAGAAAAGCACCTTTGTAATCGACAGAAGCCTTTTGAGTTTCTTTTGGTTCATGTAAAAAGAAATATATAACACCCATTGACAGTAGTCCGAGCGGCACGTTTACCCAAAATATGTATTGCCAGCTCACATACTGTACAATCAATCCACCGATTACAGGACCTGAAACTGCCGATACGCCCCACACACTCGACAAATACCCTTGTATCTTCGCACGTTCTTCCGTTGAATAAATATCACCGATAATCGTCGTCGCAATTGGCATAACAGCTCCTGCTCCCAAGCCTTGTATGAGGCGATAGACTATCAACTGCTCCATTGAGACAGCGAATCCACAAAGTATGGAACCGATCAAAAAAATCGTCACGCCCATAAAAAAAATTGGCTTTCGTCCAAATAAATCCGCTAGCTTTCCATAAATTAATACCGTCACGGTACTCATTAATAAATAAGATGAGAATATCCAACTATACCGAGAAAACCCACCTAATTCAGAAGCGATCGTCGGCATTGCAGTAGTAACAATTGTCGCTTCTACTGCCCCTACAAACATAGCGAGCATAACAGCAGCAAGAACAAAGGGCCGATTAGTTTCTTTGGGCACAGCTATTTCAACTCCTTCTATTAGAAAAAGACTCCTATATCGGAGCCCTTTACTATTTTACTATAGCACTTGCTTCACTGCTCTATTACAGTAAGTTTATTAAACGTTATAAATATACTTTTTAAATTCTTTCATAATCACACGTCGCGTAATAATACCGGCAAATGTTCCATCTTCTTCAGTGACGCATAAAAACGGATGATTAATTAAAAGATCTACTGCGCGTTGAAAACGGTCCTTCACACGAATCGTCGGTAGATTCGTATCCATAATTTCATCTACTTTAATATCTTCTAATCTCTCATATTCAATGCGTTCCATACCTAAAATAGAATCTGTAATCATTCCAATCCCGAGGAGCCCTTTCAAATGATACTGATTATCCAGTACAGGGATTGCAGAATAGCCAGTCTTGGTCAAAACAAGCAGTGCATGCTCTGCGTTATTTCCGATTTGCACGTGGGCAACCTTTTCCGAAGAAATAATTTGATCTATGATGGGCGCAGTAAGAAAATCTTTATTGTTTATAGAAACCATTGGTGATCGCTCCTTCTATTCTTCATCTAAATATATTTACCTAAAAGTCCGTTCACTGTTTCAAATCCATCATACCACAAAAAGCCAATTTTCACCTTAAAAGAAAGCGGATTCACAAAACAAAAAACCTCTTTCTTTAATAGAAAGAGGCCCAATAATAAAAAATGATGAAAATGATAAAAACTGAAGCGACAATGATGATCCACAGTAATGGGTTCATTGCATATGGGTGCTCAGCTGCAATATCGGGTATTTTGTTCTTTTCGTTTAACTGAAATGAACGACTCGTTTTCCTAACTCCAGCTAGTCCGATCCAAAGCATTATAGCTGATACAAACACCATAGGCCACAACCAAATATCCCACATCATAACTCCCTCCTTTTCGCTCATACTATATTAAAGAGCATGTGCAATTAGTGAGTAAGTATGCGTATTTTACACTCAGTGGATTATTCGCAAATAGATGCTTTTAAATTTACTGTAGAACAGACTTGCCATTGTGGATTTTTTACACGACAAACATAAAGAAAATTACATAATCTCTTACACTTTACTTTATATACTTTTTAATCAGGACTTGTGTTCCTTTTTCCCCATAACCCTTTGAGAGTAAATCTGCATACATATCATAAGCAAGATGTAGGCCTGGCAATTTAAGATTCAGTCTTTCTGCTTCCTGTAATGCAATATGTAAATCCTTCACAAAATGTTTTACATAAAATCCTGGTTCATAATTCTCGGTAATAATTCGTGGTCCAAGATCAGATAAACTAAAAGAATTTGCTGCACCCGAAGTGACGGATCGTAACATCGTATCCGGATCAAGACCCGATTCCATAGCGTACGCAATCGCTTCGCATGCCCCTATCATATTTCCAGCGACCGTAATTTGATTGCACATTTTAGCGTGTTGCCCGGCTCCCGCTGTTCCTTGATAAACAATTTGTTTACCAAAAACAGATAAAATCGGTAATAGCTTTTCAAATACTTCTTTTTTACCTCCACACATAATAGATAGCGTGCCATTTCGAGCTCCAATATCTCCACCTGATACAGGCGCATCCAGTGAATCCATTTGTAAAGAAGCTGCTTTTTCTGCAATGGCAATAGCTAGTTCAGGACTAGAAGTAGTCATATCCACTAGGATTTGAGAAGGATGACCGTTTGCCAATATACCTTGATCCGATAAATAAACTTCTTCCACATCGGTTGGCATACCGATCATCGTGAAAATAATGTCAGCATGTTCAATAGCTTCAGCTACATTGTTTGCCCATCTTGCTCCTTGTCCTACTAGTGGTTCAGCTTTTGATTTCGTTCTAGTGAATACTGTTACCTCATAAGATGCGTTAATCAAATGCTTGACAATACTCGAACCCATGACACCTGTTCCAATAAATGCAATCTTTTCTTTTTGCATATTTTCACTCCTCAATATGTAAGTTTAATCCTATCGTACAGAAGTTCAAATATTTTTACAATTAAACAAAAAAAGAGGACCAATACAAGATTGGTCCACAAAAGGGGGAAATGAGAATGTTGCTGTGTTCTTTTATAGTGTTCCCACATTTATTATGAGTTAAACATTCATTTTTGCGTAAATTCAAGGCAGTTGTATTTCTTTTTTATCATTGAATTTATTAATTAATACATCCAATTTACGACTAAGTTCAATGGTATTTTCGGCGTCCATACCATATTTTTCAGCAGCCTGAATTAATTGTTCTCTAACTTGTTCTATTTCAAGTTTACAATTATGCACTTCTTGCACACCTTTCATCTGTAAATACTCTACTCTTTAATATACCAACAACTTAATATTATTAAACCGAAATAATATCGATAATTTTCGACAAAATGTATACTAATATATTTCTATGTTTTTTAAGATAAGACTTTACGTTTTGGAGATTATAAGGCAAACTATAAAGGAATTCCCAATAGTACAGTTTCATTTCTTTGCTTAGTATAATAATGATTGAAGAAAGGGTGGTTAGAATGATGATTGCAGAAATTGGTGATATTATTGAATTCAAAGAAGGCTTACAAGGAATTGTAGAAAAAGTGAACGAAAACTCTGTAATTGTAGACTTAACGTATATGGAAGACTTCGATGAATCGGTCATGCAGGAAAAAACAGTAATCAACCATAAACGTTATATTATCTTAAACAACAGTAAACAAGATTGAAACCTTCTTCGCTGTGATCCGTCCAATAAAATAGAATAGTATATGAAGGAGTGGTACCAAATGAACAACAAATGGCGTATTATTTTCACTTCACTAACCGCCTCTATCATGCTTGCAGCGTGCGGAACATCTGATGCGGACCCAGAAAAAGATACAACAGGTAATGCTATAGAAGAACCTGCTGCTCCTGAAACAGATGCAGAAGAAAGCACTTCTTCCGAAAATGAAGCAGAAATCGAAACAGACACTGAAGTAGAAGCAAGCGAAGATGTAATGAAAGATGCTGTAGAAACAACAAGTGATGAACAGGATTACTCCATGATGGTGCTCCCTGGGTATACACTTACAAGTGAAGAACCGGGCAGAGACAGTCTATACCTAGAAGAAGATAGTGAAATGTTCATGCGAATCGAAACTATGCCTAAAGATGAAGAATCGTATACTTTCGATGAACTCTATGAAAATATGGGAGAGTTATTGACGGCTTCTAGTGACGGTGAAACACCTATCGAGATTACAGATGAAACAGATCTTCCACAAGCTGATGATATCAAGTCTGTTAAAGGTGCAGTAGTAGATTCTACAGAAGGTTATTTCACAGGCTATGTCATTGAACGGGAAGACAAGTTAATTCGCGTAACCATTTACGCTAAAGAAGATAACGAACATATAGAAGAATTTAAAGACATGGCAGCTACCATCAAGTAATGTTGCCAATGTGAAAAAGGCCGATCCTTTGGATCGGCCTTTTTCTATTTGAACTTCTGGTCATTACTATACTATTACAGGAATTAAAGGAAATGATAAATGAAAAACCGTTCCTTTACCAATTTCACTAGTAACGGATATGGATCCTCCATGTTCTTGAACGGTTTTCTTAACAAATGGAAGTCCTAAACCAGTACCTCCTGGTTTATCTGTCACAAATGGCAAGAAAATAGTTTCAAGCATTTCTTCTCCCATTCCAGCCCCTGTATCGGATATAAAAATATCCACATTTTGCTGATGCCCTTCACTTATCATGATAGACAATGTATCATTTGCTTTCATAGCTTCCATTGCATTCTTAAGAAGATTTATAAATACTTGTTTAATACGGTTCGGATTTGCTTGAATTAGTAAAGATCCCTTAGCATTGAATTCATTTTCTAAATGAATTTGATCAAACAATGCTTTAGGTCGAAGCAATATAAGTACTTCTTCTACTAAAACGGATAACGAAAATATAGTAATTTCATCTACAGCCGGTTTTGATAGAACTAACATTTCATTCAATATCTCGTTCATGCGTTTGACTTCGTCTTGAATAACTTTTACATACATTTGTGCGTTACCCGTTACTTCGTGTTCCAATAGTTGGAGAAACCCTTGTAATGTCGTCATCGGATTACGTACTTCATGTGCAATGCTTGCGGCAATTTCCCCAGTCGTGCATAATTGGTCGGAGTGCGCTAGTTGCTCAAATAGACGTTCCTGTTCAGTAATATCTACAATTCGTAAGATAAACATTTGTGTTTTACAGTCCAATGTCAAACTAACATCTTGATAACGTTGTATTCCTTTAGATGTGTAAGACATTTTCACTGTCGAAGATTCTTGTGTTAGTGCTTTTAAGATATATTCTTCAAAAGTAAATGGAGAGGTTGGGACCATTAAATAAAAAAGGTCTTGTAGATGTATAAGTTCACTGGAAGTTTGGTCAGGAAATATTTCCAAGAATAAATCATTCGTCGAAATAATATAACCCGATTCATTCACTAGCGCCATTGGCATAGTCGCCTTTAAATAAGCACTTTCATATAATTGATTCAATTTATAGCTTTGTTCACCAATTTTTATTGTTAAAATCGCCCTACCGCTATATTGCTGGTATATAATATAACAAGGTTCACTTTTTTTATTCGGCACTTCTAGATGACCAATCAATACATTTTGATCGGCTATCGTTTCTGTTTTCAACAGAAGCAACCGTTTCTTTATTTGTTCCAACAAACTTTGATCAAATATTTCAGATATATGATGTGGGATAAAGTCTTTAGGCATTAGTAATTTAACAGCTTCTGTCATATCAAGTATATCGCCATCTTCATCTAAAACGATTTTAAAAAGTGAACTTTCTAGATAACGATTGATATTTAATGTTTTCAACACTGTAGCAGTACCCCCTTAACTCAATTGCACCTATCCATTATGGACCTGTAACACATTTTCAATTTTGGAAATAAATTCTGAATGCTTCTTATTATGCCATACTGACGCTCCTGTTCACATAGGACTATAGTCTGCTTTATCTTTTCAAATACTTATTTTAACTTAAGATTAGGAGTTTTACTATGAATATTGTCTTATCTACATTAAATGCTAAATATATACACACGAATATCGCAATACGTTATTTAAAGGCTTTTGCAGCACCAGAATTTCATTGTGAGCTGGCCGAATTCACTATTCATGACCCTACACTTTCTATCGTCTCAGAGCTGTATCAACATTCGCCAGACGTCGTTGGCTTTAGCGTATATATTTGGAATATAGAAGAAACTATAAAGGTAATTCGTCTGCTAAAGCTAACAAGTCCTAAAACCGTTATAGTCTGTGGTGGGCCTGAAGTGACATATGACTATGACCAGTGGTTAAAAAGAGTACCGGAAATTGATATTATTGCGATAGGTGAAGGCGAAAAAACCTTTAAAGATATACTCCAAGCAGTAGATGGACAAGCAGATCTTTCTTCCGTACAAGGCATTGCATATCGTTCAGATGGAAAGTTGAAGATCACAGCTCCAGGTCCTAAATTGGACCTTCGTGAACTACCTTCCCCTTTTCGTTTTCCAGAGGATATTACGCATCTCTCAAATCGTGTCATGTATATTGAGACTAGCCGCGGCTGTCCCTTCTCTTGTCAATTCTGCCTTTCTTCAATCGAAGTCGGCGTTCGATACTTCAATCGAGAAGCAATAAAAGAAGACATTCGCTACTTGATGCAGCATGGTGCTAAAACAATTAAATTTGTCGATCGTACTTTCAATATTAGCAGAAGTTATGCAATGGAAATGTTCCAGTTTCTTATAGATGAACATCTGCCTGGCACCGTATTTCAATTTGAGATCACTGGCGATATCATGCGACCAGAAGTGATTCAGTTTTTAAACGATAACGCGCCAAAAGGCCTGTTCAGATTTGAAATTGGAGTTCAATCTACTAACGATCTAACAAATGAGCTAGTAAAGAGAAGACAGAATTTCACTAAATTATCTCGCACAGTCACGATGGTGAAAGATGGTGGGAAAATTGATCAACATCTTGATTTAATTGCCGGACTACCTGAAGAAGATTACGCATCTTTCCGTGACACATTTAACGAAGTGTTTGCTTTACGACCTGAAGAATTACAACTAGGTTTTTTGAAACTACTGCGCGGAACTGGTTTACGTATCCAAGCAGAGCAATATGGGTATCGTTACATCGACACCGCTCCTTATGAAATTGTATCAAACAACGTCCTGTCCTTTGATGATATGCTGAAGATCAAACAAACAGAAGACATTCTCGAGAAATATTGGAATTCGGGTCGATTTATACACTCTATGGAGTATATCGTAACGGAATTAGTCGATACACCATTTGACTTTTTCCAATTATTCGGAGCGTTTTGGGAAAAGCAAGGCTGGTCACGAATCGGTCATCAGTTCGAAGACTTGTTCACCCGCTTGGAAAGCTTCCTAGAAGACATATTAAAAATCGATACGTCTATAGCAGTAAGTCTATTGAAGATGGACTATTTACTTCACCAAAAGTTTTTACCTAGAAAGATATGGTGGAATACTGTAGTACCAGAAGAAGAGCTAAAAGAGGTTTATCAGACACTTTTACGTTCTCCACATTTGCTTGGAGATACGTTTGAGTCAATTAGTTATACGGAACGAACGATTCGGAAGCAAGTTTTCGTTACGAAGACCTCAGCTCAATTGAAAGAAGATCTTTCTGTTACAAAAGACCCTGGGTATCTTATTGTCCAATACATACCAGGGGAAATAGCACAGCACTATCATTTGTCTGAGCAAGCATTGAAAACCGTCTCTCCATAATAAAACCGCAGCACGCGAAAATTCGCTTGCTGCGGTTTTTATTTTAAATTAACCAATAATGACACGCTCTTTTGGATAGTGATAAGGTGTTTTATTCGATTTGCCACCAATCGTATAAATAAACGATATCAACCCAACTCGTCCGATGAACATTAGTGCCATAATAACCAACTTACCGAACACCGATAAATCGCTTGTAATACCGAGTGACATACCACACGTTCCAAAGGCTGATGTGATTTCAAATAGCAATGGAATAACAGGTATCCCAGGCTCGGTAAGTAACAGTAACAGTAATGCCGCCAACACCATAAAACACGCGACGAGAATAACTGCATACGAACGGAATACGTCGATCAACTTAATTTGGCGTTTAAAAATGTGTATGACGTCATTCCCTCTTGCAAAGTTAATGAGAAATAATAACGCAATGGCAAATGTCGTCGTACGGATACCCCCGCCTACAGAACTTGGCGAAGCACCAATGAACATAAGCGCACTAACAAAAATATCTGTCGCTTCACTAAATTGCGTCACGTCATACGTCACAAGACCTGCAGAGCGTGCAGAAACTGAATGGAATAATGCCGTAAAAAATTGCTGATGCCAGCTCATTCCTTTAAATGAATTGAATGATTCTAACAGCCAAATCGTTAATGTACCTACAAGTAGCAGAACACCAAATGTCGCCGTCGTAATCTTAGTAAAAAGCGAAAAGCGAAAATGTGGAACTTTTTTTGAAAAGAAGCTCTTCACTTCAATTAGAACTGGAAATCCAATAGCACCTAAAATAATTAATATCATCAATAGAAACTGCACGATGTAATCATTATGATAAGGCATCATCGATGAACCGGTAATGTCAAAACCCGCATTCGTAGTAGCAGACACCGCCATGAACATACCGTTCAACAACGCTTCACTAAATGAATTATAAAAACGATAAATATATAATGTTAAAATACCGCCACCAATAATCTCAATGGCAACGATCAGTTGAATGATTTGACGAATTAATTGTACGACACCTTGTAATGTGTACTGATTCGTATCAATCATTATCAGTTGCCGCTCTCTCATGCCGATTTTCTTCTTTACAAGTAGCCAGAAAAAAGTGCCTAATGACATGATGCCGATACCACCGAGCTGAAGCACGAGCATGATCATGCAAATGCCGAATACAGAGTATGTTTCGCCGATACTAATAGGTGACAACCCCGTAACGCTCACAGCGCTCACAGCGGTAAACAAACTATCTATAAAGGCTACTTTTACACCCGGTTTATATACACCCGGCAAGTTCAATAAGAGAAAAGAGGATGCAATCGCCAAAAAGTAGTAGAAGGCGATTATCTGTGCTGGAGTAAACTTATGAAAAACTTCCCTGGAAAGCCTCATCTTTTTCAAATTCCTTTCATAACGGAAACTTCATTTTCTTACTTTATCAAATCCCCTGATGAAAAGATAGCTATATACAGAACTTTACACTCTTTACACAATTCTAAACTAGAGATAAAAAAGCAGTCTCTCCAACTTACTTGGAAGAGACTGTTTTCGTATTATCTATTAGCTTTCACTTTAGTTTTTGCGACGGCCAGCAGATATCCGCCTACTGCCAAGATTAATAACACAACCCAGAACGTCATTTTCCACAATGTAGAGTGTGGGAAAGCTTCTGGAATGATGAGCAGTTCAGGATGTGCAAGAGTTAACACAACTAGCTTGACACCTACCCACCCTACAATTAAGAATGCTGCCGTTTCCAATGTAGGATACTTTTCAAGCATAACCACGAATTGTTTCGCCGCAAAACGGATCATGACTAAACCAATCATACCACCCAACAACATAACAAAGAATTGTCCGCCGTTAATGCCACCGACGTGGAAGTTACCTAACTCAGGCAATGTTACCGCAAGCGCAACAGCCGCAAGCATGGAGTCCAATGCGAACGCAATATCTGCAAGTTCCACTTTCAACACGGTCATCCAGAAACCTGATTGTTTTTTAGGCTTTTGATTTGGATGGCCTTCCGGCTTATGGGTAATTTTATCGTATATATTTTTACCCGATATGAACAATAAGTAAATGGCACCGATGGCTTGTATCTCCCAGAACTTCACTAAAAACGTAATCATAAATAGTGCAGTGAATCTGAAGACGAATGCCCCTAGTAAACCATAAAATAAGGCTCTCTTTTGTTGGAGTTTCGGTAAGTGTTTTACCATTACTGCCATTACTACGGCGTTGTCTGTTGCTAATAGGCCTTCGAGTACGATTAATACTAAGAGTACCCATGCATATTCTAATAAAATCGGATCCAACATAATTCCTCCTTGTTTTTTACAAAATAAAAAGACCCTCACCTAATAATTAGGCAAAGGTCTCGCTAAGTCGGAATTTCACGTTCAAAATCCAGCTATCATAACCGATGACCGTTGAGGCAGTCACGTATTGACGATTATGAAATAGGTTTCCCTATAGCTACTCCCCTTTGACATTGCGTCAAAAGTTATTAAGATATCGGATACTTTTAAAGTATTATAACATGATAACTTTGATTTGCAAATGATTTAGGTGATACTTATTAAGCTATTAAATTTAAAGTGCAGATAGTTGAAGATGTAAATACAAGCGCATTGTTAAGCGACTCCCTAGCGTGTACTTTACTAGTACTACTATACTATTCTATTGCACAAATTATTCAACATCATTTTAAAAAGCCGGCAAATGGAAAATTCCATCTGCCGGCAGTATGAATTACTTGGATTCTCTTACAGTGACGGTTTCTGTTACTGTCACGGTGACAGTTTCAGTTACCTTGACGGGTTGATCTTCCGTTATCGGCTGTGCTTTTTTTGGCGTATTCATGCCTTTGCGTGTTTCCCGATCCAACAAACTGTATATGATCGGAACAATATACAACGTCAAGAATGTAGAACTGATCAATCCACCAATTACTGCAATCCCCATCGGCTGGTTTAACTCAGAACCTTCACCGAGTCCTAGCGCTAACGGTAGTAAGCCCAAAATAGTTGTGAGGGCTGTCATTAGGATGGGGCGGACACGGTCGCGTACAGATGATAGAATCGCATCGTACGAGCTGAGTCCTGCTTCTTTACGTTGATTAATATAATCAACCAATACAATCCCATTGTTGACGACAATTCCCACCAATATGAGAAGACCTATGACTGCCGTTACACTGACTGGTGTATTCGTAAAGAATAACGCAAGTGAAACACCGATTAGCATGAGTGGTACAGAGAACATGATAACGAATGGATATTTGAATGATTCGAACTGTGCAGCCATTACGATATATACTAATACCACTGCCAGTACAATCGCCAATAGCATATCGTTAATTGCATTTTCAAATAACTCGCGATCTCCACCGTATGAAAGTTCCACTTCACTTGGTAGGTCCAGATCATCCACAATATCATTTACCTTTTTCGTCATATCACCTAATGATTCACCAGATAGATATTTCACCGTAAATGCAATCGAATGTGCTTGATCCACACGCACAATTGCTGCAGGACCTTCTGCGATTTCCACATCTGCTATATCCTTCAACTTAACAAATGTATCCAGCGGTGTTTTTAATTCCAATTCTTTTAATTTATCTATACTATTGCGGAAACGCTCATCGTACCCAACGTTTACTCCGACTACTTCGCCAGTTTTCTCAAAGACGATTTGTGAAGCAAAGACACCACGCGTAACGTCACTAACCGTTTGCGCTATTTGATAAGGTGCCAATCCGACATCTGAAGCTTTTTCACGATCCACTTCAATTTTTATTTCCTCTACTGTATCTACTAAATCATTTTCAACGTCCGTCACGGAATCCATCTCGCGTAACTTCTTATCTAGCTTTGATACAGCTTTTCCTAAACGTTCTTCATTTGTGTCATTTAGGGAGAATGTTAATGTGTTCGGACTCGAACCGGCAGCGGTCTGCAAGTTGAAACTGATTTCTGCGTCATCCCCAACTTCGTCCTCTACAATTGGCTGTACTTTGTCTACAAATTCAAAGACAGAGCGGTCGCGATCGTCGAGTGGTATAAGTTTCACATACACTTCTGCCATATTACTCTCTGATCCGCCTTGCGCCATACTTTGCTGCGTTCCACCGACTAAACTGACGTACACTTCCACGTCGTCTTGCTTCTTCATTTCTTCTTCAATTCGTTCAACTACGTCATCTGTCGCATCAAGTGAAGCACCATTTGGTAGCTTAACATTAATACTGAAAGCTCCTTCATCCGTAGCAGGCAGGAATTCCGTTCCTACTTTTATAATGCCGAATACGCTTCCTGCAAGTAAAGCAGTTGTTAATAGTAACACGAGTAAACGATGGCTCAAAGCCCACTTGATGGACTTTTCGAATCTCTGATTTTTCTTTACACGATTCTTTTTCTCAAGTGTTTCTTCAGTAGGCGTCTTCAACAAACGACTAGCCAGCATCGGCACGACAGTCAATGCAACGACTAACGATGCAAATAAACTGAATGAAATCGTTAACGCGAACTCTGTAAATATTTGACCAATAATACCCGTAATGAAGATTACTGGTACAAATACAGCTAGTGTAGTTAACGTAGACGCAGTTATAGCTCCGCCCACTTCCTTCGATCCATCTTTTGCTGCTTCAGTAGGCGTTTTCCCCATGGCTAAATGTCGCTCAATATTCTCTATAACGACAATCGCATTATCGACTAACATACCAATACCTAGTGCAAGTGCACCGAGTGTCATGATATTTAATGAGAAGTCTGCGAAATACATAAGAACAAATGTCACAATAACCGAATACGGAATCGCTACTCCAATGATGATTGGACTTTTAATTCCACGTAAGAAGACAAATAATACGAGCATCGCGAACAAGCCACCGAGAATTAATGACTGACCGATATTCCCGATTGCCAGCTGTACATAGTCGCCTTGGTCAAAAATAACATCCGATTCAATATCTTTGTATGCCTCTTCCTCTAATAACTTATCCAATGATTTTTTAAACTCTTTAGAGACTGTTGCAGTATTGGCTCCTGACTCTTGAAGTACAGACAATAATACAGCCGGCTCGTCGTTGGCTCGTGTTTCTGTTTGTAATTTCGGCTCTAACAGCGCCACATCGGCTACGTCTGAAACTTTGATTTTGTCACCAGTCTGCGGATCAGCACCTATTTGGATACTTCGTACATCCGAAATATTTTGAACTGTACTTAAAATTCTTGTTGTTAACTTTCTTCCATCACTCGTGTCAATCGGGTCACCTGGCATAGATACATTACTAGCTTGGATTGCCTGGACGACATCTGATTGCGCTAAACCAAATTCTTTCAATTTATCAGGATCTAAAATAACCTGGACGTCTTCAATGATTTTACCTGACACGTTCACACTAGCTACACCGTCAATACGGCGTAATTCTTTCTCCAACTCTTCTGCAATCTTCCGTATATTTGTATCTTTATCTACGGAGCGTAAAGATAGTTGAATGACCGGGAATTGAGATGGATCAAACTTCATGAAACGTGGTTTATTAGCACCATCGGGCACTTCTACTTGATCAATCCGTTGGAGGATATCCATTTGGACATCATCAATCGAAGAATCCCAATCAAACTGCAGGAATACTAAGTTAGCTCCTTCTTGAGAAGAAGACTGCATCGACTTTAAGCCAGGAGCTGTCGATAAACTTTCTTCCAACGGCTTGGTAATTTTCTCGCTCACTTCTGTTGGTGAAGCACCCGGATAATTCGTGACAACTACCGCTACAGGTGGATTTAAGTCTGGAATCAATGTAACGGGAATTTTAAAGAAGGATACTGCACCTAAAATAATGACGAGAAACATAGTGACTAACGTAAAAACAGGTCGTTTGACCGAAAAGCTACTAATCTTCATTTATCTATTCCTCTCTTTTCTCAGCACTCCAGCTGGGGAAGACTTTTCATCTTTCCACCATACCACCTGAATAGAGTATTTTCACCATGATTTGCTCGAATAATAATGAATCAGCACAGAGTTCATTCACATTTTGAACAAATAACCCGGACGGATTACCATTAATCCGACCGGGCCTTATGTTATATGATTTATAATTGATTATACAACTTGATATCCGGGAATTTATCCTGGAACCAGCGCATCGCAAAATTATTTTCAAACAAGAAAACTTTGCGCTCATATCGATCTTTTACGAGTAATGCACGTTGTCCTGCCATGGACTCTTTTACATCCTCTTCGTTTTCAATCCAACGTGCTACTTTCGATCCCATTGTTTCCATCTGGACTTCTACATGGTATTCCGCTCTCATACGGTGTTCGAAAACTTCGAATTGAAGCTGACCCACTGCACCGAGAATGACTTCTTCCGTATGCAATGTTTTGTAATATTGAATAGCACCTTCTTGCACAAGCTGTAAGATCCCTTTGTGGAACTGTTTAGATTTCATTACGTTTTTGGCATTTACTCTAACGAATAACTCTGGAGTAAATTGTGGAAGTGCTTCAAATTGGAAGTTTGCCTTACCACTGATGACCGTATCACCAATTTGATAGTTACCCGTGTCATATAACCCAATGATATCGCCAGCTACTGCCTGATTGACAGTTTCACGATCATCTGCCAGGAATTGTGTAGTTTGAGTTAACTTAAAGTTCTTAGAAAGACGTGGAACCGTTACAGTCATGCCACGTTCGAACTCACCTGAGACAATTCGGACAAATGCAATACGATCACGATGTGCAGGATTCATGTTAGCTTGAATTTTGAAGATGAAGCCTGAAAAAACGTCAGACTCTGGATCTACATATTCTGCATCTTTCGTTAACCTAGGTTGGGGTTCAGGTGCGAACTGTAAAAACGTTTCTAAAAATGTCTGAACGCCAAAATTAGTTAGTGCACTACCGAAGAATACAGGTGTTAACTCACCTTTTGCGATACGATCTTCATCGAAGTCGTTTCCAGCTTCATTCAATAGCATGACATCTTCTAGCGCTTGCTTATAATAAGAAGTCTCTTTCATGGAGTGTTCTACTGCAAGCTCTCCCTCACCGTCGATTGGAAGGAAACGATCCTCATCTGCATTCGGACGCGCTAACTCTATACGCTTATTGAAACGATCATAAATACCTAGGAATTCTTTTCCCATACCGATCGGCCAATTCATTGCGTACGATTGGATTTCTAACACTTCTTCCAATTCTTCCATTAGCTCTAATGGTTCTTTACCTTGTCGGTCCATTTTATTGATGAATGTAAAGATCGGAATTCCTCGCATTTTACATACTTTAAACAATTTAATCGTCTGTGGCTCGATTCCTTTTGCCGAATCGACCATCATGACCGCTGCATCTACTGCCATCAATGTTCTATACGTATCTTCACTGAAGTCTTCGTGTCCTGGTGTATCCAAAATATTGACACGTTTGCCTGCATAGTCAAATTGTAAAACGGAGGAAGTTACCGATATTCCACGTTGTTTTTCAATTTCCATCCAGTCAGACGTAGCGAATTTCCCTGATTTCTTTCCTTTAACTGTTCCAGCATCGCGAATCGCTCCGCCAAAATATAGTAACTTTTCAGTAATTGTCGTTTTACCGGCATCCGGGTGAGAAATTATCGCAAACGTTCGTCGCGATGTAATTTCATCATGTTTATTCTTTTGCATCAATCGTACTCTCCTTTTGCTTACGTTTTCTATCATAGAGAGAATAGGGATGCATTTCAATGATTTTCATTGAATTGACTAAAAAACTATAGACTCTCAAATCCAAACTTTACTTCATTTATTGATCGTTGTATCGCCAAACTTTTTAGCCGCTTCCTCAAGTGCAATGTTTGCATCTGAATGCGCATATTTCGTATTACCGATAATTTGAAAATCTTCATGGCCTTTTCCGGCAAATATAATGATATCTCCTGCATTCGCTTGCTCAATAGTATGACGTACTGCCTCTTCTCTATCTCCTATACATGCATACTGATCATGCGGCATCGTGGCACTAAGTTCCGATATGATCGACTCATACGGCTCATCCCGTGGGTCATCTGTCGTAAAGACGACATAATCTGCTGCTGCTGCTTTTTCTCCCATGATTGGACGCTTCAGACGATCACGATTGCCACCCGTTCCAATTAGGAATAGTAGGCGGTTGCCTTCCTTTTTTAAAGGTTGTACTGTAGCAATGGCTTTTTCAATTGCATCCGGTGAATGTGCATAATCAATAAAAATCGTCAGTGGTAATGATGTTTCCACTTTTTCAAGACGGCCTTTCACTGTCGATACATTCGCTATCAGCGGTAAAATTTCTTCTGTCGCCATTCCTTTGGCATATAACGCCGCAATTGCTGCCAATGAATTATAGACGTTAAACTCACCGATCAACGGCATCGTGACGGTGTATGTTCCATCTGGTGCCTGCAATTGAAATCTCGTGTAGTTCGACTGCATTTCGATCGCTGTTGCTTGGAATGAAGACTTCACATGGATTCCGTATGTAAATATGGGGAACGAAGTCATTTCGATCATTTTACTGCTCCACGGATCATCCGCATTGATGATCGCAAACTTTTTCTGATCAAGCTGCTGACCCAATTGTGCAAACAATAAACCTTTCGCTGCACTGTAATTCTCCATTGTTTTATGGTAATCCAAATGATCATGCGTTAAGTTAGTGAAAATCGCAATATCAAATTCTGTTCCTGCCAGTCGGCCTTCAACTAAACCGTGTGAAGAAACTTCCATGATCATCGATTCGCAGCCTTCATTTGCAGCTTGCGCAATCATTTGCTGGGTAGTCAAAACATCAGTCGTTGTATTTTCCGTTTCATACAGAATATCATTTAATTTAAAACCAATCGTGCCTGAAACAGCTGCCTTTTCTTCAGTCTGGCGTAGCATATCGTGAATGATATTGCCGACACTCGTTTTTCCATTCGTTCCGGTTACACCGATCATCTTCATACGCTTTGAAGGATACTGATAGTACTTAGACGCCAGTAACTCTATCGCTTTTGAAGTGTTTTCAACATAGACCACCGCTGTGCGCTCTTCATCTATCATGATCGGCTCTGATGCGATTATGACACGTGCACCACTCAACAATGCACTCTTGACAAATTGATGGCCGTTCACTGTATAACCTTTTAGGCAGACAAATACTCCACCATCTTGAACAGCTCGTGAATCTACTGCCACGTCTGTCACATGTTCTGGCAATGTTCCTTTTATAGTTTTTACAGGTAGTACAGATAATAATTCTTTCGTATTCATGTGATTTCCTCCAATAGGTTGGTGAATAACTCTACTCATTATAACAAATAAAAGTCTTTCTTTAAAAAAGACTCTTAATTCCTTTAAATGATGTATTATATAATGAATCAATTACCCATATCATACGCGTCTTTTCTTATCACATCCACCCTGGATTATAGAATGGAGTATCTAGTAAAATGTCAAAAGAATTTATTCCTACAGTACGTTACTTGAATTATCTTGACTTGTCTTTCGAGCAGTCACAGGATGCGATCTCCGTATTTGATTTGGATGACAATATAATTACTTGTAACCGTGCATTCGAACAGTTATATGGTTGGACTTTGGAGGAGTGCTCAGAAAAACCCATTTCGTTTTATCCTGAAACTGAATACGAAAAAGTACATGCACGTTGTGAGTTATTGTATAAAGGTCAATCGTTAGCTAATGAAAGAGTCACTGAAATGCGTAAAGATGGCACACTGTTTCAAGCAGAAATTAGTATGACACCCATTTTTAACGAGTTCAATGAAGTGGTTGCTATTTCTCATATTGCACGAGACATCACTAGTCGCTTGCAAATGGAGCAGAAGACGCTTGAGTTTGAACGTCTGAAAACGATGAGTATGGTTGCAGCGAAAGTAGCGCACGAAGTACGAAATCCTATGACCGCAATTACGGGGTTTATTCAGTTAATGAATCAAGACCCTGCGAATCCTTACTCGTATTTCACAGAAATTATGGGGAAAGAAATTAGCCGTGTCAACCAAATTGTTACGGATTTCTTAGCATTAGCAAAACCAACTTTACATGATACTGCGCCAGTTTCTATTCTAGAAGTCATCGAAGAAATGCTCATTGAATTTGATGAGCAATTTAATGAATGTGCGATTTCATGTCAACTGAATGCTGAGGAATTAGAACTTTTCATTCTAGGCGACAAGTCCTCACTGCATCAAGTGTTTTACAATATCTTGTCAAATTGTTGCGATGCAATTGAGCACACTGGAAACATTATAATTTCACTGACAATCCAAGAAGGTACTCTCCACATTTGCATTGTGGATGACGGTTGCGGAATGGATCAGATGACCTTAGCATCCATTGATCAGCCTTTCTTTTCTACAAAAGAAAATGGTACAGGACTCGGTATGTTCATTACTAAAAAGATTATTGTGGACCACAAAGGCACTTTGCTGGTCGAAAGCCAGCAAAGCGCGTGGACAAAAGTTTGGATTTCGCTACCGTTAGCGAATGAAACGCTTCACTAATGGAAGTTTTCCTCTGTATGGAGGAAATGCAATAGGTACCGAGACTGCCGTACTCTTTTTCATCATCGATTTCGAATGAGTGAATGTTTCAAAACTTGCTTTTCCATGGTATTGATTCATTCCAGAAGGTCCTACCCCGCCAAACGGTAGATGAATATTCGCGACATGTGATATCGTGTCATTTATGCAACCGCCACCAAATGGCAATACTTCGATGAAATGATTAGCTGCCTCATCGTTCTCAGTGAAAAAGTATGCAGCTAGTGGCTTAGGTAGCGTACTAATTTGCTGAATTGCGACACCTAAATTATCATACGGCAGGACAGGTAAGATCGGACCAAATAACTCATCTTGCATACTAGCGCTATTCCAGTCTGATAGCGCTAAAATCGTCGGCTCAATATATTTATCCGCGGCATCTGTCTTGCCGCCTTCTACGATATATGCTTGATCTTGATCTAGTATGTTCGCTAATCGATGGAAATGACGATCCGCGATGATGCGTCCGTAGTCAGCACTCTTCTGTGCGTCCTTCCCGTAAAAACGTTGGATAGCGCTCTTCATTTCATCGATTAATTCATCGTAAATTGAAGCGTCAACCAATACATAGTCAGGTGCTATACACGTTTGACCTGCATTCATGTACTTACCCCATACAATCTTCTCCGCCGCCTTTTTGATATCAGCAGTATGATCGACAACGGCTGGACTCTTTCCGCCTAATTCCAACGTCAATGGAGTCAATCTCTCCGCACAAGCTTTCATGACAATTTTTCCCACTTTTGCACTTCCAGTAAAGAATACATAATCAAAGGGTGCGTCAAGTAACAGTTTCGTTTCTTCTTTTTCACCATGCACCACGGATACATACTCCGGTGGAAATACACTTGAAATGATTTTATCTACGACGCTAGCCGTATGCAATGCATCTTCTGAAGGTTTCAACACCGTACAGTTCCCTGTAGCTATCGAACCGACTAGCGGATCAAATACTAGTTGGAACGGATAGTTGAACGGTCCAATGATCAATACAGTGCCATATGGTTCCTTCACGATAAAGCTCGTTGCCGGTTGTAAATGGATCGGAGTCTTCACTTTTTCAGGTGCTGCCCATTCATCCAAGTGGTCTATCATATGGGTAATGCTGGATAAGACGAATCCTATTTCTGCTACATACGCTTCAAACGGATGTTTGTGTAGATCTTTATGCAATGCATCTAAAATTTCTTTTTCATGCTTTTGAATTGCTTTATACAGTTTTTCCAACATCATTTTTCGGAATGAAATACTGCGTGTCACTCCTGATGTATAATATTGTTTCTGTTTGTTCATAATCACTTCAAGTTCCAGACGGGTCATTGCCAAACTATCCACACTCCTCATGATTGTTCTTATTATGAGTCTACCATTTTCTTCAACAGAAAAAACTTCAGACGATTTATTCGACTGAAGTTTCTCCTACATTATATTTTATTTTTCATGAGCCGCAATGAATTTAATACTACAATGACGGTAGCACCCATATCCGCCATGACGGCCATCCATAATGTTAGCCAGCCTGGAATAATGAGTAACAGCGCAATGACTTTTAATCCAAGTGAGATCGAAATATTTTGAAGAATGATTTGTTTAGTGCGGGAGCTTAATTTGATAGTATATGGAAGTTTCTCCAAATCATCTGCCATCAATGCAATATCTGCTGTTTCAAGTGCAGTATCTGTTCCTGCACCGCCCATCGCAATACCGATATTTGCTGTAGCTAATGCCGGTGCGTCGTTCACTCCGTCACCCACCATTGCCACTTTACCGTATTGAGTCAACGATTTAATCATTTCGACTTTTTGATCAGGTAGTAATTCTGCTTTGACTTCCGATAAGCCGAGTTGCTCTCCAATTGCTAGAGCGGTTGATCGATTATCACCCGTTAGCATGACCGTCTTTTTACCCATCTCACGAAGTTTCTCGATAACCTTCAAGCTACTTTTACGGACTTGATCAGCTACTGCTATGATTCCTTCTAGACCTGCTTCAGACCAGACGAGCATAACGGTTTTACCTTGCTTCTGCAACGCGAGAATCTGCTGTTCAATTGATTCTTCCACTGTGTTCATTTCTCTGAATAAATTTGGACTTCCTACATACACTAGATGCTCTCCAATCACAGCTTTTGCACCTTTGCCTGTAATGGATTGGAATTGATTGACTACCAGTAATTCAAGCGATAATTTCTCTGCCGCCCGCATAATGGAAGAGGCTAATGGATGTTGGGAGAACTTCTCGATTGACGCTGCCTGTTGCAATACTTGATCTTCAGTTAATGACGAAACCGTCAAGACATCTGTTACTTCCGGACGCCCTTCAGTCAACGTACCTGTTTTATCGAACGCCACGACTTTGATCTGTCCCGTTTCTTCTAAATGAATGCCACCTTTGATCAACACTCCATTACGTGCAGCGTTACCGATCGCTGTAACGATCGCAATAGGTGTTGAAATGACTAACGCACAAGGACAGCCAACTACTAACACGACAAGACCTTTATAGAACCATTCGCCCCATACTCCCCCCATGAAAAGTGGCGGAATAATCATGATCAGTAACGAAGTAACTAAAATAGCTGGTGTATAGTATCTCGCAAAGCGATCAATAAATTGTTGTGTCGGTGCTTTTTCTGCCTGTGCTTCTTCGACTAAGTGAATGATTTTGGCAATTGTAGTATCTTCAGCAAGCTTTGTTACACGAACTTGCATTGCACCTTCTTCATTCAACGTACCTGCAAATACTTCGTCTCCAAGTGCTTTATGAACAGGCACAGACTCACCTGTAATTGCGGCCTGGTTCACGGATGAGTCACCTTGAATGACTTCACCATCCATTGCAATTTTTTGTCCCGGTTTAATTAAAATGACATCATTGATACGTAAATCTTCCACGTCTACTTCATATTCATTAGTACCACGAAGTACAGTCGCAGTCGTGGGAGCAATTTCAATTAATGATGTAATAGAATTTCTAGCTTTATCGATTGAGTAACTTTCTAATGCTTCACTGACAGAGAAGAGGAAGACGACCACTGCACCTTCTGCCCAGTCACCAATGAGCGCGGCACCGATGACTGCGATTGTCATCAATGTAGACATATCAAATTCAAGTTTGGAAAGATTCGTTAATCCTTCTTTCATCAAACTGAATCCGCCGATTATAATAGCAGAGAGAAACAGAGCAATCGACAGCCAGTTATGATCACCATTTGCGGTAGATACGGCATACCCTGCTAGTAGTAAAACTAACGAAGCTATAGTCGTTTGATTTTCACGTTTTTTCCAAAACGGCGTATGCTGTTTAATCATCCGCTGTTTTTCAGGAAATACTTTAATGCCGTCAAATGCACCTGCTTCTTCTAATTGCCAAATAGAGGCATCTCCCGCAACTGTTAACTTGGATGCTCCAAAGTTCAGCTGCACATCTTCCACAGAATCAATTTGGCGGATGTTCTTCTCGAATTTCGCAGCACAACTTGTGCATGATAAATTCTGCAGGCGATAGACATTTTTCTCAGAAGTCATGTAACCAGTCCTCTCAACATTTCGTTCATTATAACGTCTTCATCATTCAACTGTCCATTTGATTGATTAGCTTTAGTATATGCAATTCCATATATTTTGTCAATTTATTCATTCAAACATTCATTTGAATGAATTGACGTTAAAAAGCAGTTCCTTAGGAATACCAAGGAACTGCAAATTGCACGGTTTATTATTTAGAGCGCGTAATGAAGATCTGAGGCACTTCTGCTTCAAATCGTACTACCTCTCCTGTACGTGGATGTAAAAAAGACAATGCTGTAGCATGAAGTCCCACCCTGCGCAATGGGTTACCTGTAGCACCATACTTTTTGTCACCTATAACAGGATGCCCCAATTCTTCCATATGCACACGAATTTGATTTTTTCGACCCGTTTCTAAAAGTACTTCCAACAATGAACAATCTTTGTTTGCTTGTACTCTTCTATAATGTGTAATAGCATGCTGACCACCATTGTCAGTTGGGTTTGAATAAACTCTGAACGCACTATTTTCCGTTAACCAAGAAGAAATAGTTCCTGATTCTGTTCGTACTTTTCCTTCGACAAGTGCAATATACAAACGTTCCTTTACGGATTCATTCCATGTACTTTGCAAAGCTTGCTGCGTCTCTTCATTTTTGGCAAACATCATCACGCCTGATGTATCGCGATCAAGACGGTGCACGACAAAGATACGATTTTCAGGGTGGCTTCTCTTAACATACTTCGTAATTTCTCTATAGGCTGTCTGATCTTTTTCTTTTTCCGAAGCTACGGAAAGAACGCCTGCATCTTTATTGATCACGATGATATCGTCATCTTCATGAAGTATAGATACACCGACTAATTTCGAGACATTTATAGCCGCTTTGTTACTTTGTATTTCAACCTTTTGCCCAGGAGCTAATGACTGATTATGTTTTGTTGTCATTTGACCATCCACCATAACTTGGCCACGTGTAAGAATGGATTTCACCGAATTCCTACTGCTTTTTGACATGACCTTCAATAAATACGGTAATAGTTCGATTTGTTCTTCCACTGTATATTCTTTTACATTAGATGTTACTTGTTTTCTTTTCATCGTATATTAGCCCTCCTGCTTATCTAAATAGGTGCTCGCACTATAAGTATACACCGCATGACTGATCAGTGTAATTGAATATGATTTGACAGTAATGCAAACTTCATTTGAAATTTAGACATAAAAAAACAGCCCCTAGACATTCGGTCTAATAGGACTGCTTATTGTTATAAACCGTGTTCCGACGGTAAATAACTTAGGTTTGGCACCTATGACTCCGACTGGGCTCGAACCAGCGACCTCCACCCTGTCAAGGTGGCGCTCTCCCAGCTGAGCTACGGAATCGATCATACTAGGATGTGCATTTTATAGTGAGCTAGTTAGGCTCTCAAGCACAAATACTATAATAGCATTATCTATCCTGGTTGTAAACAAGGAAATTAAAAATCGATAATTTTTCTATGCTACCAGAAAAATTACCGATTTTTATGGAAGTTCGTTGCAATATTCAGGGACGCTTCTCCTTTCGTTTACTGCATTGGATTTACTTGTTCTTCTATGGGTTCATTCTCAAAATATAAAAACTCTTCATGATCCAGCTCACTCATACGTTCTTTGTTAAAGCCATGTGCCAAGTGCCCTTCAAACACGTTTTCCCACCATGTTTCTTGTGTATTCATAGTATTTTCTCTCCTTTTTTATTTGATTGGTTTCTGTACCGACCTATATATTTTATTCGTCATGACTGATTCGCTTATTTGTAGTATATACATAACTCGCGTTGGTAAAACTGCGTAATTAGTCCAAAATAGTTTCACCAATTTCTAGTCCTTCAGCTTCTTGACATTTATTTTATCATGTGTTTCGTAAATCGCATTTCAGTGAAAATCCTTATATCTACTAGACTCGTCCTCTATTAGAATTTCACTTTAATCTAGTACTTTTTACGTAATCAGACTAGTAAAGTTTTAGAAAGGTAGAGAGACTTTTCAAAATATTTTTATTTCTTCAAAACAAAAAGCCTTATCAACTCAATTACGAGCTGATAAGGCTTTTAGGAGTTATTTAATTTGAAGCTAATTTAGGTGAATTGTTTTTCTTATTACCCATCCACTGGAAAGCCAACAAGATGATGAATAATACTAAACCGACGATATCCGTCATCGTTTCTGGATAGATCAACAACATACCTGTGCCTATCGTAATAATCCGCATAATCCAGTTCAATTTACTATACCAGAAGCCAATTATGCCTGCACCGATGGCAACCATACCGACAATGGCGGTCAACGTCACCCATACAATCTCCGTTACACTCGAGTCGAGCATTAACATCGCTGGATTAAAGACGAACATATACGGAATGATGAAGGCGGCAATCGCCAGTTTCGCAGAAGTGACACCCGTCTTGATCGGATCCCCACCCGAAATACCGGAAGCTGCAAAGGCTGCCAATGCAACAGGCGGTGTGATATCGGCAATGATACCAAAGTAAAATACGAATAAGTGTGCAGATACCGCTACTACAATCGGCACAGCTGCACCTGCAGGCTCACCCAGCATCAATAATGTAATGATGGCGGGCGCTGCGATTGTAGACGTAATAACATAGTTTGCTGTCGTTGGAGAACCCATACCTAAAATGATAGCCGCGAACATTGTGAAAATCAATGTAAGCAAGACGTTACCGCCAGCAGCTGAAATCAAGCCGGTTGCCAAGCTAAGCCCGAGACCTGTCTTGACAACAACCCCGACAATAATACCAGCACAAGCAGTCGCAGCTGCTACAGCCAATGCTGTACGAGCACCGTCTACTAACGCGTCAATCATATCTTTCAATCCAATTCTTGTTTCTTTGCTGATTGCACTCACAGCGATAGTCAGTACGATACCGAGTAATGCTGCTTTCATCGTTGGGATTCCTATCAACAAGAAGACAATAATACCTAAAATCGGTAGTAATAAATAAATCTTCTTCAGTGTTTCTTTACGATTCGGAATCTGTGATGCGTCCATTCCTTTCAAACCAACACGCTTTGCTTCGAAATGTGTCATAATCCAAATTCCAGTGAAATACAGCAACGCAGGGATAGCTGCCGCTTTGGCAATTTCCCAATACGTCACACCCCCGATGAATTCAACCATTAGGAATGCAGCGGCTCCCATAATCGGTGGCATAATCTGCCCACCTGTAGATGCTGCTGCCTCTACTCCACCAGCGAATTCTTTACGATAACCTAACTTCTTCATCATTGGAATCGTGTATGAACCGGATCCAACAACGTTTGCTACGGAACTACCTGAAATGGTACCTTGCAACGCACTTGAGAATATTGCGACTTTTGCAGGTCCACCAGTCAAACGACCTGCTAATACTACTGCTAAGTCATTGAAGTAGTTACCAACACCAGTCTTCACTAAGAACGCTCCAAATAACAGGAAGACGAATATAAAGGTGGCAGATACACTAATCGGTGTACCGAGGATCCCGTCCGTTGTAAAGAACATTAATTGAACAAGATTGTCCACGCTTTGTCCTCTATGCGCAAGGAACCCTGGGAAATAAGGTCCAAAGAATGCATACGCCAGAAACACGACTGAGATGATTGTGATCGGTAATCCTACCGCACGTCTCGCTGCTTCTAATGTCAGTAGAACCGCTAAAATACCAATAATTAAATCGAGATCAGATACTCGCCCTACACGAAATACTAGCTCATCGATAAATAGCGGCCAGTATAAACCAACGGCTATAGCCAATAAAGAAAGAATAATATCGTAGAATGGTACTTTGTCACGGCGTACACCGATCTTTTTCCTAGCAGGGAACATGAGAAAAATAAGAGATAAAGCAAATCCTAAGTGAATAGATCGCTGGATTTGAGCTGTAAATGGTTTACCGATCGCCGTATACAACTGAAATATCGAGAATGCCAACAAGCCGAAAAATACAATCTTACCTAATAAGCCTTTCAAATTTCTCGTATTGGATTCCGGGTCGTACTTTTGAAGAATTTCGAGTTGCTCTTGTTCAGAAAGTGTACTCATTTCTTCATCGGAGATGTTGGGAATATCTTTTTCCCGGTCTTTATTATTTTCCATTTAACCTGACTCCTTTTAACAACTTATAATTTGATACCTTCGCCACATGAAATTCATAAGAATGACCCTTTTGAAGAAATTCTTTTAGATGATAATCTTGTTGCTCATATCGCAAAGACAGATCTGTATTCACCCTACCTATATAGAGAACAAACGAATCTATCACGCGGTTTTCGAATGTAAGCGTATAAACACCATCTTCTATTTGCAGTGCTTCGCCTTCTTCAGCATAACCTGGTAAACCGATGGCTACGTCTTCATACTGCATAAATTCGAAACGGAGCTTTCCATTGTCGGTAATGCGATATTGCTCTTTCACATTGGACAAATGGATCGAGTGAATATACTGAACTTGGAAATTTCGATTCTCGTGTAATGGAAGATAATACGCTTTTGGCTGTTCGCTCCGAACCTCTTCAAGTATGATCATTTGTCTGTATGGATAAAACCATATGATCAGCATTACAATTGCTATCAGAAACGTCAGCAGAAGAACTATTCTTCGTGATTTCATCCGCTTAATCCTTTCTGTTACATTACATGCAATAGACATAATAATGTATGAATTCCGCTCATAACTTTTGAAAATTAAGAATGGGACGGACAAAGCTTTCGCTTTACCGTCCCTCGTGATCCTATCAGATAACTGACACAGTTTATTGGTTCACTTCATCAAAGTACTTCTGTGCACCCGGGTGTACAGGAATACCAATACCATTCAAACCATTTTCCGCTTTAATCAAAGCACCTTTGGCATGTTGGATTTTTGAAGCGTTTTCATATATCGCCTTTGTGATCTGGTAACCAAGTTCTTCAGAAATATCGTTTTGCATAACAAGCATTGCACCTACTGATACTGCAGGCGTCTCTACTTCAGAACCATACGTTCCAGCAGGGATCATTTCTTTAGCGTAATATGGATATTTCTCGATTAATTCATCAGCCTTAGCGTCTTCTACTGGAATAATGAAAACTTCAGAAGTAGCGTTTAGACCTTCAACAGCACCTGTTGGAGTTCCAGCTGTAATGAATGCCGCGTCGATTTGTCCAGCTTGTAGACTCTCTTGTGACTCACCGAAGTCCAAGTTTTGTGCTTTGATATCGCTTAAAGCTAAACCATGAATTTCAAGCAATTGCTCAGCGTTTGCAGCTGTTCCTGAACCTGGCGCTCCAATTGAAATACTTTTGCCTTTTAAGTCTTCAAACGTCTTAATGTTGCTTTTCTTCAACGTAACCAATTGAACTGTTTCAGGGTAAAGTGAACCAACCGCAGATACTCCGTCGATTACATCTCCGTCAAACATCATTTCGCCTTTAGAAGCGTAGTATGCGATGTCTGTTTGTACGAATGCGATGTTTGCATCTCCATCTTTAAGCGCTGTCATGTTCGCAGCAGATGCTTGAGATACTTCAGCAGTCGTCTTGATTCCTGTCTCTTGGGTAATGAATTCAGCAAATGATCCACCTAGTGGATAATAAGTTCCTTGTGTTCCCCCAGTAAGTAAGCTTAAGAATTTGTAGTCTTGCTCTGTCTTACCTTCTTCTTTGTTTCCGTCTGCGTCTTTGTTGCCATCAGCTTTTTCGTCGTTACCGCAAGCTGCGAGCACAAGAAGCGCGAGCATGGAAACTAACGCCAGTAGGCGAAGTGAGTTTTTCTTCATGTGACCATCTCCCCTTTACAATTTGTAGTCATAGACATTACCATTCTACCATGAAAGCGCTTTAACTTGTCAATATAATAATATATATAATTTTTATGTACCATTCATGCTATTCATCCTTGTCAATATAATGCTTTTACCACATGTCGGATACCCTGAATTAGTATCTTTCAGTCTTTTTAATTCATTTAGGTGAGAAAAGTAAATTCATATAGTACCCGACGAACAAACGCGTTTGGTAGAACGACTATGCGACTTCTGGTCTTGATCACTTTTTGTTGGAGCGTTGCTCGACTCGTTGTTGGGTACGGAAAGTAGTGAGTGTCTGCTATCTGGACCCGCTCAGGCACGTGGGGGATTGCCTACAGCCATGAGCCAGCTGGCGGTAGTGCTGCCAGTTGTCTCACGGCCACGGCCTACCCCGCAGTTGTGCCTGCGCTACTAAGTGGTTACTCGTTAGGTTGTGGTTTTCATTAGGCTAGTGAAAAGAGAAATAGCGTACATTCCCCAACCTAGAAACACAATTGGCAGCATAACTATGCGACTTCTGGTTTTGATCACTTTTTGTTGGGGCGTTGCTCGACTCGTTGTTGGGTATGAAAAGTAGTGAGTGTCTGCTTTCTGGACCCGCTAAGGCACGTGGGGGATTGCCTACAGCCAGGAGCCAGCTGGCGATAGTGCTGCCAGTTGTCTCATGGCCACGGCCTACCCCGCAGTTGTGCCTGCGCTACTAAGTGGTATTTATTTTGGTTGTGGTTCTAATAGGAAGAAGATCTGCGACTTAGTGATACTGATTTTCTGCTTTTGAAAAAGAAGAATATGAACTGCCTTGCACACAATCCAACGAAGGCGACTGCTGTGATAGGCGTAGTAAGGAGACAGAGACAGGCGACTTTCCTGTCTGCGGCTCATTGTGAAAGCCATCCACCAGCATCGTAGTGGGGCCAATGAACTCTCCACTAACATTGGCGGCAAAACAGCAAACTCCTGACTATACACAAATAGAAGAAGTACGTGCAAAAGTCACAATCCAACACCGCTTATTTCGCACTATTAACAGAACCGTAATTAAACAAGCACCCAACAACTTCACTTTAAACAAAAAAACTGCCGCTAGAAATAATGATCTAGGGCAGTTCGATTTCGATATTAGCTCTTGCCATTCTGCACATCTTTAAACGTTAGGCCTGCTTCTTGCAGATCACGAGTTCTGTGCGCGATTCTTGACGCTGCACACGCCGCCACACTTGCTACCAAATCATCTAAGAACGTATGAATACCAATTCCTTTTTTGGTATCCAAATCGTTAATGATACCGACTTTGTTCTTATCTAAGTGACCGAATGTAGTCACCGCGATTGAACCATACGTGTATACCGCACCCAACGCGATCGTTTCATCGACTCCGAATAAGCCCTCGTCTGATTCAACGATTTGTTGAAGTGGTTCCGATAACTGACCTCTTTCAGCCATTTCATCCAATTCAACCCCGACCAATATGGCGTGCTGCAATTCACGTTTGCGGAGAACGCTTTCTACTGAGTCAACACACTGTTCCAGTGACAAACCTTTGTTATAGGGTACTTGCAGTTCATAAACAATTTTTGCGATATCTTGAATTGTAACCCCACGACGGATCAGCGCATCTTTTGTTGCTGCTGTCACGACGTCCGAATGAACAATATTTTTACCTTCATCCATATTAGTTCCCCTCTCTCTTCATACATAATAGTTTTCACTAGCTTTACACTGTTATTTATCGGTATGATATTTACTAAGTGTACATTAATTATGGAGGTCCTACAAAATGAATCCAGGAAAAATTGAAGAAATCCGTTTTTACAGCAATGAACTACAGGAAGAAATGGAACTGTTAATATATTTACCAACACGCTACTCCCCTTTGTACAAACACAATGTCATGCTTGTATCTGATGGCAAAGACTATTTTCAATACGGACGGATTGGCCGAATTGCCGATGAATTAATGGAAGAAGAAATCATAGAACCTGTCATCATTGTAGGTATTCCATACAAAACGGTGCAAGAACGCAGACGTATGTATCACCCAGAAGGCGATCGACACAAAGCGTATATCCGCTTTTTAGCACACGAGTTAATTCAGTATATTGATGAAACCTACCCAACATACCAAATGGGCTCTTCAAGAATGCTTATAGGTGATTCTTTGGCAGCATCCATTTCTTTGTTGACCGCTTTAAAATATCCAAATTGCTTCGGAAAAGTAGTGTTGCATTCACCATTCGTTAATGAGCAAGTACTTGAATTAGTGAAGGCCAATCAAAACCCAGCCAACCTTTCTATTTATCATGTAATTGGTGATAAAGAAACCTATGTACCCACAACCGCTGACGGCAGATTGGATTTTCTAACACCTAATCGTGAGTTGCATAAAGTCATAAAAGAAAAAAGATTTCCTTACTATTATGAAGAGCTGGACGGAGATCATACATGGAAGTCATGGCAGCCTGATATACGACGCGCGCTGATTGAAATAAATAGCCTTTAGTAATAGAAGGAGACACGTTGGACTATTTTCTGATATACTTAAAGAGATGTACCTAAAATTCAGTCAATTCACAAGGAGGCAATCTTAAATGAAATACGGTATTGTTGCATTCCCTTCAAAAAAACTTCAAGATTTAGCAAATGGCTATCGGAAGAGGTATGATCCCCATTATGCGCTGATCACACCTCATATGACGCTGAAAGATCCATTCGAAGCGAATGATAAGGAAATTGAAGAAGTAGCAAATGCGTTAAAAGAAATTACAATTAAAAACAGCCCTTTTGAGTTGAACGTTACAAAAGTCGGCTCATTCGCGCCGACTACGAACACCATTTACTTTAAAGTTGTACCAAACGACGAAATTCTCGCGTTACACAAGGATTTAAATGTAAACTTCTATCATGATGAAAATAATTATGCTTTTGTTCCGCATGTTACAATTGCGCAAAACCTGACTTCTGGTGAACATGATGATGTCATTAACCAAATGAAAATGGTAGGTGTTGACCATTCGGAAGTCATCGATCGTATTCATTTACTTTATCAACTAGAAGACGGGTCGTGGACAGTGTACGAGACATTCCGTCTTGATAGTGAGTCTTGATTTGCAGATCACTGTAAAAATCGTCTCAGATGAAATAGGACAGCAGGATGCATATACTGTCCGCAAGAAAGTATTTGTGGAAGAACAAGGCGTCCCGCTGATTCTCGAGTTGGACGAACACGATCAGGAGGCTATCCACTTCGTCGTCTATGATGAAGAGGATCAACCAATCGGCGCCGGCCGAATGAGGGGTCTAGTAAATGCACACGGTAAAATAGAGAGAATTTGTATTTTACCTGAACATCGCGGTAAACATCTTGGATTTTTGATTATGAACACATTAGAAGAACATGCACTAAAAAACTCCATGAAGAAACTTGTTCTGAATGCACAGTCCTATGCTGTGCCCTTTTACGAAAAACTAGGCTATGTTGTAACATCTCCTGAGTTTATGGATGCGGATATTCCTCATCGCGCCATGGAAAAAAGTTTGAAGAACGACTAATTGCGCAAAAAAATCCCCTTCACCGCTTTTTTAAGTGGTGAAGGGGATTTTTAGTGGATCAGACGTATGTGTTAATCGCTCGGCCCTTTCCTACGACATCTGCAATTTCAGGTGAGAATTGGGCTGGATTTGGAGCAATGAATCCTTTTTTCACTAAAGGTTGAGGTGCGCGATTTTTTCGCTGCTCCATTTGTTCTTCACGACGTCTTGCTTCATCTGCTAGAACGTCTTCCCAATAGCTCGATTCCTCATTTTTCAGACGCACAGGATTTACTCGTCCGATATAAGCAAAATTATGCCGTTCGTTATTCATACGTTCTGCATACTGCTGTGCTTGATAGTTTTGTATTGGTAGTATATAACCCATAACGCACACCTCCCTCTTCACTATATCATCATTACTAGTTTACCCACTTAGCAAGCATCATAAACATCTTTTAGTGAATTTATATTACTTACCGCCAAGCATTTGTGAAATATCGTTCAAATTCAGTCCTTTACCACTTGATATGATAGAGTTGACTAATTCATCTTCTACTGATTGCGGCACGTCTTTGTTTGCTACTTGACTTACCTTTTGAATAATTTTTCTCACTTGTTTTTCGTCTTTGAAATCGGCGTATTGGATGGCATTCGCTAATGCAAAGACCTCTTCCATTGGCACACCCGTTTTAGATTCTATTTTTTTAAAGAATGAATCATTCATATTCAGTTCTCCTCCTTAGAAATAGCTTCTGCCTACGATGATCAATAAAATAAACAGAACTACAATCAAGACGAATGAAGAACCGCCATATCTTTCACCGCATCCTCCGCCGTATCCGTAACCGCCGAAACCTTGAGATGGATAACATCCGTACATGAAAAACCCCTCCTTCCTATCTCCTCTACTATATGCAGAGAAGAATGAATTGGAGAGGGCATTTGAGTAGTTTAGACATTTCCTTTTGAAGTAAAGAACAACGCACCGATTAGTCCGAAAATGATTGCCGCACTGATTCCGGAACTTGTCACTTCAAACATTCCAGTTACCACACCGATCAGACCATGTTTCTCCGCTTCCGCCATTGCACCGTGTGTCAACGCGTTACCGAATGACGTAATGGGAATCGTAGCGCCCGCACCAGCGAAATCAATAAATGGTTCATACCAGCCAATGCCGTCCAGCACCGACCCTGCCACAACCAACGAAACTAATGTATGGGCTGGCGTTAATTTGGCGACATCCATTAGTAATTGTCCAATGACACAAATTAAGCCACCTACTATAAACGCAGTGATGTATATAGATATCATTCTGCCGTCACCTCATCCATAGACAGTTCAATCGCGTGAGCAATACACGGAATCGTATCCCCTTGTTGAAATGACAAAGGAGATAGCAACGCACCAGTTGCCAACAATAAAACCCGCTTATACTCTCCCGTCAGCATTTTTTGATAGACGTCTGAAAGAAACACCGCTGCTGAACAACCAGATCCACTTGCTCCAGCTTTGAAGGACGGATCATTTCCATAAAACTCTTCTCCGGCATCCCGAAAGTTTTTCGTATGTGGTAAACCATTTTCATTTGCCAATGCTTTAAGTATTTTGAAACCATTACTTCCTAGATCTCCAGTGATAATCGTGTCATAGTCATCGATCGTCCTATCATGTCCTGTTAAATGATTCATCAATGTATCACAGGCAGCTGGGGCCATCGCAGATCCCATATTCAAAGGATCGGTCATTCCCATGTCTATCACTTTACCTACAGTAGCGCAGGTAATAACTGGAGTCCCTTGTTTATGTTGTCCAATCAATACTGCACCAGCTGCCGTGACCGTCCACTGTGCGGTTGCTTTTTTTTGCGATCCATACTCCAGCGGATATCGAAACTGTCGTTCGATTGCGTTATGTTGACTAGAAGAACCTGCCATGATCCAGTTCGCTTGCTTAGCATCCGCGAGTAATGCCGCAGTGATCATAGAAGAGACTGAAGTAGCGCATGCAGAAAACAGACCGATATATGGAATAGCTAGTGCATGGGCTGTAAAATTTGAAGGGGTCATTTGATTAACCAAATCACCAGTTAAGAAGAAGTCGATTTTCTCCGGTTGTTTCTTCGCTTTACTGAGTGCAATCAATACGGCATCATACATTAACTGCTTATGACCGTCTTCGTTGGTCGGTAAATCACAACGCTCATCTTCGTATACTTTATCGAATTGCTGTGCAAACACGCTTTTCTTTTTTTCCAATGGACCTGCTGTTACGCCTGTTGCGTAAATACTTGGCTTGGAATGAAAGGTTAACACGCCTCGTTTCACCATGAGACCACACCAAATTTCACTAAGATGGTCTTGATCAGCGCTACAACGAAGGCAGAAAAAACACCGAATAAAATAACTGAACCCGCTAATTTAAACATATTCCCGCCAACACCTAGTACATATCCTTCTGACTTATGTTCTATAGCAGCCGAGACGACGGCATTACCGAATCCTGTAATCGGTACCGCTGCCCCTGCTCCACCAAATTGAGAAATCTTTTTATATAATCCAAAACCCGTTAACAACATCGCAATGAAAATCATTGTGGCAACAGTTGGATTACTTGCGGTCCGTTCCGTAAAATCAAAGTACGTAATATAAAAGAGTGCTATGAACTGTCCAACCAAACAAATCAAACCACCTGTCAAGAAAGCTCTAATTACATTTTTCAAAATGGGAGGTTTAGGTGATAACTCTTTCTCTATTTGGGCATACTTTTCTTGTTGCATTAGGTTTGCTCCTTTTCAATTGATTTGATTTTATCTATTTTCTTTTGATAATCTTTTTCACCTTTTTTACGGATCAACTTCTCCGTTTCCAACAAAATTTTACTGTCTGCTGATACCGTAATTTTTAAATCAGGATACTCTTTTTCTAACTTTTTCTTAATGTCAGTAGCGATAGATTTCTTTTGAAATCGGGAAAACGTATTGACACGAATACCTGCCAGCAATTCATCTTCAAATAACAGTACCTTTGCTAGCTTTACATGTTCATTACTCATTATGACTTTCTCTACCGAATTCTCATCCTGCGAAGTTGTATTTTTAATATACGTTCCTTTTTCACTGCAACCAGTAAGTAGACCAAGAATAATTAATAATATACTCAGCTTCTTCAAATGCAACGCCTCCCTTCTGTCTAGCATGTATCTTTTATTTCGGATTTATGCATATTGAGTAAAGCGCCCTGTCATGTCGATTACCCATGCATAAAGTATAGAGAACGACAAACAGGAGGTGGACAGTAGTGGGATGTGAAAAGAAAGACAACAAACATGATGGTTGTCATAAGTCGAATTGTATTTGTGAAGTAGTACGCTTTATCCAACGCGTCCAGAATACGTGTCCCGAAGTGGATTGTGTAGAGTGTGATACAGATTGTTTCATGGCACCACTTGGCAGTTTGGTCAGCCCAGTTAGAGGCCGTGTCAACACACGCGTGTTCAGTTTACTGACGGGTAACGGGGACTATTTCAAGGCAGTGTTCCGAGGTGGAAAACGTAAGTATTACCCTAAAATGATGGCAGAGGAGTCATTAGCTGATCACAAGTCAGCACCTCATATGCATACGAGCTGTGTTTCCGTATTTTTCCGCGTACAGACAGTGTTTGATTCTTGCTGTGCTACCATTCAAGTATTGCAGCCTTTATATAACGGAAAGCCGTTTGATATTACTACGGACGGAAAGATCTGTTATGAGAAAATTTGTAAGGTGAATGGTTTCGGACCTACGAATACGTGTTTGACGGTTGACTTGAATTGTTTCTGCGGTATTCAGTGTATTGATGATGTGTATATCGATTTCTGCGACGAAGATTGATTTGTTACTTGCAATGCTAAATGGCGAATCCTATATTCATAGGGTTCGTCCTTTTTTAGGTATAGAAAAGAATAAAAAGACGAACCCATTTAATAGGTTCGCCTTTTGAGTAGTAAAAATTAAATAGTAAATGATTGCTGTTTCCAGAGGATATCTAAGATTTCTTCAATACGGATTGACGTTATTTCCTTGTTCGAGTTGATCCAGACAATTTCGTTTTCTAGATTGTGCAGCTTGCCTTTAATGACACCGTTCTCGGTGATGATTTCTAATGGAGCGTATAATTCTTTGCGGAATGGGTGTTGTAAGTATTCTAATCTTTCACGGAAAAGTTGAGTAGCTTCTAATTCTTGTTGTATCATGGGTGACTCTTGTGCCAATGAGTTTTCAGGAATGGTTAAATCGTTGATACGTTCCACTGCTCTTGTGTTCTCCGGCTGGAAAACGGACGTGCTTTCTTCTTCTTCTGTAATAGGCGTAAACCGATATTTTCTAATAATCGGGCTTGAGATGAACAGTAACGGCTTTTCATGACGCATTTTCATCACTTCCTTTTAGTTAGCATATGTGAGCTAAACGCCTAACGTTCCGAAATAAAAAAAACAATATTCCCAGTTCATAAAGAACTTAGGAATACTGTTGCAAGTCCTAGATAAATGACGACACTGATCACGTCGTTAAGAGTTGTAATAAATGGTCCTGAGGCAACAGCCGGGTCCACTTTGAGTTTATGCATAAATAATGGAATAAATGATCCTGAAATGGTTGCAACGAAAATAGAGACCATCATCGCTGCTCCTACAAGTAAAGCAATAACTAATTCATGCTTCCAGATAAAGATTAATAGGACTACGAATATCGCACAAATCACACCTGTAATAATCCCAGTGCCCGCTTCTCGTATGAGTAACTTTATCTTACTTTCATCCTCAATATCACGCGTTGCAATACCACGAACCGCAACAGCCAGTGACTGTGTCCCACTATTTCCGGCAGTTCCGGCGATTAAAGGGATAAACGCTGCTAATAGTGCAACTTGGGAAATCGTTTCAGTAAATAGGTCAATTAAGTTGGCTGTTAACATTCCAAGAATTAATAAAATTAGCAACCAGGGAATCCGTTTTTTTGCAGCAGAGAACGGGTTCTTATCAAATGTATCCATTGTCGAGACACCAGCAAGCTTAGAATAGTCATCCGATGCTTCTTCATCGATAACATCGATAATATCATCAACTGTGATAATCCCCAAAATATGTTGCTGGAAGTCAACAACAGGCACAGCCAAGAAATCATAGTCCTGAATCGTGCGAGCAACGTCTTCCTGATCATCGGAAACAGATACGCTAACGACGCGATCACTCATAATGGAGCGAATCAATGTATCTTCATCCGCAATAATTAAGTCACGTAACGAAACGACCCCTGTTAAACGTTGAAAGTCATCTACAACGAAAATATAGTAAATCGTCTCGGCGCTTGGTGCTTCACTACGCAAAATGGTCATAGCGGAACGAACAGTTGAATTCTCAGAAACCGTAACGAATTCTGTCGTCATGATCGAACCGGCTGTATATTCCTCATAGTGTAGTAATGCTTTAATTTGAATCGCAGCTTCTTTATCCATCAACGTTAGATAGCTGACGACTTTCTTTTTATCTAGTTCTTTCAGGACATCTACCGCATTATCCACAAACATGTATGAAATCATCTCTGCGGCATATGTCGCGTCCATCTCCTCAAGGAACTCTTCGTATTCATCTTCTTCAATTTCACTTGTTTCAAATATTTCTGCAAGTTCTTTTGGTGATAGATAAAAATACATTAATTCCCGAAGCTCTGCACCAACTTCTTCATAAAAAGTCGCTCGATCATATGGATGAAGTGCAAGATATTCCTGTCTGAACGAATGGATGTCTTCGTTGTTCAGCAATTCTCGCAACTTATCTATATCCAAAACAATTTCACTTTTCATTTGTTCTGGTTGAGTAGTCATGATTTCACACCTTCCCTTCTGCACATACAGTACGCTCTCACGTACTAGTAAGTTCCTATACACCGTACATATTTTTTTACATTTTCAGAGTTGTTGCTGTTGAGAGAATCCGCACACTTGCTGACTTTGCCGTAAGTAGTATTTCATTTCTCCTGGCAACGGACTAGTAAAATGCATTCTCTTTCTCGTGATTGGGTGAAGTAAACTGACGCCCGAGCAATGCAATGCTTGGCGTGGGAATACATCTAGGTTCGCACCGTATAAATCGTCGCCCACAAGCGGATGACCGAGCCATTGCATATGCACACGAATTTGATGCGTACGGCCTGTGTGCAACGTCAAGTCTATGACGGAGAAACAGTCTTCTGCATTACGGTAATGCGCCTTTACTGATACATCCGTTTTTGAATACTGACCATCTTGCCGTACAATTCTTTCAATGATACTACCTTCTTTTCTGCCAATCGGTTGTTCGATCGTCACGAATGGTGTAGTAATGATACCTTGTGCGAATGCAGTATATTGGCGCTGAAACAAATCTTGCGCCATCTGCTTGCTCAAAAGATGATGGATATGGCGGTTTTTCGCCACACAAATAATACCTGATGTATCTGTATCAAGGCGTGTCACCATGTGAGCAGTTGAAAGAATACCTTCTCTTTCAAATTTTCCACAGACAAAATTCGCAAGCGTTCCAGAAGGATGATTGCGAGAAGGTATCGTGCTCTGTCCAGCTGGTTTATCAAGCACCAGAAGGGTTTCATCTTCATACAAAATGGATAAAGCACCCTCTTGTGGAGTCAACCCATCACTCACCTGTTCTGGAGGGAACAATACTGTCACTTGATCATATGGCTGCAACTTATGACGCACGTTTTGAGACTGTCCATTCACCAGAATCTCTCCGCCGCGATATTTAATAGCTGTTAACGTCGTTTTGGAAATTTCATGCTGTGCCAAAAATTCACGAAGCAGTCCACTTTCCTTCACAACGAATTGTAATTGAAACAACGTATTATTTTTTCTTTTCATCATCTTCACGTTCATAGATTAAATCACTCGCTACGAATGATTCTTCTACACGTTTCCAGAATGGGAAAGGACGGAAGCGTGCAAAGCCCATTTTTTCATTGGATACTTTGTATTCAATGGATTTAACATCTTTATGAAGGAGCTGTAAATGATCGACAGTTACCATGAAATCAGGGCCTTTTACAGGCGTCAATGTACAGATGTGATGATCCGGTAAAATGAGTGGAGATCCGACTGTACGGAATACACGATTATTAATCGATGCCATTTCTGTTAATTGCATGGATGGCAATGAAGGATGGATAATCGCACCACCAAGAGATTTACTGTAAGCAGTTGAACCAGACGGTGTTGACATGCAAAGTCCATCTCCCCTAAAGCGTTCAAAGTGTTCTCCATTTAACTCAACATCCATCACCAAAGTAACTTCAGGTGACTTAACTGTGGATTCATTCAACGCTAAATAAGATGCACTTTTTTCAGAATGACGATAATTAATCGTTACTTCGATCAAAGGATACTCGATGACTTCGTACTCTTGTCTTGCGATCAAGATCACCAATTTTTCTATTTCAGATGGTTTCCAGTCTGCATAAAACCCTAAGTGTCCCGTATGAATCCCCACAAACGATGTCTTATCTAAGCGGTGTATGTATTTATGGAAAGCATGTAATAGCGTTCCATCCCCACCGATGGACAAGACAATATCCGGTTCTTCCTCATCGTATTTCAAACCGAAATCGCGTAAATACACACGTGCTTCTTTCATTAACTTATTGGATATCTCGTCATTTCGCGACTGAATTGTGAATTTCATTACGTCACTTCCATTCTTTTTGTGAATTTGTTTCGCCATATATCAATTCACCTTTTCCAGCACCGGCCTGAATATTTCTTCGACAGCTGTACTGAATTCCTCGCCATAGTTATCATTACCCTCAATATTGAAAATCAACGCCTGCAATTCGTCTGCAGCACCTGTTAATAATATTTTCTCATCTTGCCAAACCAATACGGGTTCAGCTTGTTGTAACAGCATATCCACTAGTCCGTTCCAGCTGTCTTTTGTGAAATATGCATAACGATAGCCGGTCTCGTGATCAAATATATATACAAAGGATTGACGATCTGTGTCTGTCAACATTGTTCCAGTTGGGGAACCTAACGGCCACTCTGCCTCTGGATTCAATATAAATTGAATTTCATTATCGTTTTGACTTGTTTCAATGATCACATTTTTCATATCCAAGACATCCACTTCCTTAATTAAAGACTTTACGTTTAGTCTACCATATGACACACGTAGTTGCATTTCGTTACTGTGCATTATGGTAAGAAAGTTGGTATAATAGATATAATAAATGAATTTATTTAATATCTTTACTAAACAGGAGGAAAAAGTATGGATCTTGACCCAATTAACACTCGGTTACTCCTTGAAATCAATACACTGCAAACTCTTGGAGCGGTTCAGTCCTTTAGTAGCAATCCATCGACTAGCTCCAATGAATTTCAAATGATGCTTACACAATTGATGGAAGGCAATCAATTGAGCCCTGGACTCGCAAAACAATCGGAGCAACTATTTAGCCAAGGAAGCAACGTAATACCGTTTGGCATATCCACAAACCCAGTTGAAGAATTTACCGCTACATCACCCGCCACCTCGTCACCAGGAACGAACAATCCATATGCAGACATCATCAAACAAGCTGCCGACAAATATCAACTACCGGAAAAACTAATTGCCGCCGTCATCAAACAAGAATCCAACTTTAAAAGCAACGCAAAAAGTCATGCAGGCGCAGCCGGACTCATGCAACTAATGCCAGGCACAGCCAAATTCCTTGGCGTATCCAACCCCATGGATCCAAAACAAAACATCATGGGCGGAGCCAAATACTTGCGCAACATGCTTAACCAATTCGGCTCAAACGAAATGGCACTAGCAGCCTACAACGCTGGACCGGGGAACGTAAAAAAATACGGAGGCATCCCTCCCTTCAAAGAAACCCAGAACTACGTAAAAAAAGTCATGAACTACTACCAGCAAATGGTTTAATATTCTGTATTATATCAATGATTCCGCATACTATTTCTAAACGCTATTCAGTTGATCGGAGTGCAAGGTGACTCCAGGGAAAAACGAGAGCTGAAAGCCCCGCAGGAAGAGCCGTTGCGAAGTACGGCTTTTGCGAGTAAAAGTGAAGCGTTAGGAGCACATCTTTGTACTCGAAGCGGACAAGGTGATTGAAGCCGTGCCCGCGGAACGCAGGTCAACGGCGTCCATCGAGTCACTAGTACCAATGGTTTATCCGACTCTAAACAGCAAATCTGCTATATAACAAGAAATAAAATAAGTTCTTTTATTTGTATAGAAATTCGTTCGTTGATAGAATACAGATACAGATGAACGAAGGGGTGTGAATTCAATGACTCGAAAACCTGTCATCCCTTTTGAGGAGATCGGCGAGATAAAGTTGCACGAACTGATTGAAACATTTTACGCAAAAGTGGCTGTTCACCCAGACCTCATTCCAATATTCCCTGATGATTTATCGGAAACCATTAGGAAGCAAAAACAATTTCAAACACAATATCTAGGTGGACCCAACCTGTTCACTGAAGAACATGGACATCCTATGATGAAAGCCCGACATAACCCTTTCCCTATCACACCTACACGCGCGGAAGCATGGCTAGCTTGCATGGCTGAGGCAATGGACGACGTAGGACTGGAGGGTCCACTTCGGGAAGTCTACTATAAGCGCCTTGTCTTAACAGCCAACCATATGGTAAATAGGAACGAGGAGGAAGATCAGTGAACTATCTAACTGTTATTGATGATACGTTACACTACTCTGCTTCAGTAAAGCCCATTGAACTCTATGTATTTCTAGATCCTTATTGTAAGGATTGTTGGTCACTGCAACCATTGCTACGTAAAATGCAAGTCCAATACGATCATTATTTTACGTTACGCATCGCGTTGAGAACGCCTATGACAAAACTGAATCCACCTTCTTTAATAGATCCGAACGATGCGAAGTCAACGAAGCGGTCAAATCCTTGTTTTCCTAATATTGCAGTAAAAGCTGCTGAGTTCCAAGGTAAGAGAGCTGGATTCCGTTACTTGTCCTGTTTACTTGAGTATTCCTTTTTGAAAAAGCGTGACGTCGCATCCTATTCAGTACTCATTGAAATTGCTGCACGCATTAATTTAGACGTAGATGAATTTATTGCAGATTTTACTTCTGAAGAAACATCACGTGCTTTGCAAGTTGATATGTATTTAGGTAACGAAATGGAAGTGGATGAAGCTCCAACTTTCGTCTTCTTCAATAGCAACATTGAAGACGAAGGATTGAAAGTGAGCGGTCTCTATGACTATGCAATCTACGAACAGATTTTAGAAGAACTAGTCGGAGGACAACTTCTACCAGAGATGCCCCCTTCTATTGATTCTTTGTTCAATCGCTTCGATCTACTCACCACGACAGAAATTGCAGAAATGGGTCATGTGACAGAAAAAGAAGCTGAACGCGAATTAAAGAAACGCTTACTGAAACAGGAAATCGAACGGATTCCATTTCAAGATCGTACGTTATGGCGCAAAAAGCAACCTAATTGTTCACTAATTAAATAGTCCTTATACTTGTCGAAGCCCACCAATTACTTGGGGGCTTCGACTTTTTACTATGAAAATAACATAAAGAAAAGAGCATCCACTCCTGGGGGGGAGTGAATGCTCTTCTTCAAAGGGAATGGGAGAAATGTTCACGTTCAAACAAAAGGGGTGTATGTTTGGTATGTGATTTATTCCACATTTACACCATATCATAAATGACTTATGACTTCAACAAATTATAACAGCTTTCATTTAAATGTCACGGTATTCGCAGATGTCTGTCGAAACACGGAATCGAAAATTACCCTCTTTTTGCTAATAAACGTTCCAGCTCATCTAATCGTGCTTCAAATACTCGGCAAGCTTCTTCGATCGGTTTTTCAGATGTCATATCGACACCCGCTTTTTTCAGTACTTCGATAGGATAATCCGATGATCCCGCCTTCAAGAAGTTCGTAATATAACGTTCTACTGCAGGCTCTCCCTCTTCTAGAATCTGCTTACTGAGTGCTACAGCTGCACTATATCCTGTCGCGTATTGATAGACATAATAATTCATATAGAAGTGAGGAATACGTGCCCATTCTAAACCGATTTCCTCGTCACTAACAATCGCGTCACCATAATACTTTTTATTTAACGCATAATATTCCTCTGTTAACTTTTCAGCCGTTAATGGCACACCTTCTTGATCCAGCTTATGGATTAAGTGTTCGTATTCCGCAAACATGGTCTGGCGGAACACCGTCGCACGGAATCCATCTAGCCAATAGTTCAACAAGTAGATTCGCTGATCTTCGTCTGTCGTCACTTTCAATAAGTGATCATTCAGCAATGCTTCATTGACTGTCGACGCCACTTCGGCCACAAATATAGAATAACCACTATAAATGAATGGTTGATACTTACGTGAATAATAACTGTGTACACTATGTCCGAACTCATGTGCTAGCGTAAATAGATTGTTCACATTGTCTTGCCAGTTCATTAAGATGTATGGGTTTGTTCCATAAGAACCTGAGGAATACGCGCCTGAACGTTTCCCTTTATTTTCACGAACATCAACCCAGCGGTTATCAAGACCTTCTTTTACAACAGCCTGATAATCTTCACCGAGCGGATGGAAGCTCTCAAGCATAGTTTCTTTCGCTTCCTCGTATGTGTATTTCATCTCTGTATCTTCCACTAGTGGCGTGTAGATATCCCACATATGAAGCGTATCTACTTTCAATATTTTTTTACGCAATGCTACATAGCGATGCAATAAACCAAGATTCTTATTGATGGTAGACAACAGGTTTTCATATACTTGCTCGGGAATATGGTTATTGGATAATGCTGCCGCTCTCGCTGAACTATAATTTCTAATTCTTGCATTTACATTATGCCCTTTTACGTTACCGCTTAACGTCGAAGCAAATGTATTTTTAAACTCTCCGTACCTTGAATACATTTCTTTAAATGCCGCTTCGCGAACTTTTGGATCTTTGCTCTCTAGGAATTGTGAATAACGACCATGTGTTAATTGCACGTCATTGCCATCTTCGTCTTTGACCAAACCGAAAGTTAGATCCGCGTTGTTCAACATACTGAATGTTTCAGAAGACTTTCCTGTTACTTCAGACAACTGCGCGATTAATTGTTCCTGTTCTGAGGACAAGACGTGAGCACGTTCTGCATTCAACTCTTCAAATTCCTGTTTATATAAACGCAAGCCTTCATGTGACTCAATGGTTTCATTCAATTGCTTTTCATCGATGGAAAGTAACTCTGGAGTGAAATAAGATAACGCTGTAGATATTTTTACAACTAACGTTCGAATTCGGCCATCCATTGCCTGATAAAAGCTGTTCGTTGTATCTTGATCTGTTTTCAGATGCGCATACGTATACAATCTACGTAGTCGTTCTGCCAATTTATCACGATAGGTTAACGCTTCAAAAAGTGGACGAGCGCCATTGCCAAGAGTGCCTTTATACTGTTCTGCATCTTTAGCCATCTCTTCAATTTTGCTGTATTCTTTATCCCATTCTTCATCAGAAGAAAATATATCTTCCAAGCGCCATGTTTCCTCTTCCGATACCTCATCGCGCGTCAATACTTTGTTATCATTCGTCAATCCAATTCCTCCTTCTGCATTTACCGTTATTTGATTCTATTGTATTTTCTCAATTCCTAGCATGCATTGCAAGAAATCGCCCTGAAAGTATTTCCAGTACAAAATCTCTCCCCATAAATTTATCCATCCGATAGATATCTATGCGTTGCTCTCTCAAGAAATCCACATAGTTTTGACAAGCTTCCAATTGTAGGCTTGAATCCCCTTCAAATGTTTTGACAAATGAATGAAGAGTGGAGCGATTTAATTGAAAGGGCGTACATCTCGTTTGTCGGATAGCCGCAATAAGTAGCAACTGCCATTCACAATCAGACTCTGTAAATGCTGCTTGTCCGAACGTCGGAACGCCAATCCATGCGGGAAGTTGAACGGGCTGCATACGCATTTCATAACACGCACGCAAAAAGCGATGATGGATACCTCTTTGATTATACCCAATTACCGACCGAAGATACTTTCGACGTGCAGATTGATATTGACGCGTCAGGTCTTCTATATCTTTTGTGCATGGAGTAGCGGGAATAGCGAATGGAATCGTTTGATGTTTGATTCGCATAACGGAGTGACACATCGCAAACGCGGTGCCGCGAAGATGAATGAAGTGACTGAGATAGTGAAATTGTTGTTTTGACGGATTGTACGTTAAGAAAACTGACAATTTTTCTTTAGTACTTGAATGAATGTGGCGGATAAAGTGTTGTTGGAATTGCGTCAATTGATAGGTAAGAACAAATGCCGAAGTGTCTTGAATTTTTGGTGGCGTTAATACGATCCATATAGGCAGCATATTTACGGTATGGTACCCTGCATTACGCTCGAGGATACGTGCAATGGGAATCGTACTGCATTGGAATTCGATAGGAATTTGTTCGTTTTGCCATGTTACTAGCAGATCGGGACGTTGCCGAATAGCGGGCAGATATGGCTCCATTTTAGTTTGTAGGTGTAGTTGTGAAAATAGTTCATAGAGTTGGATTTTACCGAGCAGATGGGTTGGGGACTCCCCTTCTGAAAAGCTGTCCCGGCAGGTGGTTTGCTTCAGATGAGCAAAGTGTGGGATGACAATGTCGCCGACTTTCAGGAGTACTTGTTCTTTGCATTGAGGACAATAATAGGTTTCGTTTTTACGCCACTCTCGTAAGCTGGTCAGGGATGACTGCCGTGTTAGCACGACTTGCTTCCCGCCACTTGTAAGAGCTGTTAACAAGGCTTTCACACTCCTTCTCTTTTATACTACGAATTTTCCGTTTAGTTGGCAAGAGGCAAGTTACATGTTTTTACCTAAGTTAGTCAATTGAGGGGTCCTGCGTCACCTGACTAAGAAACTCGTTTGTCGGATAGTCTATGTGGTTGGGGGCGTTGCTCGACTGGTCGTTGGGGATTGAAGTGGCTGAGTGTTCGTTTTCTGAACCCGCACAGGCACGTGGGGGATTGCCTACAGCCAGGAGCCAGCTGGCGGTGGTGCTGCCAGTTGTCTCCTGGCCACGGCTTACCCCGCAGTTGTGCCTGCGCTACTGAAGGGTAGTTATTTTGGTTGTGGTTCTAAGTAGGATAGCAAAATGATAAATTGCGTACAGTACCCAACCTAGAAACGCGGTTGACGGAAAGACTAGGCGGCTGCGGGGCTTTGTCACTCTTTGTTGAGGCGTTGCTCGACCGGCTGTTAGGCACTGAAGTTAGTGAGTGTTCGTCTTTTTGACCCGCGCAGGCACGTGGGGGATTGCCTCCAGCCAGGAGCCAGCTGGCGGTGGTGCTGCCAGTTGTCTCATGGCCACGGCCTACCCCGCAGTTGTGCCTGTGCTACTGAGTGGTGTTTATTTTGGTTGTGGTTCTAATATGAAAAAATATCAGCTACATCATGATATCTAGTATGTATTGCTTGCGAAAGAAGTCTACGAACTGCCCTACACTCGACGCAACGAAGGCGCCTGCTGTGGTAGGCGTAGCGAGGAGACAGAGACAGGCGAACTTCC
>NZ_PDYR01000015.1:0-76397 GCF_002743165.1 Sporosarcina sp. P19 | reverse complement strand
AATCGTCCGACAGCCGGTGAACGTTTCGAACAAAAACTACCAGTCGGAGAGGCACCGTTCCAACTCTATTCACTGGGAACGCCGAACGGTCTTAAAGTGACGATTATGCTGGAAGAATTAAAAGAGTTGGATGTCGACGTTGCAGATTATAATTTGTATAAAATCAATATTGGAGCTGACGAACAATTCGGTTCAGATTTTGTCAAGATCAATCCGAATTCTAAAATCCCAGCCCTAGTGGATCAAAGTCAAAGTCCACGTGTGGAAATTTTTGAATCAGGGTCAATTCTGCTTTACTTGGCTGAGAAATTTAATAAACTGATCCCGACAGATATTCATGGACGGACAGAAACCCTTAATTGGCTATTCTGGCAAATTGGGTCAGGTCCTTATGTTGGTGGAGGGTTTGGTCACTTTTTTGCTTATGCACCAGAGCCTATGAAATACCCAATTGATCGTTTTACTATGGAAACGAAACGTCAATTAGACTTGTTAGATAAAATATTAGCTCAGCGTTCTTATATCGTTGGTGATACCTATACTATTGCAGATATTGCGATATGGTCTTGGTATGGACGTTTAGCTTTAGGAAAATTGTATGAAGGCTCTTATGAATTTTAAAACATGGATGAATATACCCATCTCTTGGAATGGTCTCATCGAATTGCGAAACGACCAGGCGTTCAAAAAGGTCTTGCGGCAGAGTATCAGTCGCTTGGAGAGTAGATTTTAAAAAACATTGGATGGATGTTTTTCTCCTTTAAAATAGAATGAAAACCTTATATAGACCTGTCAAAAAACGGTATCGTAAATAGGAAGAGTGGTTTATTCATCAAACGAGCGCGAGCGTTTAATTAGCGTCTCTGTTCTTATTAAACTTAGTTGAAGTAGAGAAGATCGTCTATTGACGGTCTTTTTTTATTTGGCTAGAGGGAAAAAATATCAGGGAGTGTCGATGGTAAATGTCTGCCTAGAGCGACAGCAGAAGGAATTTTAGAAGTTGATACGTGGGATATTGGCTCCAGTCATTTTGGAAAGGAGCAACCTATGGCTATAAGTTGCGTGAACTAACACTCGAAGAATTAGAGCTGTACAAATCAACGAGCGAAATTCATTGAGGAATCAGATGATTTTGATTAATGACGGAGTGAGAGAGGGGGGACTTTAGCTTTGTACTTGAGAGAACGGAGAAATAGGAAAGGGGGTGTTTTCTCCCCCCTTTTTTCACATCTTTTTGTTTATTTAGGTCCACCGATGTCATTATGTATAATGGTAACTGGCTTTCCTTTTTTCTTTTTATAACTTGAATCACTATACATTTGTATTTCGTGTTTAACTTGGAAAACGTGACCTGCCATACGCATAGATCGTTTATCAATAAAATAAGCTGTTTTTATATTTTCACTTATAACTACAGTTGCAAATGCAGAGAGAGGTGCAGTGTATGGAAGTGGTATAGCCAATAATGAACCTAATGCAGCAATTCCACCTTTAGCTAATATGTCATTAGCCTTTGTGCTTCTTTTTTTTGTATCGACGTAAATCCAACTAGAAGCTTCAGCTTTACTGGTAACTAACTGAATACCATTGCTACCCTTTGTCAAATTGACTGGCGCTAGAGATAAGCTGAACATCATTAGTGCTGCAGTACCTGTAAGTACAATTTTTTTCTTAAACAATTTCATGTCTTCATCCCCTTGATATGTTTGTGTTGTAATTAAAAAGTTTACTATAATAGTTTACTACTCTTTTTTAAAAAAGAAAGAGGTTTTAAAGAATTATTGGAAAAATGCAATTAAAAATAATAGCCCATCTAGTTGTAATTGCTATTGGTTTAATAGTGGTTATTCAACCTTAGGGTTATTTGTTTTTACCACTGGCATTTCCTCCACTTATGGTTTCTTATATAGGGATACTTAGAAGGGAAAGTAAAGGGATACTATTGCAATAATATTAGAGCGGTATTATTTTTGCTGTATTTATAAATTCTTTTTGTAATATAGAATTGCATGAGAATAGAAATTGAATATTTGATACTTTGAAATTTATTGTGCTATTTGTTCTTATGAAATTCATAAACATTTTTAGCTCTATTTTTTTCGCGTCGCTTAACCTATCCATTCTGAGTTTGCTATCTAGAAACGTATTGCCGATGATCGGGTCGCGTTGCATTTGCACAAACATTTCAAAATATCGGGGTCTTGAGCCCATAATTTCATTATCAGGATGGAGTAACGATTGCCCACCCCGTTTACGCTAACGCAATTGGATTTTACAATATCGCAAGGGGTGTGATCCGTGACAGGTAAAAGGCGACAGAATAAATCGATTAGCTTTAAATTAACCGATAAATATGAAGCTAAGTTATTAGCACATGCCGAATCTGATCATCGTGGAGATTTCAGCAAGTATATTAAACGGTTAATTTCGAAAGATTGAGACGGCAAATTTCACATGCAAACAAAAAATATAGTTACGAAGACTGCGACAATTGACCGCGAAAGTAATGATTTTAGTAGCTTTATATAAGCCGGCGAGGTACCAATCGAATCAATCTTACAGCTTCTCAGATTTCCTAGTCGATGATCAGGCTTTTACCTGCGTAGAAAAAGTAGTTCGTGTCGACATCGTTCATGTAGATAATATTTTGCAGTACATCCAAGGATACACATATACACAATTCGATTTGTCTGCTTTACCTCAATTTCAAATTAACACTATATCATTATTCTATTCCTACTGAAGATGACGACGATGTTCAAAACGTCTATTCTAATGCATCGGATGAGTAATGAATGCTAGCCAGTCAACAACTTTTAAGCAAGTAAAGTTGTTAACTGGCTTTTTTGTTATTGACAATGATAATGAGATTCATTATCATTTAACTTAGTTACTGAAGAATTTATACTCTTTAGTAGAATAAAAGGGGGAAATAATTATGATAATCGTAACAAACACAAATAAGATTATAAAAGACCGTGGACATGAATTGGTTACGCGTTTTGATAAAGTAGGAAAAGTGGAGCAGATGGAAGGGTTTCTAGGACTAGAAGTATTGTTCACGGATAATTTGCTAGACTATGATGAAGTGACAATTAGTACGCGTTGGGAATCAAAAGAAGCATTTGAATCGTGGACGAAAAGCGATGTATTCAAGGAAGCGCATTCACATCGCGACGGACAACCCGGATACGTTATTAGCAATAAAGTATCGTTCTATGATGTCAGGGTAGTACGTGATCCTGTCGTTGCGGTGTGACCGCCAGAAGAATGATTAGATGTTCAGAGAAAACAATAACCCCTCACTTTCATATTGCCAAGTGAGGGGTGGGGTTATATCTATTATGCTTTAACGCTAGAAGATTTTGGTTGCGTTAAGAGACCGCCTTTTTCTTTTAAGTACTTTTCAATACCTTCAGCTGCACGGTATGAAAGTGCACCGATTGTTGGTGTAGGGTGGTGACTACTGAAGTGAGGTAGTGCAGATCCGCCAACGACGAATAAGTTTTCCATTTCCCACAGTTGCAAGTAGTTATTTACTGCAGACGTTTCCGGATCTTCACCCATAGCTACGCCACCGATATAGTGCATACCGTCGTAACCGTGGTTAAATTGGTCTGGTAATTCGTCCTGATCAATAATGTCCGCACCCATCGCTTCAACAATTTCAGTACATTTTTCAATACCGAATTTCGCGATGTTCTTATCTTGTTCTGTTAATTTATTGGTAATACGTAATAATGGATCTCCAAACTCATCTTTATACGTAGGGTCTAAGTCCATATAGTTGTGCCACCAAGGCATAACTGCTGCTGAGTACCAAACTGTTAACGTACGGAAAGCGTAGAAGAGTGATTTCTCTTTAAATTCTTCACCCCATGTTGGTGTACCTTTAGGGACAAAGTTATTCTTAATCGCTCCATCTCCGTATTGACGAAGTTCGATTCCACCACCGTGAATAAAGTCTAAATCTGTGTGGTCAAATAGATCGGCGTCATAATCACTTACAGCGCCACCTAAACCACCAGCACCCATGTAGTAGTTGAATTTCTTGTCGTTAAAGAATCCTGTTGCTCCTAGGAACGTACTGTTGAATTGTCCTGTAAAGTTACGGCCAATCGTTCCTTTTCTAGTTTCTGGGTTATAGATTTCGCCGATATCCGATAGCATAAGCAAGCGGTTATTTGAGAATGTGAATGCTGCAAGTACTACAACATCAGCTGGTTGTTCGAATTCTTGACCTGTTCTTGTATCCGTATATAAAACGCCCGTCGCTTTTCCGTCTTTATGTATAACTCTTCGGACGAGTGAGTTCGTTCTGATTTCACAGTTTCCAGTTTTCCGAGCAGTCGGAATAACTGTTGCAAGAGGATCTGATTTTGAACCGAAGTCACAGCCGTACATTGTACAGAACGAACAGAACATACACTGGTTCAATGTTTCACCATCAGGATTCGTATACGTTTGGGACATGTTTCCAGAAGCCATTTGGTATGGATGTAAGCCAATTTCTTTTGCTGATTCTTTAAATAATTTAATTGCAGGTGAAGCTAACATAGGTGGGTTTGGATACTCGTTTGATCTCTTGTCTCCAAGTGGATCGGGTTCTCCTGAAATCCCAGCTGTTTGTTCCCATTTAGCGTAATAAGGTTCTAGTTCATCATAAGTAATGCCCCAGTCACGGATTTGCATGCCTTCAGGAATTTTACTTTCCCCATAACGTTCGATTGTTTTTGAACGAATTTCGAAGTCATATGAACGCCAGCGGTACACGGAGCCTGCCCAGTGCATACTTCCGCCTCCAAGGTCCGTTCCCGTATTCATATCTTTTTGCAAACGTACAGGTAATGCAGCATCGCCTATCGACACGCGAGACGTAATTGTATCGCCTGTCAATTTCTCAATCATTTCATGTCTATTTGTATACCGTAGTTCATCTTTAACACCTATAAAATCTGAACGTGTTTGATCTTTTCCACGTTCCAACATGACGACTTGATAGCCTGCTTTGGATAGTTCAGCTGAAACGATTCCGCCAGCCCAACCACTACCAACGACTACCACGTCTACTTTATCTAATTTTTTAGCCATTTATGTGTCCTCCTCAATTAAAGCCCTTGGTAGTTACGTAAACTTGAAGGCTCCATTACAATAAATTCTTCTTCTTCGATTTTATCTAAAAAGCTCATGATTGGTCCGGGGTATTCTTTCATTCTCCAAGCTTCCATATTACGATTTCCACCGTAAACAGGATCTGCATAGACGCCTTCGATCGTTGTTTGACGCAACAAGTTAAAGAAGTCTGAGGAATCTACACCACTGAACTCCACTTCACCTTTTTCAAACATGGATAAAATTTCATCTTGCTGTTCGGGTTCTAGGTTCACAAACCGCTCACCGAATTTGTCTTGTGAAGTTTTCTCCATTGCAGTAAGCCCTTCAAGGAAAAATGTACCTCTCGTCATTCTTGTTTGATAGTTGGCCGTACCAGCCGGTAATTTCACAACAGTAGACGAAGTGATGACTTCATCTTTTTGACGTTTTTCTTCTTGGTATACGTCAGTTTTTACAATCGATGGAAAAGGACCGTGCATGTAGTCATTCCCGTTTTTTCCCCAGTTGCTTGCGCATTGGCGGTCAATGAAATAGGGAACGCCTAGTTCAATTGCACCCATTCCATTTGCATTCTCCGGGAAGATTCTTTCAGTTGCGGCAGATAACAACGCAAAATCTTCGTTTCGACTAAAGAATGTACGTGCATCAAACGAGACAGGCTTATTTGCCTGTGATGCTGTATCTTCCTTTGGTCCTTTTTGGAACTGACTCGTTAGTAAACCACCAAAGAGAGAGCCTCCTAAAAGTCCACCAGCGACGAGACCGCCACTCTTCAAAAACTTTCTTCGACTTAAATCTTGAGTATCTTGATTGGAATTTTTATTATTCGTCATAGTGTAGTTCCTCCTTCACATTTGTCATGAAATGTGGCGACTTTTGCCAAGGCAAGTTGAATCGCACCGTTTCTTTACTTTATGGACTCAGACTTTTCTACGTCCGTTTTTTTGTTCTTGTCGTCTTCTTCTAAAATACCTTTTGTTGCCTGTTTAAATTCCGCTAGTGTTTTACCGACAGCTGAACCAATTTCCGGCAATTTTCGCGGTCCGAATAAAATTAAAATAATGACTAATATAATTATTAATCCAGGTACTCCGATAGACGCTAAACTCACATAATTCCCTCCTCTTACATTAATTGTGTATATACAACGTATTAGTAGACCTTTATGTATGTACTTATCTGTCGATAGGTTTTTGGCCCTCATATATGATAGTGTTATTCGACAAAAAATGCAAAGTAATTTTACGAAACTTTTTTGTTAACTCATTATATGAATAAATAAAATAATCTGCCTAAATAATCTAGTGAGAATACTTAGAGATAGAGGTAGAAGTAGCTAGAGTTTTACAGTTAGCAAATCACTAACCGGAAACGCATAGTCTTACATAAGAGAGGTGTGATGGAATTTTATTTTGTTAGTTTATGAAATGAAATTGCTCGATGGTAAGCTAATCTATGGCGAATAGAGTTATCGTTCACTACGATTTTGAAGAAACAGATGAATAAGGTAATTGTTCCATTTTTAAACAGATATTAAAAAGATCAAATGACTGTGAATTGCAAAAATAGATTAACAAAAAATAAAGTATTTAGAAAGATTAAACTTTTCTTATTTTACGAATATAATTAAAATATTATATTGTTTATTTAATAAACGTGACCTATTAGTAGATAAACTTATAGAGGGGGATGTAGTGTATTCTATTACAGGATAGAATATGTGGTAATTCACTATACGGGGTCAAAAGGAAAAATATCGGCACATAAAGTTCACTTTTCGTGCACCTTTTAATAAACGAACAGTAGCGCTGTTCAGTGCAATCAATCAAGCATATGGTGAATTTATGTATTGAGTGAGAGTTCTGATCTTTAGGAGGGTGACAGGGTACAGACAGATGAAGCGAGCATTGACATAGTGTCAGTCAATGTAAATTATGTGTTCTTAAGGCTAGTTGTAATGCATTCAAGTGCTTGCTGGAAGAACGTATTATTGGAGAAAACCTTGAAGTGATAACTCATTATACTTGTACTCTTAGTTAAACAGATTTTTGTAAGGGGTTACTAAGGCATGGAGCGGGTCGTTTATGAGAGTAGGAATGTTATTTTGTGAATTTTAAAAAATGAAATAGGCTTATTCAGCTGTAAAAAAGAGAGTATACAGGCTATAGCATGGTGCTATAACCTGTAATGTGGTATTACTTTTTATTTCTATCTACATAGACGCTCATAGCAGTACACATAAATTTCGCTAAGCCTTCACCAAATTGATCAATGTTTTTGGTGAAACGTTCGTCGTCTACGTACATTTGACCTAATCCCTTGAATGCATCAAGAGAGTAATTCCCCATTTCGTTTAAGAAAAGATGCCACTTTGTAATTTTTTCTTGAACCTCTTTGGAGTCAGGGGATAGATGGCGAATCGCGGCGAGGCTACGAAAAACTTCGTTAAATTTTTCCTGATCGAAGGCAGTCATGTTTTTTGCTTTTTCATTTGCTTCATCCACTGCTTTATCGCCCCACTTTTCTCTTGCTTCTTGTTCATATGGGTTATGGCTAAAGTCGAAGCCTGTGAATTTTTCTTTATTTGACATGTGTATTTCTCCTTTCAAATGTTGAATAGTTTTTTCGATAGTCCCGATCATCTGTTCAAGCCGGTTCTTTTCTTTTAGAAGCATTCTGTGTTGCATTTCAAGCGCTTCTTGTTGATCAAATGATGGACTATCGATAATTTCTTTAATTTTCTTTAAAGGGAAGCCGAGCTCTCTAAAAAATAGGATTTGCTGCAAGGTCTCGAGATTCTCGTCAGAATATATACGATACCCAGCATCAGTGGTTTCTTCGGGGATTAATAATCCGATTTCATCGTAATGGTGTAGTGTGCGCACACTAATTCCTACTAAATCAGCAACTTCTTTCACTTTCATCTTGTTTTGCTCCCTTCACTAGTAATTTTAAAGTACCCCGTAACGTGAGAGTCAATAACATTTCTAAAAATGTTTGAAAAAGCTTTGTAGCGTTACTGAAAAAGATCGGTATGACGAAGGTGAATATGTAAAGAATTACGCGGAGTTAGAATATATAGGAGAGGGAGATGAGGTAAAATTACTCAACGAAGTTCGCTATTTTTATTTGCCATGACTGAAACAACAAGAAATTAGAAATCGAGGGAATAAAAAAGCGTTTAATGTATATGGGTGAAGAATGTATTGATAAATATTACATGTCCAGGTTAATTGAACAAGCTGTCAAATACACTAGATAAGTCCTCATTCCTATACGAATGAGGACTTATAGGTTTGTGAATGCGTTTTTCACTAGTTATTTACGTACTTCCAGCGTCTCCAACATCTGTTCAAATCGTGCCCCATGACCTTCTTGAGCTTCAAGGAAGTAGTTCTCCTTAATGAGCAATGTGCCTCCGTCTACTTCCATCATGTAGATCGTCACGACTTCACTATCCGATTCTTCTCCTGAAGTACCGTGCAATGAAAGAGCGTTGACTGGTGCAGAAATCAATTTTTCCTCAAACTGCATATTGTATTCCTGTTCCATATCTTCCTTTACACTTTCTGGAGTTTGATTTTCGACGTATAGAAATGTCATATTCACCTCAGGATAACTTTCAGGCATTTCGTCAAGTGGCATGAGCTTATCTTCTTTTTCACCGATTTTAAACGTATAACGTTCAGAATCAATGTACATCGAATACAATGCATCGCGACCTTCAACGAGGTCCATCGTGATAGTGGAGTCTTCTCCTTCAACAGAGACGACAACATCCATCGTGGATTCACGGTCGGGTAACGTCGTCGTTTCTTCAGACGTTTCTTCGACAGGTGTTTCTGCGGGTGACTTTATTTCTTCGGTAGGTTTTTCTGTTGTTGAATTACAGCTGACAAGTAATAGCGACATAGCAAGACTTGCATAAATCATCGTGCGCATTTCGTTTCTTCCTCCTTTGTCATGCATAGTAGAACTCCTCTATAATGTATACGTTTACACGGTGACGAAGGCTTCAAAAACCGAGCAAATCATTAGAAATAAAAATGAGCAAGCGCTATGATAAGTCTTGCAGATATTAAAACACAAGGGAGATCTTCAGAATGACCATTCGAGTAAAAGCAGTAATCGGAAGTACGAGTTCCACTTCATACAATTTAAAGTTAGTAAATTTCATGGCTGAGCGATATAAAGACGAATTGGAAATTACACCGGTTCTCATCAATGATTTAGAAATGTTTTCTATTGATATTGAAAGTGAACCACCTGTAGCCGTACAAACATTTAAAGATGACGTGAAAGATTCGGATGCCGTTTTATTCGCAGCACCGGAATATAACTTTTCAATTCCTGGCGCAATGAAAAATGCGTTGGATTGGTTGTCACGTGGCGGCGACTTTACGTTACACGGCAAAACGGGCTTTATCGTAGGGGCGTCAATGGGCGTGTTCGGTTCTGTGAGAGCGCAGATCCACTTACGTGAAATTCTTTCTAACCCAGCACTAGCACCTATCTTATTGCCAGGCAACGAAGTATATATCGGTGCTGTTCACACGAAAATGGATGAAGAAGGAAATATTACAGATGAAGCTACCATCGCATTCCTTGATACCGTCGTTCAGAATTTCATCGCATTCCATAAGAAACAACAAGCAATTGCTCAAGCATAAGTAGGATGAATGGACACGAATTTTATGTGTCCATTTTTTTATGTAGGTTTCTGGAGGTTGAACAACTAGAAAACCCGTTCGTATGCTATAATAGCAGGTATACTTTAGGGGGAGAATACTTTGTACGATTACATAAAAGGCTATGTGACACGCGTGACACCTGAATATGTAGTGCTGGAGCAATCGGGAATTGGTTGGCAAGTGATGACTCCAAATCCATTTGCATTCCACGTAACAGAAGAGGTGCAGCAAGTGTTCACGTATTTACATGTGCGTGAAGATACGCAATTATTGATCGGATTCAAGACACTGGAACAACGTGAACTGTTTCGCAAACTGATTACCGTTTCGGGAATCGGTCCTAAAGGTGCGCTCGCAATTCTTGCGAACGGCTTGCCATCTCAAGTAGTGAGTGCGATTGAGCGCGAAGATGAAGGGTTTCTCGTGCAGTTTCCAGGTGTCGGCAAGAAGACAGCGCGTCAAATGATTTTGGATCTAAAAGGCAAACTTCACGACCTGTTTACCGAAATTGATTTACCGGATTCGGAAGACACGTTGCTCACGCTTGCTGAAAGTGATGAGCTCGATGAAGCAATGCTTGCGTTAACTGCACTTGGATATTCTGACCGTGAACTAAAGAAAGTAAAGCCGAAGCTCGAGAAAGAAGAACTCGATACAGAAGGCTATATGCGACTGGCGTTAAAATTATTATTGAAACAAGGCTAATACGATGGAGGTGGTTCCAATGGATGAACGCATACTGACGAATGAAGCGACGGATTTTGATGATAGTTTTGAACAATCATTACGCCCGCAATTATTGCAGCAATATATCGGTCAGCAACAGGCGAAAGATAATTTATCGATCTTTATCGAGGCGGCAAAAAAGCGGGGAGAAAGTTTGGATCATGTGTTGTTATACGGTCCTCCTGGGCTTGGAAAGACGACGCTCGCTACGGTAATCGGCAATGAAATGGGTGTCAATGTCCGCATGACGAGCGGTCCTGCTATTGAACGTCCGGGTGACTTGGCGGCAGTGGTATCTTCATTGGAGCCGGGCGACGTCCTTTTCATCGATGAAATCCACCGGCTGAACCGTGCGATTGAAGAAGTACTGTATCCAGCGATGGAGGATTTCTGTCTCGATATTATGGTCGGAAAAGGTCCGACTGCGCGTTCTGTGCGACTGGATTTGCCGCCGTTTACATTGATCGGTGCGACGACACGTGCAGGGGCATTGTCTGCACCGCTACGTGATCGTTTCGGTGTACCACTTAGACTTGAGTATTATGAAGTGGAATCATTAACGGAGATTGTCATTCGAAGCGCAAATTTATTTGGCGTAGACATCGATCCGTTGGCAGCTGTGGAACTGGCGAAACGCTCTCGCGGAACACCGCGTATTGCGAATCGTCTACTGCGAAGAGTGCGCGATTATGCACAAGTGCGCGGGAATGGTATCATTACGCTTTCGATTGCACAAGAAGCACTCGATATGCTACAAGTGGACCATCATGGACTCGATCAAATCGACCATCAGTTGCTTCACAGCATGATCGAACGGTTCCGTGGGGGGCCAGTCGGCATCGATACGCTCTCTGCGAGTATCGGCGAAGAGTCAGTGACGATCGAAGACGTCTATGAGCCGTATTTATTACAAATGGGATTTATTCAACGTACATCAAGAGGTCGGATGGCTACGGAAAAGGCTTACGAGCATTTCGGCTATCCGCTTCCTGAATGACAGATAGGAGTTAGCGTGATGGAAGTAGAAGACTTTGATTTTGATTTACCCGAACATTTAATTGCTCAAACACCGCTTTTGGATCGCACAGCGAGCCGTTTACTCGTTATGGGACGAGATAATGGTATCGTTACACATAAGCATTTCCGTGATTTAGTGGATGAACTAGAAGCAGGGGACTTGCTCGTGTTGAACGATACAAAAGTATTGCCGGCGCGTTTGATCGGGACGAAAGAAGAAACCGGTGCGACGATTGAAGTGTTATTATTAAAAGAAACAGGTGATGATCGCTGGGAAACGCTGGTCAAGCCTTCAAAACGTATAAAAGTAGGGACGATCGTGACGTTTGGCGACGGTTTGTTGCAGGCTGAATGTACCGCACTCGGTGAACAAGGTGGGCGCGAGTTCAAATTTAGTTATGATGGTATTTTTTATGAGTTGCTCGATCAGCTCGGGCAGATGCCGTTGCCTCCATATATTACCGAGACGTTAGAAGATCAGACGCGCTATCAAACCGTTTTTGCAAAAGAGCGTGGGTCTGCGGCAGCACCTACAGCCGGCTTGCACTTCACGGAAGAAATCCTGGATGCATTGCGTGAAAAAGGCGTGCAGATTGCTTTCATTACGTTGCACGTTGGACTTGGTACATTCCGTCCTGTTAGTGTGGATACAATTGAAGGCCACACGATGCATGCGGAATATTATGTGATGACGGAAGAAACGGCGGCACTCGTTCGCGAGACAAAAGCTAATGGTGGCAGTGTAGTAGCAGTCGGTACGACGTCTACACGGACGCTTGAGACGATTGCTTCAGAGAATAATGGAGAAGTAGTCGCAGCAAGCGGCTGGACTTCTATTTTCATTTATCCTGGGTATGAGTTCAAAGCAATTGACGGTTTAGTGACGAATTTCCACTTGCCGAAATCCACGCTATTGATGCTGTTGTCGGCATTTGCTGGTCGCGATCACGTCATGCGTGCATATGAAGAAGCCGTGAAAGAGCAGTATCGCTTTTTCAGTTTTGGGGACGCGATGTTCATCCGCCCTGCTACAAGAAAGGAACGAGGTTAATTGGCAGCTATTACGTACGAACATATCAAAACATGTAAACAAACGGGTGCGCGACTTGGGATTGTCCATACGCCGCACGGTTCATTTGAAACACCTGCTTTCATGCCTGTCGGAACACAAGCTACGGTAAAAACGATGGCTCCGGAAGAATTGAAGGCAATGGGTGCAGGCATTATTTTAAGTAACACGTATCATTTATGGTTACGTCCAGGGAATGAAATCGTCAAAGAAGCGGGTGGATTACATAAGTTCATGAACTGGGATCGTCCCATTTTGACTGATTCCGGCGGCTTCCAAGTGTTTTCTTTAAGTAAATTCCGTGATATTAAAGAAGAAGGCGTCCATTTCCGTAATCATATTAATGGAGATAAGTTGTTCTTGAGTCCAGAAAAAGCGATGGAGATTCAAAACGATCTTGGAGCCGATATTATGATGGCGTTTGACGAATGTCCTCCGTTCCCTGCGACACATGAATATATGAAAGCAAGTGTTGAGCGTACGTCACGATGGGCAGAACGTTGCCTCGAATCACATGGACGTCCAACAGATCAAGGGTTATTCGGTATTGTACAAGGTGGCGAGTATGAAGATCTTCGTAAGCAAAGTGCGCGTGATCTAGTGTCGATGGATTTCCCAGGCTATGCAATCGGTGGATTGTCTGTCGGGGAACCGAAAGATATTATGAACAAAGTGTTGGACTTCACGACACCATTGCTTCCGCAAGATAAGCCGCGTTATTTGATGGGTGTTGGATCTCCAGACTCATTGATCGACGGTGCAATCCGTGGTATCGATATGTTTGACTGTGTCTTGCCGACACGGATTGCACGTAACGGTACGTTAATGACAAGTGAAGGTCGTGTAGTTGTCAAAAATGCGAAGTACGAAAGAGATTTTGGTCCGCTTGATCCGAACTGTGATTGTTATGCGTGTAAAAACTATAGTCGTGCCTATATTCGTCATTTAATTCGTGCGGGTGAAACATTTGGCATACGATTGACGTCCTATCATAACCTGCACTTCTTGCTGAATTTAATGGAGCAAGTACGTCAGGCTATACGTGAAGATCGCCTCGGTGATTTCCGCGAAGAGTTTTTTGAGCAATACGGCTTCAACAAACCGAATGCAAAAAACTTTTAAATCTTGTATAATAAAATTTGATGCTTTAGGAAGGGGGAAAATTAAAAATGATGGAACAATACGGTGGTATTTTCACACTAGTCATCATGGTGGCTATTATGTGGTTTTTACTTATTCGTCCTGCTCAGAAGAGACAGAAAGCAGCGAAAGAGATGCAAAATAGTTTAAAGCGTGGAGACGAAGTAGTAACAATTGGTGGTATTCACGGTACTGTGGATGCAGTAGATGAAACGTCTATTTTCTTGCGTGTATCTGATACTACAGTTTTGCGTTTTGACAAGCAAGCGGTAGGCAGAGTCGCAACAGCGTCATAAGTAAAAGCGGTGATCTATTGGTATATCCATAGATTTCCGCTTTTTTGTTTAGTCACGTATAGAAAAATGATCTGCCGGCACACTAAGTGTGAAGGAGGCAGATTCGCTGTGCATGAATTACTAATTATCGGATTGCGTACGGTGTTTTTATATATATTTCTTCTTGTGATATTACGAATTATGGGAAAACGGGAAGTCGGTGAACTGGGCGTCATAGATATCGTCGTCTTTATCATTATGGCGGAAGTAGCTGCAATGATTGTAGAATCTCCCGATAAACCCATTTTTAAAGGGATTCTTCCTATTCTCCTATTGCTGGTCATTCAATATATATCCTCCATGATTTCATTGAAAAATAAGAAGTTTCGTGATCTAGTCGATGGTGATCCAACGCTGATGATTCGACATGGAGAGATCCAGGAAGAAGAAATGCGTAAACAGCGTTATAATCTTGATGACTTGTTTCAACAGTTACGAGAGAATCAAGTCGGTTCGATTCATAACGTGACGTTTGCGTATCTTGAATCTTCCGGAAATTTATCTGTATTCACTAAAGACGGTGACCATCCAATTGTCGGACTGGTGCTCGACGGGGAAATGCAGCCGGAGCATCTAAAATTGATCGGCAAGACGGAAGACTGGTTGCTAAAAAAGTTACGTGCTAAAAATATTACTGATTTGAGCACGATTTTCTATTGCTCATATGAACAAGGTGAAGTTAGAGTCCAATTGAAAAAGAATTAATAGCGTTTAACTAAATTCCGTAACATGACGAAGTCCTGCGTTTTGATTTGTCTCGTCAGCAATAATAAAGCGAACAGCACGCCTGACGTAATGGCACATTCGATAAATAGATGGTGCGAACCGATCGGAATGAAAATCGGACGAATGACGACGGTCAGCAAGAACACGATATAGGTCATCGCGAACATCGAAAATCCAGTAGCGGTCGATTTGTTTTGGCGGAGTGTAGCAATATGCAAGAAAGATGTCACGAGTACACCGAAACCGATTGCGAGAACGGCCCCCGTTTCTTGAAGACCTGGTTGCGATGCTAAAATGAACATCACCGCAAGTTTTGCGATCCCTCCGTAAACGGAGTTCATCATGCCGGCTTTCGCGTCACCTGTTGCCTGCAAAATGGAATAGAGAGGGCTTTGAATATAATAAAAGAAGAAAATGGGTGCGAGCAACGTCATATAGCTGCCGCCTTCCACAATATGGAACAGCTTCTCTGCGAGTTCTTGGCCGTGCATATAAAATACGGTAGCCGCAAATGCACCAGTTAAAGCGGATAAACGCAATGCCAAATGAATGCGTTCTTGCAACTTTTTGACGTTACTCGAAGCGGCTGCACCACTGACGGCTGGAACGAGCACGACGGATAATGCGTACGGAATGAATGCTGGAAACAATAATAACGGAATAAGTACCCCTGAAATGACTCCATACAATGAAGTGGCCGCTACCGTTCCAACGCCTGCCATGGAAAGTGCGCGTAAAAAGATGATGGGTTCAAGAAACCATGTGAAAGTACCAAATAGCCGACTGCCTGACGAAGGAAGTGCCACCTCAAGGATGGGCTCCATCGGATAGCGCGGTTCATTTTTCTGTGGCTTCGGATGTTTCTTTTGTTGTTGACGGTATTTGTATAGAAGATAAAGTACCGACACGACTTCAGCGAGGAATGTCACAGCCATCGCATACGCTGCATTCATCATGGGATCTTCTGGAGCTAGAATGTATGGCAGCATCCATGTGATCAATAAAATACGAAAGATTTGCTCAATCACTTGTGCCCATGCGGTTTCTTCAATACGTGAAATCCCTTGGAAATACCCTCTGATTAACCCACCAACTGAAGCGATGGGTACGATGGCGAGGGCTACGTATAATGCAGTGGAAGTTGCGCTATTACCGAGTAAAGTCTCGGCTAGAAAAGGAATGAACAGGATACACGCAGGAATGAAAACTGCGCCAGATAAAATAGTGATAAATGTGGCGGTTCTCATAACTTGTCGCAATTGTACGGTGCCGCCTTGTGCTTTTAATTCCGCTATTACCTTCGCGATTGCAATCGGTACACCAAGCTGTACTAAGGAGAGGAAAAAGATGAATGCCGGGTATGCGGTCATATAGATCCCGACTGTTTCTTCTCCTGCTACCCGCATAAATTGAATTCGATAGACGAAACCGAGTAATTTTGATAAAAACACGGCCGCCATCAAAAAGATCGTCCCCCGAATAAATGATGACATCCTACACCACTCCTTCTGATTTGCCAGGTTTTCCAATACAATAAGAATGCTTGGGCAAAACCCAAATATAGTTAAGTGTATGTGATATAATCAAGTTTATTCCGGAACTATACACGAGGGGGGAAGTGGCATTGGATCAACAGTTGACAGACTTATACAAACAGTTGCTCCCTGCACTAGAAAGTAAAAAGCAAGAATTGACGTTTTACGGCTACTCGGAGATTACGGAGGAAGATTTACTGAAATATGTAGTAGAGAAAAAGTGGCGAAAAAAAGATATTTCTGCGATGCGTTCTTATGAAATGATTTCAGATGTATTGGCTATTACGGCGGCACAGTTCATGACCCATACGCAAACCGAGGCTCAACGCCACAGTGAAGACGTGTTGGAGCTGAGTAAAGAAGAATGGTCTGTGTTATTTTCGCCTAAAAAAGCGGATTGATTTGCAATTCCTATCATGAAGTATTTGACACAGACAACCTACTGTTTCATAATTGGTATGTTGTACAATGAGAGAAGAAAGTATATAACAGGTGCTATGCCGCTCTAGTATATGAGGGGGAAAAGGAAATATGAAAAACAGAGGAAGGATCGTCGCGTTTTTGCTGCTCATCGTTATTTTAGCATCAACGGTATTTTCCACGACGAGTCCGATTTTAAAAGATGTCAAGTTAGGCCTTGACTTACAGGGTGGTTTCGAGGTTCTGTATCAAGTGAAGCCATTGAAAGAAGGACAAAAGATCACGGAGTCAACGGTTGCCGATACGGCACGTGCGTTGACGAATCGTATTGACGTGCTCGGTGTAAACGAACCAAGCATTCAAATCGAATCCAACAACCGAATCCGCGTTCAGCTTGCCGGGGTAGAAGACCAGGAAACTGCCCGCGAATTATTATCCACCCAAGCCAATCTATCATTCCGTAATGCGAATGATGAATTGATGCTTGACGGAAATGATTTGAAAGAAGGTAAAGCAAAAGCCAATTTCGATGAAAATAACAACCCTGTTGTTACATTGGAAATGAAAGATCCAAATAAATTTGGAGAAGTTACATCTGAAATTGCAGCAATGAAGCCGGATAACATGCTCGTTATTTGGTTGGACTTCATTGAAGGTGAAAACTCCTTTAAAGAAGAAGCTGCAAAACCGGAACCTGCTTTTATCTCGGCTCCGTATGTGTCTAAAACGATCAACTCTTCAAGCGTCGAAATCTCAGGTAACTTCACTATTGAAGAGACGAAAAACCTGGCTGGTATTTTGAACGCAGGTGCCTTACCTGTTGATTTAGAGGAAATTTACTCGACTTCTGTCGGTGCGCAATTTGGTGAACAAGCACTGGATAAAACGATATTTGCTGGAATTATCGGTGTTAGCTTAGTCTTTATCTTTATGGCACTCTATTACCGTTTGCCAGGGCTTATCGCAGTTGTCACACTCTCTGTTTATATCTTTTTGATTTTGCTAGTGTTCACATTAATCAACGGTGTGTTGACACTACCTGGTATCGCGGCATTAATGCTCGGGGTCGGTATGGCAGTCGATGCCAATATCATCACCTATGAGCGGATCAAAGAAGAATTACGTGTCGGTAAATCGGTTAAAACATCCTTTACGGCCGGAGCGAAGTCTTCGTTCACCGCAATCCTCGACGCGAACGTCACGACACTCCTTGCAGCAGTCGTATTGTTCATTTATGGTACAAGCTCTGTTAAAGGTTTCGCGACCATGCTCATTATTAGTATTTTGGTTAGTTTCCTAACAGCTGTTTGGGGATCTCGTCTATTGCTTGGACTACTCGTTCACAGTGGATACCTCGACAATAAAGTTAGCTGGTTTGGACTGAACAAGAAACAAGTGCATTCAGCGGATGAAGGCTATGAAACACTTGATCTTACGACGAAATTTGACCGTTTTGATTTCGTTCATTCAAGAAAACGTTTCTATACTCTTTCTATCGTCTTATTGCTCGTCGGGGCCATTATGCTCGGTGTCTTCAAGCTCAACTTGGGAATCGACTTCTCAGGCGGTACACGTGTGGAAATGCTTGCTGAACAACAGCTCGATGAAACGGAAGTAACGAAACTTCTGGAAGAGATCGGCCACCCAACGTCCGACGTTGTCATTTCAGGTGATGATAAGAACATTGCGGTTGCACGATATAAAGAAGACTTTGGACAAGAAGAAGTCAATAAAATCAAAAAAGAGTTGTCTGAAGAATATGGCGCGGAACCAAACGTTTCAACGGTTTCCAATACGGTAGGGAAAGAGCTCGTACGCAATGCGATTTCTGCGTTAGCAATTGCTGCTCTAGGTATCATCATCTACGTAGCGTTCCGTTTCGAATGGCGCATGGGTCTAGCGGCAATTATCGGTTTACTGCATGACGCGTTCTTCATGATTGCGATCTTCAGTATTTTGCGACTTGAAGTAGATATCACATTCATTGCGGCGGTACTGACGATTATCGGTTATTCTATCAACGATACGATCGTCACCTTCGACAGAATCCGTGAAAACTTGAATCGCTCGAAGCATATTAGTACTGACGACGAGTTGGCAGCAATCGTCAATAAATCATTGCGACAGACACTTGGCCGTTCGGTTAACACGGTTCTGACAGTCATCTTCGTCGTAGTGGCATTGATGGCACTCGGTGCAGAATCAATTCGACCGTTCTCCGTCGCTCTATTGATTGGTTTGCTGGCAGGTACGTATTCTTCGATCTTCATCTCTGCTCAACTTTGGTTCGATCTAAAGAGAAAGCAAATTTCGAAGAATGGTGGAATGAAAGTAGAAAAAGAGAAAAAACAATGGGGCTCAGACGAACCTGTTGTGTAATACGTTTGAACTATATAAAGAGCAGGGTATACTTCGGTATATCCTGCTTTTTTTGAATGGAGGAATGATGCATATGAAATTTCAATGGACTGTTTTAGTCGGTTTGTTATTTGCTGTATTGATCGCGGTATTTGCAGTGTTTAATGTGGAGTCCGTACCGGTGAATTACTTCTTTGGTACAGAGATGATCCCACTTGTGCTAATTATTCTTGGCTCGGCATTGCTAGGCGCGATTATTAGTGGTTTCTTTGCTATTTATAAGTCGTATAGAAGTGGTCGACGTGTGAAGGAGTTGGAGAAGAAGTTGCATATGAAGGAAGAGGAGTTGGCAGCGCAGCGTAAGCAGATGCAAGAGATGGAGGAGCGTATCGATGCGTTGATGGAACCACCGTTGGTTCAGGCGGAGATTATTCCTCCGAAAGAGTTGTATTGAATACGTGTTGCCACAGCAGGTCGTGATATGCGACTTGCTGTGGTTTTTTGTTCGTTGTTAAGGGGGGGATGCGACAGTGTTACGGTATTTTGCTTGGGTCCGTAATAAGTGGCTCTCGTTGTGGTTTTGTTAGGTGCTTTTCTTTATATGAACATAAAACAGGACTTTATTTAGTCTAAAAAGTAAGCTACGTATTATCCAATCAGTTGTCTTATGTCGAAAGGCAATCCCTCACGTCGCATAGAAAGAAAACGACAGTAGTTGATCGGAGTGGAAGGTGGCGACTCCCGATGGATTAGCTCACCGCGGGCCCATGGGAAGCGTCCGCCTGGAACGCAGATCAACGGCGCCATCCCACTCCCAATCTTCGCATATCGTTTCCTTTCAGTCTCCATCCACATTCGCTATAATAAGAACAGAGGATGTGAAAGCATTGATACAATCCAAAAAGAGATGGCAAATCGATAGGCCAGACGAAGAACTCGTCAACCAGCTCGCGAAGGACTTGAACCTTTCCACGATGCTGACAAAAATTCTCGTCGCACGCGGAATCACCACAAGCGAACAAGCAAACGCGTACTTGTACATGGACGAGTCCAACTTGCATGACCCATTTTTATTACATGACATGCAAAAAGCTGTCGATCGCATCCAACATGCAATCGATACACAGCAACAACTTACAATATATGGAGATTATGATGCCGACGGCGTAACAAGCGTTACCGTGCTAACGACAGCGCTCGAACGTCTCGGTGCAAAAGTGAACTTCGCTATTCCGAACCGTTTCGAACATGGCTACGGACCGAACAGCGACTATTTTGAACAACTACATACAGAAGGCACAGAAGTCCTTATCACCGTAGACAACGGAATTTCAGGCATCGAACAAGTCGCATTCGCGAAGTCGCTTGGGATGACGATTATCGTAACTGATCACCACGAAATGGGCGACGTACTACCTGATGCGGATGCGGTCATTCACCCACGTCATCCGGAAGGTAATTATCCATTTGGAGAACTCGCAGGTGTAGGAGTGGCATTCAAACTCGCTTCTGCTTTACTTGGAGAACCACCGCTCGACTTGCTAGAATTCGTAGCGATCGGCACCATCGCAGACTTGGTTCCGTTAGAAGATGAAAATCGTTATATGGTGAAAGAAGGTATCCGCAGATTACGTCTCACACAGCGTCCTGGCATTAAAGCGTTGATGCAAGTGAGTGGTCATGAGCAAAGCGCTTTATCAGAAGAAACGATTGGCTTCACGATCGGCCCTCGTCTGAATGCTCCAGGCCGACTTGGCGATGCGGATCCAGCGGTCGATTTATTAAAGGCGGAAGATGAGCAGCTAGCACTAGGAATCGCGGAAGAATTGAATGATTTGAATAAAGAACGGCAACAATTAGTGAAAGAAATCGCGAAAGAAGCGCAAGAGCAAGTGGAAATCCGTTATGGCGATCATGTGCCTCACGTGTTGGTCATAGAAGGTGAAGGCTGGAATCCGGGTGTTGTCGGTATCGTATCGTCGAGACTGACGGAGAAATACTACCGTCCATCCATCATTTTGTCGCTTGATCGTGAAACAGGAATTGCGAAAGGTTCTGCGCGCAGTATTGAAGGTTTTGATTTGTATAAGGAACTGTCGAAGAATGCGTCGATTCTGCCACATTTCGGAGGACATGCGATGGCTGCCGGGATGTCATTGAAAATAGAGGACGTCGAATTATTGCGTTCAAATTTGAATGAACAGGCGAAGGAAGTATTGACGGAAGAAGATTTACAGCCCATTTTATCCATCGATGTGCCACTGGCTTTAGATGAAATTGATATCGCCTCCATCGAAGCGCTCGAGAAAATCCGGCCGTTTGGTATGGGATTCCCGAAGCCAGTTTTCTTATTAGAGCAGCTCGACACGATCTCTGTCCGTAAAATCGGTTCAGCGAAAGATCATTTAAAGCTTGAAATGGGCGATCGTAGTGAACGTCTAGATGCGATATTTTTCGGAGCGGGAGCATTGGCGGACGAAATGGCGCCGCAAAGTAAGCTTAGTTTGACGGGTGATTTGCAGATCAATGAATGGAATGGTAACAAGAAAGCACAGTTACTTGTAGAAGATGTGAAATGTGACGAGTGGCAGTTGTTCGATTATCGTGGAATTCGGGAGCCTGCTAGATGGTTGCCACTGATTCCAGATCAAGCACAGTTTATTGCATTTAGTGAAGAAGCCATCCAACATTTCGCGCCATTCTTCAAAGAAATACCGATTTCTTTAATAGGACGCGATGAACTTCACCCGTCTTCTGCTGTCGTATTACTCGATATGCCACAGGCCAAAGAACAGTTGAAGCAAGTGATGGAAAAGACGCTTGCCAACCGAGTGTATCTTCACCTGCATGTGCATGATTCGATGTACTTTGAAAAGATGCCAGATCGTCAACAATTTGGTTGGTATTACAGCTTTTTGAAAAAACGTGAGACATTTGATCTGTACAATCAAATCGATATGCTTTCTAAACATAAAGGTTGGAAAAAAGATATGATAAAGTTCATGACAAAAGTGTTTTATGAACTAGAATTTGTTACACTAGAGAATGGTAAGGTGACGATGCTCACTTCTGCAGACAAACGTGATTTGGCAGAAGCGCCATCGTATAAAAAACGCCAACAGCAAATCAAGCTGGAAGAGTTGTTGCTTTATGCTCCGTATCAGGACTTAAAGAAAGTATTCGACTCTTTACGCGAGACGGAAGCTGTTGAGGAGGAAAAACTGTGGACTTAAAAAAGTTTGTAACGACTGTAGACGATTATCCGAAACCGGGTGTCAGCTTTAAAGACATCACGACGATTATGGATAACGGAGAAGCATATAAATATGCGACAGACCAAATTGTCGAATATGCGAAGGGATTGGACGTAGATATTATCGTGGGGCCAGAAGCGCGCGGTTTTATCATCGGATGTCCTGTTGCCTATGCGCTTGAAATCGGTTTTGCACCGGTCCGTAAGCCTGGCAAATTACCACGCGAAACGATCTCGGTCTTTTATGACTTAGAGTATGGACAAGATGAATTAACGATTCATAAAGATGCTATCAAGCCCGGCCAACGTGTACTCGTTGTCGATGATTTACTTGCAACTGGCGGTACAGTCGGCGCAACAGTCGAATTGATCGAGAAACTAGGCGGTGTAGTAGCTGGCTGTGCATTCTTAATCGAACTATCGTACTTGAACGGTCGCGAAAAGTTGACGAATGAAAACATTAAGGCATTAATTACGTACTGATTGGAGAATCCTTCGCTTAATGCGGAGGATTCTTGCTATATAAATATAGGCACTGGGTTTGATTCGCTTTACATATAGGTGATATTATACATATACTACTAAAAATTATTATCTAAATATTTACGAAATAGGTTGAAAGGGGTAAGTCAATGGCGAAAAATCAAGACCTGACAGAACAAGACATATACGACTTGGTCGCGAAATATATGAACGAAGAACACGTCGAATTCATTAAGCGGGCATATGTGATGGCTGAAAAGTCGCACGAAGGGCAGTTTAGGACTTCAGGTGAACCATATATTAACCATCCAATTCAAGTCGCAGGCATTTTGGCGGGTCTTCAAATGGATCCAGAAACGGTCGCAGCCGGCTTCTTGCATGATGTGGTGGAGGATACGGATATTAGCCGCGAAGATATTATCCGTGAATTCGGTGATGAAGTTGCAATGCTCGTTGATGGTGTGACGAAGCTCGATAAATTGAAATTTAGATCCAATGAAGAAAAGCAAGCGGAAAACCACCGCAAAATGTTTATTGCGATGGCACAGGATATCCGTGTCATTTTAATCAAACTTGCAGACCGCCTGCATAATATGCGTACACTGAAACATGTTCCGGCAGCGAAGCAACGTCGTGTATCGGAAGAAACATTAGAAATCTTCTCTCCACTCGCTCACCGTCTCGGAATTTCCACGATCAAATGGGAACTCGAAGATATTGCGTTGCGTTATTCCAATCCCCAACAATATTACCGTATCGTGAATCTCATGAAGCAAAAGCGGACAGAACGTGAACAATATTTGAAAGACGTCATGAACCAAATGCGCGTCGAACTGGATGAAATGGGGATCGCTGCAGAAATTCACGGCAGACCCAAGCATTTGTATTCTATTTATCAAAAGATGGTCATCCAAAAAAAAGAGTTCAATGAAATTTATGATCTACTGGCGGTTCGTATTGTCGTAAAAAGCATTAAAGATTGTTATGCGGCACTTGGAATCATCCATACATTATGGAAGCCGATGCCCGGACGATTTAAGGACTATATTGCGATGCCAAAACAAAATTTGTATCAATCCATTCATACGACAGTTGTTGGACCCGCAGGAGATCCGCTCGAAGTACAAATTCGAACGGAAGAAATGCACCGGATTTCCGAATTTGGTGTGGCAGCGCACTGGGCATATAAAGAAGGTAAACAAGTCGCAAAGCTTTCCAGTGATATTGATTCGAAACTGACTTGGTTCCGTGAAATATTGGAAATTCAAAATGAATCGTCCAATGCACAGGAATTTATGGAGTCATTGAAGTTCGACTTATTTTCGGACATGGTCTATGTATTTACACCGGACGGGGATGTCGTCGAATTGCCGCAAGGTTCCGTACCGATCGACTTTGCCTATCGTGTTCACTCCGAAATTGGTAACCGGACGACCGGTGCTAAAGTGAATGGGAAAATCGTACCACTTGATTCGTCGTTATCGACAGGCGATATCGTCGAGATTTTGACGTCGAAACAGTCATTTGGTCCAAGCCGTGACTGGTTGAAATTGGCACATACATCCCAAGCGAAAAATAAGATTCGCCAATATTTTAAAAAGCAATTGCGTGACGAGAACATCGACAAAGGTAGCGAGATGATTCAGAAAGAATTGAAAGAAGAAGAGTATGATATCAAAGAAGCGTTAAGTAATGAAAATATGCAGCGTGCTATTGATAAATTCAGTTTCACTTCTGAAGAAGACCTTTACGCAGCGGTTGGTTCTGGCGGCATAACCGCACAACAAGTAGTCAATCGACTAGCTGAGAGAATGCGCAAAGAACGCGTGAAGAAAGAAACGATTGATAAAATCGTCTCAGAAATTCAAACACCAAAGCCAGAGAAATCGACGGAGTCCGGTGTAATTGTCAAAGACATCGACAATATGCTGATTCGTATTTCGAAGTGCTGTAACCCAGTACCAGGAGATGAAATCGTTGGATTCATTACACGTGGCCGAGGCGTTTCCGTTCACCGTACCGATTGTCCGAACGTTTTGTCTGAACAAGGACAGCAAGAGCGTATCATTGAAGTCCAATGGGCATTGCAAGACGATCAAGTTCGCAAAGAATTCCAGGTTGATATTGAAATTTCCGCATTCGATCGACAAGGGTTGCTCAATGAAGTCATGATGGTCGTGGCGGATATGAATACGCCGATTATCGCAGTAAGTGGCAAAGCGGATAAAGATGATATCGCGCATATCCATATGTCGATCAAGATCCAAAACATCACGCATTTGCAACGCACTGTCGATAAAATCAAACAGATCAAAGATGTGTATTCCGTAGAACGGGTTATGAACTAATAGGAGGTGTGAACATGCGAGTATTATTACAGCGTGCGAAAGATGCTTCCGTAACAGTTGGCGGAGAAATTACAGGCTCTATTTCAACTGGCTATGTGTTGCTTGTCGGCATCACGCATGACGATACCGAACAAGATGCCAACTATATTGCCAATAAGGTCGCCGGCTTGCGTATTTATGAAGATGACGAAGGGAAATTGAATCGTTCAATTAAAGAAGTCGATGGCGCGATTCTGTCGGTTTCCCAGTTTACTTTGTATGGCAACGTACAAAAAGGGCGTCGTCCAAGCTTTATCGAGGCGGCGAAAACCGATGTAGCAGAACCTTTGTGGGAATACTTCAATGAACAGCTACGCGGTCATGGACTTCACGTGGAAACAGGACAGTTTGGTGCGATGATGGACGTGCAGTTGACGAATGATGGTCCTGTGACGTTGATGGTTGAGTCTAGGTAAGTGGTTGGATTGGGGTAAATGAGCGGTTGCGGGGTGTGATAGAGCGCTCGCCGCGAGTCTATGAGCGGATAGCTGGTGCGATAGAGCGGTTGCGACGTGTCATAGAGCGCTTATGTATGGTAATAGAGCGGATGTACGTTTTCTATGAGCATTTGCTAGTTCTGATCTTCATACTTAATTCATCAAACAAGTTGACAGTATTAGCGGTTACGACTAACATAGATAGTAATCGAATTAATTCATACACCGATGATGTGGAAAATACCTTTACTACAGGCTGGAAAGAGAACGGGGAACTTGGCTGAAATTCCCTGACAGAACCGTAAAGCGAACAACACCACGGAGGATTCATGCTGAAATTAGTAGGCGTGGACGGAACCGGCCGTTATCCGGATTCGAGTGGGCACTTTTGTGTCAATTTGGGTGGAACCGCGGAAGCTACAAGCTCTCGTCCCTGTTTTATTAGGGATGGGAGCTTTTTTGTGTTCTCAGAAAGTTCGCCCGTTATTAGATGATCGAAAGGAGTTTTACTAATGAATTTTAAAGTCCCCCGCGGTACGCAGGATATTCTTCCTGATGTTTCCTGGAAGTGGCAGCGCGTTGAAAAGATCGCTCGTTCGATTTGTGATGTCTACAATTACAAGGAAATCCGCACACCGATTTTCGAGCAAACGGAATTATTCCAACGCACAGTCGGTGATACGACAGATATCGTGCAAAAAGAGATGTACACATTCACGGATCGAGGAGATCGCTCGATGACGTTGCGCCCAGAAGGTACAGCGCCTGTTGTGCGTTCATTCGTCGAGCACAAGATGTTTGGCTATGCAGATCAGCCTGTGAAGCTATACTACACAGGTCCGATGTTTCGCTATGAGCGTCAACAAGCTGGCCGTTACCGTCAATTCGTCCAGTTCGGCGTAGAGGCAATTGGCAGTGATGATCCAGCCATCGATGCAGAGGTAATCGAGTTGGCAATGAATATTTATAAGAAAACCGGCTTGTCGGATATCAAACTCGTACTGAATTCACTTGGCGACAAAGAATCACGCGACGCACACCGCGAAGCGCTGATTGCGCACTTCAGCCCGAACATTGGGGAATTTTGTTCAGACTGCCAAAACCGTCTGGAGAAAAATCCATTGCGCATTTTGGACTGTAAAGTGGATAGAGAACACCCATTGATGAAAACAGCCCCTTCATTAGCTGATTATCTCAATGAAGAATCAAGCGCGTACTTCGAGAAAGTGAAAAACTATTTGGACATCGCAGGCATCGCGTACGAATACGATCCGAATCTTGTACGTGGTCTGGATTACTACAATCACACTGCATTCGAGATCATGAGCACGTCTAAAGGATTCGGCGCGATCACAACACTATGTGGCGGCGGACGTTACAACGGACTTGCTGAAGAAATCGGCGGCCCGGCAGCACCAGGTATCGGTTTTGCTCTCAGCATCGAGCGCCTATTACTAGCACTTGAAGCGGAAGAAAAGTCCTTCACCGACGAACCTTCACTAGACGTCTACATCGTCACACTTGGCGACGCAGCACGAGAAAAAGGCTTTGAAATTCTTGGCAAACTACGCGAGAACGGTTTACGCAGCGAGATGGACTATATGGACCGTAAGATGAAGGCACAAATGAAGTCCGCCGACCGCCTAAAAGCGCACCACGTGATCGTTATTGGCGAAGACGAAGTGAACGAAAACGTCGTCCAGCTAAAGAACATGGCGGACGGCGAACAGAAAAAAGTTTCGGTTGAAGAATTGATCGGGGAATTGAAGAAGTAAAACGTGAACAGGGAAACGTCATGGGGATTTCCGTTCCGAGCGGACGCTTTCCTGCGGGAGTAGCCGCTCTGCACTCCAATCCCTACTTAATAAGTGGGACGTAATTTGTTTCTGTTCTTGCATTTGAATTTAAAAGATTTAAGAAGCAACAAGCTGAGTCACTTATGAATTTCAATGAAGGCACTAACTAATCATAGTCTGTACTTAGGATTGGAGCGTAAGAGGGGCGACTCCCGGAGGATCAGCCCGACAGGCGAGACAACCAAAGGGAGCACAGCGACCTGGTTGGCTCACCGCGGGCCCTCGGGAAAGCGTCCCCTCTGAAGCGGAAATCCCATGCACAACACTAATTAACACTCGCTATTTTTATTCGAATTACAAAATACAAACTCAAACATCAGAAGGGTAGTGTAGCTACTATGCAACGCACACATTATTGTGGGAACTTATCAGAACTACAAATCGGAGAAGAAGTCACGCTCAAAGGCTGGGTGCAGAAGCGCCGTGACCTCGGCGGACTAATCTTCATCGACGTCCGCGACCGCGCAGGCATCGTTCAGACAGTCTTCAATCCGGACATCTCAAAAGAAGCACTCGAAATCGCTGAAACATTGCGTAACGAATACGTCATCGAAGTTACGGGTCTCGTCATCGAACGTGAAGAGCGTACGAAGAATAAAAACATCGCAACAGGTGCAATCGAAGTCCAAGTTGTTGAAGTGAAAGTCATCAACGAAGCGAAAAACCCACCATTTACAATCGAAGACGAAACGGATGTAGGCGAAGAAACGCGTCTGAAGTATCGTTACCTAGACTTGCGTCGCCCTGAGCTAGCAAAAGTTTTCAAAATGCGTTCAGATATTACGAAAACAGTACGTAACTTCTTGGATGATGAAGGATTCTTGGAAGTGGAAACACCGATTCTGACGAAATCGACTCCAGAAGGCGCACGTGACTATTTAGTGCCAAGCCGTGTTCACGAAGGTGAATTCTATGCATTGCCACAGTCACCACAGTTGTTTAAGCAGTTATTGATGGTATCCGGTTTCGATCGTTACTACCAAATCGCTCGTTGTTTCCGCGATGAAGATTTACGTGCAGACCGTCAACCAGAATTCACGCAAATCGATATGGAAATGAGTTTCATGTCGATCGAAGAAATTTTGGAACTAAACGAACGTTTGATTAAGAAAGTAATGAAGGACGTCAAACAAGTAGATGTTGAAACGCCGTTTAAGCGCATTCCATATGACGAAGCAATGGGGCGTTTTGGTTCAGACAAGCCGGACACTCGTTTCGGAATGGAATTGACAGATGTATCTGAGATTGTCAAAGACTCTTCATTCAAAGTATTCGCTGGCGCAGTTGAAGCGGGTGGACAGGTGAAGCTAATCAACGTTAAAGGTGCAGCAGATCAGTATTCTCGTAAAGATATCGATGCACTTGGCGAGTTTGCCAAAGTGTATGGCGCAAAAGGTATGGCGTGGTTGAAAGTGACGGAAGACGGCTTCAATGGCCCGATTGCGAAATTCTTTGACGGAGAAGTTGGCGAGGCGCTTAAGGCAGCTGGCGGCGGAGAACCTGGAGATTTATTCTTATTCGGAGCAGATAAGAAGTCTGTAGTAGCCGATTCATTAGGCGCGTTACGTCTGAAGCTTGGAAAAGAACTAGACTTGATTGATCAGTCTCAGTATAACTTCCTGTGGGTAACGGACTGGCCGTTATTTGAGTACGATGAGGAAGATGGCCGTTATTATGCAGCGCATCACCCATTCACTATGCCGGCTGATGTAGAAGAATTGAAAACTAGCCCAGAAACTGTAAAAGCACAAGCGTATGACTTAGTGTTGAACGGTTATGAACTAGGTGGCGGATCATTGCGTATTTATCAACGTGATGTACAAGAAGCAATGTTCAAGGCACTTGGTTTCACAGAGGAGCAAGCACGTGAGCAATTTGGATTCTTGTTGGATGCGTTTGAATACGGAACACCTCCGCACGGCGGAATCGCGTTCGGTCTAGACCGTATCGTGATGTTGCTTGCAGGTTCTACAAACTTGCGTGACACGATCGCGTTCCCTAAAACAGCTAGTGCAAGTGATCTATTAACAGAAGCACCAAGTTCTGTTGACGATGCACAGTTGAAAGAACTCGGGATTAAAGTAGTCGCTGAACCCGTAAAAAAGTGAGTAAACAACTATTTTTAAAGACTTCATTAAAATAGATTGAATTATAAAAACACTTATGATAAGATGAAGTTAGTAGAAATCCTGAAGTGTTCGTCATTTGTAAATTAGTTTTGACCCAACATCTTATCGTCGGGAGTTCAACGTTATAGCTTGGATGACATGCCTTTAATCGGGACGCCAAAAGAGTTATACAGGACACCCACCTGCTATTAGCGGGTTCAAAGCGATATTCAAAGACGGCACAGTCGGGATTTCACTTTCTCACAACAATTCACCTTCTTGCTAAAGCGAGAAGGTTTTTTATTGTCTAAAATTCAGTTAGTTGCGCGAGTGCAGGTGACTGTTTTAGGATAGAGTGAATACAATTAATCATAAAGGATGCGGTATAGATGTTACATCAATTTTCGAGAAACGAATTATCGATTGGTAAAGAAGGCGTAGAAAGAATGAAAGGTAAGACAGTGGCGATTTTAGGTGTCGGTGGAGTCGGTTCATTCGCAGCTGAGGCGTGCGCGCGGACTGGGGTTGGACGTATTATTTTGGTCGATAAAGACACGATTGATGTCACCAACATCAACCGCCAACTAGTCGCCTATTTGTCGACGGTAGGACGTTCGAAATCAGCCGTCATGAAAGAACGGATTGCGGATATTAACGCAGAGTGTGAAGTGATCGATCTACATATGTTCTACACGGAGGAAACGTCTGAAGAATTCTTTTCATATAAGCCCGATTATGTGATCGACGCATCGGATACGATTAGCTATAAAATTCATCTGATCCAGCAATGTGTCGAGCGTGGTATTAAAGTGATCTCGAGTATGGGAGCTGCCAATAAAACAGATCCGACCCGTTTCCGGATTGCAGATATTTCGAAAACGCATACGGATCCATTAGCAAAAGTGATGCGTCTTCGTTTGCGCAAGCTTGGAATTCCTAAAGGTGTGCCTGTCGTGTTTTCCGATGAAAGCCCCATTGTTGTACGGGAAGACGTCCTTGAAACGGTTGGGAACGCCGATGCATCGATCCGAAAAGCACAAATGCCTCCAGCTTCTAACGCATTTTGTCCATCGGTCGCAGGTTTAATTCTCGCCAGTTGGGTATTAAATGATATAGTGGCAGATATTCCCGTCGAACGTGTCAATGATGCTAAATAAAGGAGTGGTTGAATATGAAATCAACTGAAATGATCATTAACGGAAAACGATTTGGTGCGGATTTACCGCAAATCGAAGTAGTGAATCCTTCAACGGGTGAGACGATCGGTGCTGTACCTAAAGGCGGCAAAGCGGAAGCAAAACAAGCGGTCGACGCGGCTTCTGCGGCTTTTTCAGACTGGGCCGCATTGTCGGCGTATGAACGCAGTGCGTATTTAATGAAATGGCATGCGTTGATTGAGAAAAATGAAGAGAGCGTAGCCGAAACGATGACGACTGAGCAAGGGAAGCCGTTAGCGGAAGCGCTTGGTGAAATGCGTTATTCAAATGGCTATATCAGTTGGTTTGCAGAAGAAGGCAAGCGGATTTACGGTGAAACTATTCCAGCTACGCAATCCAATAAGCGAATGTTTGTACACAAGCAACCAGTCGGCGTCATCGCGTCGATTACGCCATGGAACTTCCCAGCGGCTATGATTGCGCGTAAAGTTGGTCCCGCGCTTGCTGCAGGCTGTACGGTCGTCATGAAGCCGGCTTCTCAGACTCCGTTAACTGCGATTCGTTTAATAGAGCTTGCACAAGAAGCGGGTATTCCGGACGGTGTGCTTAACATCGTAACGGGCAGTGCGAGTGAAATTGCAGAGGCGTGGCAAGAAGACGGTCGTGTGCGCAAGTTGACGTTTACAGGATCTACTGAAATCGGTAAGACGTTGATGAAAGGTGCAGCCGATACGATGAAGAAGATTTCATTGGAACTCGGCGGACAGGCACCAGCGATTATTATGGCGGACGCGGATCTTGATAAAGCAGTAGATGGCGTTATCGCAGCGAAATTCCGTAATGCCGGACAAACGTGTGTCTGTGCGAACCGTATTTATGTTCATTCATCGATCGCGGAGGAATTCACAACGCGCATTGCAGAGAAAACGAAGAAATTGAAAGTCGGCGACGGCAAAGAAATAGGCGTCGAGATTGGTCCGTTAATTGACCAGGATGCAATCGATAAAGTGGATGAGCATGTGCAAGATGCGAAATCCAAAGGAGCGACAGTCGTCACTGGTGGCGAACATATTGAGGGGTTATTCTATCAACCAACTGTCTTAAAAGGTGTAACGGATGATATGCTTTGTATGGAGGACGAGACATTCGGTCCGGTATTGCCAATTGCGACGTTTGAGACACAAGAAGAAGTTATTGAGCGAGCGAATGATACAGTGTTTGGACTAGCGGCATACGTCTTCACGGAGAACATCACACGAGGTATTCAGATTTGTGAAGCATTAGAGTATGGTATCGTAGGTTTGAATGATGGCTTGCCGTCAGCACCACAAGCTCCGTTTGGCGGCTTTAAACAAAGTGGCCTTGGACGTGAAGGCGGTCATCAAGGTATGGATGAATATTTAGAAGTAAAATATATCTCACTAGGTTTATAATGCAAAAGGAAGCAAAAAGGGAGAGCCGTACTCTTCCTTTTTGCTTCTTTTAATTGGTTTGGAATTCGCGCAAAATGCTATTGCCGTCAAGTACTTTAAAATGCGCTGTCATCGTTCGATCTTGCACACTGTCTGCCGCAACACGGTGGCCAAACTCGGGAACATAGACGCGATCCAGTCCGAAATTCACGATGTAATGATCGTTTTGACGATACTCTCGATCGGTCGTCTGTGCCAGCCAGCCCATTAAATAGACACCTTCAGCGGGTTTTTTGTCGCTCAACGAAACCAATTCAGAGACACCGTCTTTTTGTTCCAATACGCCAAATACCCGTGTCTGACCGAGGTCATCCGGTTTTTTTAATGCTGTCACTAAACTAGGAGTCATACGTTCTTTTGGTACTTTTTCAACGTCGTAGCGAAGCATAACATAATTTTCGGTCGCATCTTGCTCGGTGATCGTTTCCGATTGAAGATAAACATCCGCACCGTTTTGAATCGTTGTGAAGTGAGGAATCGTGAGACTAGCTAAGATGAGCAGGGGAATTATGAAGAGTATGGATATACTGAATTTACTATGTTTGGGGCCCATATTAGAGTCACCGCCTTTTCTGCAGTTTTCATAAAAAGTATTCTTCTTATGTACAGATAGCATGTGCCATTTATATGTGTTTTAGTAATTAATTACCCAGTTTTTTTATGTCGGAAACCTTTCATAGTTGGTGTGAATAGATTCGTGTGGGATGGGTATGGGCAAAAATTGTGGTTTGCTATGTTAGAGATTAGTATTGGTGCATTAGAATCGCTGTTGGGTTGTGGTTCTTGCACGTGCATTTTCTGTTTCTTGTTTGATCAGGAGGTTATTGTTTAGCTGGCAATGTAAGTGGCAAGTCCATTGTCCCCACTACAGCGCTGGTGGATGGCTTTCGCGAGGAGCCAGAGACAGGAAAGTGCGCCTGTCTTTGTCTCCTCGCTACGCCTACCACAGCAGGCGCCTTCGTTGCATCGAGTGTAAGGCAGTTTCTATACTTCTATTTCGAAAAGTGCAAAATCAGTATTACCAAGTCGCGGATCTTCTTCCCCTTAGAACCACAACCTAAATAACTACCACTTAGCAGCGCAGGCACAACTGCGGGGTAGGCCGTGGCCATGAGACAACTGGCGGCACTTTGCCAGCTGGCTCCTGGCTGTAGGCAATCCCCCACGTGCCTGTGCGGGTCCAAAAAGCAGACACTTACTAACTTCAGTACCCACCAACCAATCGAGCAACGTCCCAACAAAGAGTCGCAAAGACCCGCAGCCGCCTAGTCTCTCCCGCCAAACGCGTTTGTTAGTCGGGTACTGTACGCTATCACTTGTTTTGCTTTACCACTTTAAACCACAACCAAAATAAAATACCACTCACAGCAGCGCAAATCAGCGGTGTCTAATTACTACACTATAATGTGTGTAACCATAAAAAAAACTGCCGCAAGAAGTCGCGATGACTTTTACGGCAGTACTCATATTAAATCAACAACCCGAACAACGTACTGTCCTTGTTCACTTCTTTATAAGGGAAACCGTTCTTTTCCATACGTGCAATCAGGCCATTATAGTCTTCCTTGTGCTTAATCTCAATTCCGACAAGACCTGGACCACTCTCTTTATTATTCTTCTTCGTATATTCGAACATCGTGATATCATCATCCGGTCCAAGTACACCATCAAGGAACTGGCGTAGTGCACCTGCACGTTGTGGGAAGTCCACGAGGAAATAATACAGCAAGCCTTCGTAAATCATCGACTTCTCTTTGATTTCCTGCATTCTACCGATATCGTTGTTTCCACCACTGATCACACAGACGACACATTTTCCTTTGATTTCATTTTTATAGAAATCGAGTGCGGCAATTGGAAGGGCACCTGCTGGCTCTGCGATGATCGCGTGTTCATTGTATAGATCGAGAATGGCCGTACATACTTTACCTTCAGGGACGCTGACGGTGTTTTCGAGATAGTTATTGCAAATGTCGTAATTCAGATTGCCTACGCATTTGACAGCCGCGCCATCGACGAATTTATCGATCGTTGCCAGAGGTACGACCTTTTGCGCGTCGATAGAAGCCTTCATGCTCGCTGCACCTGCTGGCTCTGCACCAATCATTTTCGTATGCGGAGACAAGTTTTTAATGTACGTGCTGATTCCTGACATCAATCCACCACCACCGATACTCGCGAATACGTAATCGATCGGCTCTTCGATGTCGTTCATGATCTCAACAGCTACCGTCCCTTGTCCGGCGATAATATCCTTGTCATTGAATGGATGGATGAAAATACGCTTTTCTTTTTCCATCAATTCGACCGCGCTTTCGAAACAATCATCGAACGTATCTCCGACTAAAATAATTTCAATACGATCGCGTCCGAACATTTTCACCATATTTACTTTTTGTCTAGGAGTTGTTTGAGGCATGAAGATCTTGCCGTCAATGTCCAGTTTTGCACATGCGTACGCTACGCCTTGTGCATGGTTTCCTGCACTCGCACAGACAATTCCTTTTTTACGTGCTTCTGTTTCGATGCGTTTCATCTTATAATAAGCACCGCGCAATTTAAAGGAACGGACATGCTGCAAATCTTCCCGCTTAATATACACATGGCAGTCATACTTTTCCGATAGACGAACATTTTTCTGTAAAGGCGTATGAGCTACGATGTCTTTCAGTAGCTGATTAGCAATTAAGATATCTTCTACTTGAACGCTTGGAGTTTCCATTTTTTTCACCTTCATAACTTATCATCTAACCTCCGTTATTGAGTCAACGTTTACTCATAATAACATGAAAAAAACTGAATGAACATACGAAAGTTCTAAATTGTGTGTTTATTTTAATAGTAGTGACTTTATTGGGAACTTTCTGTTAATGTAAGCGTTTACTGGATTGGCAAGGGCTTTCAACAAATAGAGTGGATCAAACATTTAGGTAATAAGGAAGCTTTTTGCTATCTTGGAATAGCGTTGAAACATATATTAATTTAAATAAAACATGTAGATTTCTTTAGATTATACACAAATAAGTGGTGTTTAATTCGTAAACAGAAGGGAAAACTAATGAATGAGACACTAACACCAGAAAGGAAGCGTTTATTCATGCAGAAATGGGATAGTAGACCAGAAAAGCCGGATAATATGCAATGGACGGTGTTTGTCATAACTCTTGTCATCATCGCAGCTGTAATGGTTTACGGATTGCTGATGTAAAGGGGAAAGAAATGGTATGTCTCGATATTGACATGCCATTTTTATTTTCATCTTTTATAATACCTTCATTCGTCGTGCTCTTTTGGATTCCATCGCAAAATAACAGATTTCGTCCGAAAAGAGTGACAAATCTGACGACTCTGTTATATATTAGTCTTAAGAAAAGTCGCTGTATCAGTACAGCGCATCACAATAAAACGAATGGGGGAATGGACGATGAAAAAGAACACAGAGCAGAAAAGACAAATGGTGGAAAAGGTTTGTACGGAATGTGGGAACCAGTTCAAGGAAAAGCAAGAGTCTGTAATGTACGAATGCGAGCGTTGTGTCGGACGACATGAAGAATAACAAAAAATCCTATGCTCCCTCATACGGAGCATAGGATTTTTTGCGTTGAAGATGAAAGATCATACACTACAGGTAATGAATTCTGTGAATGTGTATCCACTATCTACATATTAGTGTTTGAACTTTTTCTATATAAATTAAACATAAGAAGTAGTAATCTCGTGATCACCATTGGTTTCCGTTCGCTCTCACTACACACGAAAATTAAATTCATTCACTCATATCGCAGAACTTCGGATGATTAATGTTTTAGAAAAACTGAGAGTGGTATAGAATGATAAGGTGTATGTAGTTTGTTAGAGAGGAGGATGTGTGTATGGCGTATATTGGTTTATTATTAATCGCAATCTCGGTATTGATTGTCGCCATCTACCTTTCATTGTTACTAACGAAGTCTTCGAACTTATTGCTGACAGTTATGGGAACAGTAAAAGGGGTAGAGGCAGAGCTCGACAAGAGCATTGAGCAATTATATGGAACTTTAAATGAGACTGAACAACTGGCGACAGATGTTCAAGTGAAACTCGCTGCAACGACACCTCTATTTTCTTCTATTGAAAATATCGGACGTTCAAGCCAGTACTTGAGTGAAGAAATAAACAAGCGGACAAGACAATTTGAAGAGGATGGTTCTCTTCCAGGAACGGAAAAATTCGTTCAAGCCATTCAATATGGAGAGTTTGGTGTCCAAGTTTACGATTCATGGCAACGCGGTAAGAAGAGTTTAAAAAATACGTAAATGGAAATGAGGTATGAAAATGGATCTCGTTGGAATTGGCGTCATACTCATCGGTATCGCCTTCGTTATTTTAGCTATCTATTTCGCTAAGGTATTACAACAAGTCGGAAATATCCTGCACGACGTCGATGAGACAGTAGGAGCGCTTCCGAAACAACTTGACGGTATATTGGACGAAACTGGAAATTTGATTAAAAACAGTAATGATTCATTAGCAGATATCAATACTAAGATTGAAAACCTGACTCCATTGTTCAAAGTAATCGGTGACCTTGGAGAATCTACACACCAACTTACTTCTTCGTTAGTGGACGTGTCGTCTTCTGTTCAACAAAAAGGAGACCACAAGGACACATCAGAGCAAAACAAGAAACTAGGTAACATCTACGGCTCAGCCATGTTAGGCTATTACATCTTTAAGAAGCGCAAGCAATCTGTGAGCGCTGCTAAGGATCGTGCAGAACAAGGTCGCCCACAAAAAAAGTTACCAGCACCAGAAAATGCGTCATTTTAAGTGATGAAAAAGACTGAAGATCAATCCCAATCGGGCTTGACCTTCAGTCTTTTTTTAGGTTTTGGGGTGTTGTGTTCAGGCGAGTGTTAAATTTTTGAGTATGAATAGTAAAACTATGTCAGGTAGATTAACTTACACGATTTTAAAAAGTAGAAATTTTATAATCAAATTAATGATGGGTGTTATAATATTGACAATTAACAATTAATGGAAGTATTCATATGGCGTTAGCGAAAGAATATGTAAGCAGGGGAAACCATTTCTCTTAAGCTTGATACTAAATGCCGTCTTTGTTGTTGTTGTAAACGCAATAATTAGCTTTATGGCTTTACAGTACTTTAATAACGTTTGGACAAATTGGGTATTGTTTATTTCTTTTTTAATAATTGCTTTTATGATTTGGAGCAGAATGGATCCTCATAGGGGGAATTGGACTATAAATGGATGGATTACCCGAAGTGTAGGTATAGTGATTTTTCTAGTTCTTGCTTTTACACTTGGATTCTAATAGTAGAGACTACATCTCAATTATGTGAATAGGATGGTTAGTGTAAGGGGGGAAAAGTGTGAGTATGAAATAAACTTTTTCAAAAAAGGGGTTTAATTATGAAGTGTAAAGGGATAGTAAGCATTATTCTTATACTCGTGTTAACGGCTTGTGCATCCACCACACAAAAAGTAGTTTCTGATGAAGTAGTTTTTTATGGAGAGGGAAAGTATTGGAATGTAAGCTACATATACAATCCAATATTGTACGAGGAAAAAAGGTGAATTGGGTTGAAATCGAATTAAAGGATTTAGAGTTATCTCGGGAGGATATAAATAACATTGACATTGAATTGGAAGGTAACGATGGCGTGATTACGGGGAATGTTGAAGATATGAAGACAAAAGTTGAAGGTAACACGATTTCCTTTTTAGTGGGGACTGTTAATAATGAAACATATGAGGACGATGAATACAGAATCACTATAAAGTTCAAAGGTAAGCAAGATAGTATAAAATTAATTAAAAAATAACGATTGAATTGAATGAACGGTGGCAATTGCATTATAAGATTTATGTGCCGTAACGTAGTTGTTCTTTGTTTCGGATGGCGACTCCCGTGTAGTAAAGCGTCCGCCTAGTACGTCAATCAACGGTTTCTCCTCTTATCATAGAAAAAGAGCCATTCACAAAGTCTCTACAAGACCCTCTGAACAGCTCTTCCACTTATGGTCGCATCTTCTTCAGCTCTTTACGTTGTTGCATCAAATAAAATGCCAACGTAGCCACTCCATACAATCCTTTATACTCTTTCTCGCGAACAAACTCACTCGCATTTCCTACACGATCTTTAAAACGAATCGTTGTATCGAGTGCGGCAGTCGTCACTTCACGTGAAGCTTCGCCGACATCCCCAACGATCTGGAAGACCGGTGTTACTTCATAAATCTGTTTGTTTACATTACTAATCGTATCATTCGTCGTATGAAGAATTTGCTGAGTCTGACCCGTAACTTCCGCTACCGTTGACGGTAGGGTATCGGTCGTCTTCTTGACGCTTTCCAATACTTCGGTCAACTTTCCAAGTGGTTTAATTAACACGATTGCGACAATAATTAGCGCGATGCCGATGAGCAATACGCCTATTCCTAGTACCCAATCCATCAAGTTCACCTCTCTCCGTTATTCTGCTTCATCTTGTAGTACATTTTTGATGCCACTTCTGACAATGCAGTCGTTTGCTCCATCAACTTGGCATACTTGCCAGGAGGCGCTGATACTTGATCCGCCATTTTAGCGATAGAGTTCTGCACATACTGGGTGGATTCGCGAAGTTCTTTCGCTGAAGCCGCCAATCCGTCAACCGATTGCAGTTTTGCATTCGCATCATCCGCAATTTGGTTCGTCTGAGTCATGAGTTGATCGGCTTTATCCGTGATGCCGCCCACTTTCAGTTCCACACGTTTCATCGTTTCTTTTACATCTGTCATTGCTTCTTTGACCGCTTTGGCTGTTTTAATAATAGCAATTGCGATAACCACTAAAGCCGCAACGGCGACTATGGCACTAATATACAAGAGCACCTTCAATCTAGTCACCTCCACATAATAAGTGCGTTTCTAACTTGAACGTCTAACTTCCGTCAAAACGTGTAAACGTTCTATATCCTTGTCATTCCACAAATGAAAGTAATCTAAACACTGGCCTGCTATTTAACTAGAAAAACTATATTTCCACACCCCTATGTGAGAAAAGTACCTGAAATATGATATGATTTTCACATCAAATACTGAAGGGGTGAAATACATGCCTTGCAAAGGTTGCATTGTCCGTGAGATTGATTATGAAGTCTCATTTGAAAATTGTAAGCAAACAGCACTGTTCGAATCAATAGAAGATCATTTGAAACGAGCTCATATGCTGGTGAACCAGGAAGATCAAACATTTCATGTGAAAGAACAAGGGATAAAAGAATTATACGACTTTTGCGTCGATCATGCAGTAGAAATGGATACTATTCAATTTCGTCTCGACCAAACCGACTGGCGGCCTCTCTCGGAAGTCCTGCACGTAGTCGAAATGCAGTGGATTGATCAAGTCATTCAAGATGAACAATTGACGAGCCATTATCAGCCTATTGTTACACCCGACCTCGAGATTTATGCTTACGAATTGCTCGCGCGTTTCTATCATAAAGACGGTAGAGTGATTTATCCGAATGAAATTTTCTCCGCGGCAAAAGAGCGCGGTAGATTATATGCTCTTGACAGAGTGTGTCGTCTAACAGCAGTTCGCCATGCCAAACATATTACGCAAAAGGCATTCATTAATTTCATTCCAACCTCTATCTATTCGCCGGAGTTTTGCTTGCGATCGACGATTATTTTAGCTAACGAATTAGAAATTGACCCATACCGTTTAATCTTTGAAGTAGTGGAGTCGGAAAAAGTGGAAGACATGGACCATTTAAAAACGATTTTGGAGTACTATCATTCAAAAGGATTCGAGTATGCCCTCGATGATGTTGGGGAAGGTTATAACACGGCTGAAGTACTTTCTTTCCTTCGACCGAACTACATGAAGCTCGATATTAAGTATGTGCAAGGTGTGGCGACTGATCCTGCTAAGCAGCTTATAGCAGGGGAGTTTCTTGATAAAGCACTGGCGGTGGATGCGATTCCTTTAGCAGAGGGAATAGAAGCAGTAGAAGATTTTGAATGGTTGAAAGCGAAAGGTTATCAACTATTCCAAGGCTATTTATTCGGCAAACCGTCGGCAGTTCCACAGACAGAAATTTTCATATAGGCTTGCGCGTTGTCGAGGTTAATTAGTGTACACTGAAATTGATTTAATGTTAAACTATAATCAATAAGGAGATGGTACATATGAAATTAGACAAAAAAGTTGCAATCATTACAGGTGGAGCTGGCGGCATCGGGTTAGGCATTGCTACAGCATTCGCTAAAGAAGGCGCGACTATCGCGATCGTTGACTTAAACAAAGAAGCAGGCGACGCAGCGATTGAAAAATTGCAGAAAATCTCTCCGCAATCGATTTTTCTTCAAGCGGACTTAACTGTTCGAAAAGAATTACCTTCCATTGTCGAGCAAGTTGTAACGAAGCTCGGAAAATTGGACATCTTAGTCAACAACGCACATGCTTCACGTATGAAATCTATTGAAGAGATGACGCAAGAAGACATAGATCTGTCGTTCAATACAGGATTCTATCCAACGCTCTACTTGATGCAAGCGGCTCTTCCGCACTTGAAAGAGTCAAAAGGAACCGTGATCAACTTCTCATCCGGCGCAGGATTAAATGGCGATGTGAACCAAGGTTCATACGCTGCGGCGAAAGAAGCCATCCGCGGGATCACAAGAGTGGCGGCGAATGAATGGGGTCAATATGGCATCACGTGTAACCTGATTTCCCCAATTGCCAAAACACCAGGCATTGAGCATTGGGGACAAGAGAATCCGGAATCTTATCAAGCTATTCTTGCGAGAAACCCACTTGGACGCCTAGGCGATCCAGAAAAAGATATCGGTCGCACAGCAGTATTCCTAGCGAGCGAAGACGCTTCTTACATCACGGGTCAAACGATGATGGTAGACGGTGGGTCTATCAAATTACGTTAAAACAACATTCGAGGCTGTCCTGATTTATGGGGCAGTCTTTTTTTGTATGTAGGAGTATGGTCGGGTGGGGGGGTGATAGAGCGGCTGGCGCGTGTTATAGAGCGTTTGCCGGTGGGAGTATGAGCGGATGGGGTGTTTGATAGAGCGGATGGCACGTGTGATAGAGCGTTCGTGGTGGAAGTATGAGCGGATGGGGTGTTTGATAGAGCGACTGGCGCGTGTTATAGAGCGTTCGTGGTGGAAGTATGAGCGCACGCGGTGTTTGATAGAGCGGCTAGCGCGTGCTATAGAGCGTTCGTGGTAAAAGTATGAGCGCACGCGGCCATAGATAGAGCGAATACCACACGCCATAGAGCGCACGGGCGTATCTATCGAGCAACGAGCTCTACCAATACAAAAAGCTGCTCCACAACGGAACAGCTTCTCTCAAACAAACGTGTTATTTAATTTAGTGTAAATTTGGACTAAACTATTTCGTTCAGCCTCCGATAAGTGACTAAAGAACTCCGAACGCACTTTTACTCCGCATTTCTGCGCTTCGCCCAAAATCTCTAGGCCTCTAGGAGTTATTTCCCAATACTTTGTTCGTCGGTCTTCTTCATCATTACGCAACGTAATAAATTCGCTCTTAATGAGCTTTGACGACAAGTGCGTCAATGAAGCGGGCGTGAAGCCTAGTGTCTCAGCCAAGTCAGAAGGACGTTGTTCACCTTTGTTATGTAACTCTAGCAATACAAGAATATGGGAGATTCCTAGGGACAGCTTGGATTCTTGCTGGAAACGGATCAGCATTTTATTTGTCACTTGATCCATTAAATGTACCAAATTGAAAATTGTCTGTTCTTCAGTCAAAAAAGAACACCTCCTTTTCCTTCAAAAAACTTTATGCTTATATACTATTCATCATACAATATTATATACGAAATAAAACAGTTGTGACACGATAATAATACCTACATCTTACTCATTATTTTAAAATTAAAGAGTTTTTCATTTTCTTCTTTTTAATTGTAGACTGATAGCGTATGATAAAGACAACGAATGAACTAGATAAACCAAATAGGAAGGGTGGGCATAAGGTTTGATGAAAGTTAAAGATTCGTTAACGTTTCAGCTAGGTTCTATTATAGCTGGAATCTTGGTGGTGATGTTAATCATTACATCACTTGCTACATATAAGACTGCTTATGACAAATTGTATGATGCTGCAGGAATTGAGGCGTACGGCTGCGCCAATATTACTACTGGATTGATTCGACCTGGTGATATGGAAAAGGCATTGGCTGGTGACGTCGACACACAAAATGAACTTGGGAAGACATTGAACTGGACAACTGAACACAAAAATATATTTGAAACACAATATATTTTGGATTTGGATGGAAAAATCATTGCCCTCGACGATAATCTGAAAGCAAGTGGATTTAAGCCGGGAGACCAGTTCCATTTAGACAAAGAAGCGATTGCCGATCTACTCGAACATCGACATTCGACGTACTCTCAGCCTTACGAGTATGGCGGTATAGAGCGGCTTTCGGGTTATGCGCCAATACACGAAGACCAGGATGCGAGTAAAGAAATCATCGCAGTCAGCGTAATTGATTTCGATGCCAACATCGTCAAACATCGTACTTGGGACGTTGTACGCGACGGAATCATGATCAGTATTATTCCTATGATACTTGCTTCAATTGGAACAGGATTCTTGATTCGCCGGAAAACTAAGCCGATCACGAGCTTAATTGAGCAGGCGAAGGAAATTGCGGATGGTAACTTGGCGGTCCAACCGACAGAAGTGAAATCACAAGACGAAGTGGGCGACTTGGCTCGTACACTGAATCGTATGACGGTGAACCTACAAGATATGATCGCGACGATGAATACGACATCGCAGCATTTATCCGAAAACGCAGGGGAAACTTCTGCATCACTTTCTGAAATGCGTGAAGCGATTACGATGGTTGCACATAATATTGAAGAAGTCGTCACAGCTGTTACGGAAGGTACGTCAACTGCGGAGCACGCAACGGGTATTCTTACGGGATTAGCAAGTGGTTTAGACAATACGAAACAAAGCGCTGATTCGATGCTCGTTAACTCCAATGAAACGATGAAGATTGCACTAGAAGGCGCGAAACGCGCAGAGGAAATTAGCTATGATATGGAATTAATTCGAAATGGTTCACAACAAGTTGGAGATACGATTCAAAACTTGGTTGAATCTACGACGAAGATCCAAAACATCACGGGTTCCATCGCAGGAATTGCAGCTCAAACCAATTTACTTGCACTGAACGCATCCATTGAAGCGGCGCGTGCAGGTGAACACGGTAAAGGCTTTGCGGTAGTGGCGGAAGAAGTACGGAACTTGGCTGAGCAATCGAATCAGGAAGTACTCGAAGTAGAGAAGCTGGTGAAGGATATTTCGGATCGCATCCAGCAAGTCATTACTTCTACATCGGAAAATACGAAACACATCACGAAGGGTACTGAAACAGTGAAGCTTACGTCTCAGTCATTGAGTAATATTTCCGTGGCAGTTGGAGAAACTGTCACGGAAATCAAGAATATCTCAAACTTGATGACGTCAGAAGCCGCGAAATCAACAGAAGCGGTACAGTTGATTGAGCACTTGACGCACGCTGTACAAAATATTGAAGACATGACCAATAATATTGCAGCAGCTGCCGAGCAAACGACAGCGAGTATAGAAGAAATTTCAGAACGTTCTACGCAGACCAATCAAATGGCGCGTGAACTGGAAGTGTTTGTCGGTTCATTCGAATTACCTAAATAAACACTTGGCCATCGCATGTAAAGCGATGGCCTTTTTTACCATTGAATTTCGAATGTACGTTCTGTATAATACGAACATACATACGCTTAGGAAATGGGGAATATGTGATGGAAAGGAACCGAGATAGAGGGAAATTGAAGTGGACGTCGCTCATGCTGCCTGAACACCTCGAGAGACTACGCGATTGGCAATGGGAAGATGAGTATATTGAACGGCCCGAGTTAACCGATTGGGAACTACAAACGATGCAAGAGACACTTGAAATAGCTTGGCGCAGACGTGGTGAGACATGGATTAAAACTTGGCATGATGGAGAAGTTCGCTTTCATCAAGGGGAGATTGAAGCGCTCGACTTGCAGACGATGACCATTGTGCTGCGTGATCCATTCGGAACGGAAAGAATTCATGTAGCAGATGTGGTAGATGTCCAGTTATCGAAAGGAGCAGATGGTTTTTAACCAAAAATAAAAGCCGTCTGCGAAGGCAGACAGCTCAGTCTCTGAAAAATGCTTTTTCTACGTTGTATTTAGCTTGCTGTGTGTTGATTACGTACGTTTCGTAGATTTCGCGTTCCATTGGGTCATCGATAATAACAGCGGAAATTTTCGCTACTTCTTCACGGTGATTACGTAATGGAGACACTTGGTCTTCAAAATGCTTTTTTAGCCGTGGACGTAATTTTCGTGCTTTTCCTACGAATAATAACTCGTCGCTTTGGTTGAAGAACAACAAAAGGCCGCCTTTATCACGTGGAATATCATGAAAATCGATGAAACCATAAATTGGCTTAATTGGCGTTTCATCAGGTCCCATTTCTTGTTTTCTGCGAACGATCGTTACGTCCGGTTTAGGTAATGTAATATTGATCATTTTACTTCACATCCTTATATCAGTCAGTGTTTATCCTATCATACGACCCCGAAAAAAGCGAGAAACTTTCTGTCCGTCCCTTGCATATAGTAGACAAATGTCTTGGGAAGGATGAAATGATGAAAAATCCTGCTGTTATTCAAACGTATCACATATCAAATAGAAGGCCAAAAGTGGATGTGTCTTATCCCGTCATCACACAACTGGATGATCCAAAAGTTCAACAGAAACTAAATCAAGTACTGTTCAAGGAAATGAATAAAATGCTAGAGGATAATAATTATTATGACCCAAGTCTTGTGGAGATGGTCGCAACGTACGAAATCAAAAATAATCAGCGTGATCTCTTTAGTATTAACTTAATTGTCTACTCGTTCACTGGTGGAGCGCATGGAATGACCTACGTCAAATCTCTGACGTTTGATACGAAGACGGGAAGGCAATACAATCTACAAGATCTGTTCAAGCCAGGCAGTCCTTATGTGCAGCGGATATCGGAATATGTCAGACGCCATATTCAGCAATGGAAAACTCCGGTGCTTGAGCCATTCACTAAAATCAAACCTGATCAAGATTTCTACATCGCAGACACGAGTCTAGTGGTCTACTTCCAACTATACGAAATTTCACCTTACGTAGCCGGCTTCCCATATTTTCCGATTCCCTTGCTCGATTTACAGGAGATCATTAAACCGAATAGTCCAGCAGACCGAATGCTACCGTTCATAGGAACTTGAAAATAACTGAATAAACAAATGTATAGGCTTACATGACGGAATAGTGTTATAATTTCGATATACGAAATATACAAATGAGGTGGAAACTATGCTAAGAAACTTCTTTATCGGTTTATCTGAAAATCAACTACTGAATCAAGCTGCCCAAAAATACGGCTTTCAACTAGGGGCCCAACAAGTCGTGGCAGGAACTAACATCGAAGAAATGATTACTAGTGTCAAAGAACTTAATCTAGCAGGCATTTCATGCACGATCGACAATTTGGGTGAATTTGTGTACGAAAAGAGCGAGGCCATTGAAGCGAAAGAACAAATCTTAGCGGTAGTGGACGCAATCCAAGAACATGAAGTAGATGCGCACATCTCGATCAAACCATCACAGCTCGGCCTCGATATTGATTATGCGTTTTGCGAACAACAAGTAGAAGAAATCGTCAAACGAGCAAACAAGGTAGGAATGTTTGTTAATTTTGATATGGAAAATCACTCACGACTTGAACCGACGTTCCGTTTACTAGACGAATTAAAAGCAAAGGGCTATGAAAACGTCGGAACCGTTATCCAAGCTTATTTTCACCGGGCGTTGGGTGATACGAAAAAATACAACGATACACGCATCCGTCTAGTAAAAGGTGCGTATAAAGAGTCACCGGACGTTGCGTATATAGATAAACAAGATATTGATGAAAATTATATTAAGATCATTGAAGAACACTTATTGCACGGAGCGTTTACATCGATTGCGACACATGACCATAACATCATCAATCATGTGAAGCAGTTTGTGAAAGAACATGATATTTCACGTGATCAATTCGAGTTCCAGATGCTGTACGGCTTCCGCCATGAGTTGCAGTTGCAGTTGGCGAAAGAGGGCTATAATTTCTGTACATACGTACCGTTTGGCGAGGATTGGTACGGGTACTTCATGCGCAGACTGGCGGAGCGTCCGCAAAATATGAACTTGATGATGAAGCAAGTGTTCAATAAGAAAACGAATACTATGATTGGTCTAGTCGCCGGCGCGTTTGTGCTTGGGCGATTAAGCAAGCGTGGGAGTGACCAGAAACAAGATGGTGGTTGGGTGAAGTATCGTTGAGCGGTAGGATAGGGCCAACGTGGATTAACATTTCAGGTGGATGCGCTCATACATTCGTTCAAGCGCTCATAGCTTATGCTTGATCGCTCAATGTTACGTGATATCCGCTCTATCAAGGCCTGCAATCGCTCAATACACGGTCGCGTCTCTACTACTCTCTGAGCTAAATGCAAGATAGTAACGGTGATTGAGTTACCCTTTCTTCTTCTTTCAAAACACTGCTTTCCCCGCAGTGTTTTTTTGTACTCACTTTACAGAAAACATGGGAAATAGTAGTGTTAGAGGTAGTTAAAGTATTATTCACTCTTCAGAACACCAAAGACAGGAGGAGAGTTGATGAAACAACTTTTGGTCATGGTTCTCTGTGCAGCGTTACTGATCGGATGTAATACGAATCGAACATTATCTTACGAGGAAGTCACCATGAAGGACTTGGATAAGGGTGATCAGGTATTCTACCAACACGCGCAGGCTGAAAATGGCGTGTATTTATTTTACGACACGTCAGACGATAAATTGGTCATTTATTTTAACACCTCTCATGAAAATCAGGAAGATTACGCCGTGGACTTTACCAACTTTGACGTAGAAAGCGATGGAGACACGTTGCACATTCTGTATGATAAAAATCAAGACGAAGGCGAATCAAAAACTTTTCAAGAACAGCAATTCTATGAAATTTACTTAGACAAAGAGTATGAAACGATCGAGCTGTTTGAGAATGGAGATATGGCGGCATTCACTTCTATCTATTCATAATTAATATAAAATGAAATGAGGACAGTTATGAACATTATAAAAGCGAACATATCTGACGTTCCTATCATCCGTGACGTGATGATTCGCGCGTTTCGTGAATATGAGCAGGCCACACCTCCGACGAGTGCTTTGAAAGAAACCGTCGAAAGTATCGCCGCTGAAATGCAAAGTGGTGTAGAGGCGTTGATTGGCTATATAGAAGAGGAGCCGGTCGCGATGGTTCGTTTTCGATTGGAAGATGAAAGCCTCTATTTTTCTAGATTCTCTGTAGTGCCAGAAAGACAAGGTCAAGGCATCGCGAAAAAAATACTGCGATATTTAGAGGAGTATGCGACGCAACAAGGGAAGAGGGTAATAGTATGCAAAGTGCGAGCAGATGTGCCGAAAAACATCTCACTCTATCAATCGATCGGCTATCACGTGTGTGAAGAATCTGTACTACATAGAACGGATGGTACGTCGATTGCCGTAGTTTCTATGGAGAAATCGCTATCCTGAGCAGTGGGAGGTCGTACAAGTGCAGAAACAAAAGAAAAACACCCGCGATGTATTGCAATACTTGGCGCTCTTCATTGTATTGGGTTCACAGGTCGTTCGTCTGATACTGTATATTACGGAAGTGGCGTATACGATCCCTGAAAACTTGTTAAATCTATGGATGTATATAGGATGGGGAGCCGCAATAGCCTTATTGCTAGTATCTTATCTGTTTCCAAAAAAGGAGCAGTCAACATAAATCGTGAAAGGAGGAAATACATATGCACAACGACAACAATCTGATTTTTTCGTTTCTATCTATTTTAAGCGTATTCATATACATCATCCCGATCGCATTCCTTATTTTCACTGTATGGTTTGCATTGAAATTCCTTAAACTACAAGAACGCAAAAATGAAATCCTTCAATCGATCGCAGACAGACTCAATAAGTAGAAGTAAGAAGATGAACCATTTTCAATTCAAATAGAAGGAGAAACACCGTGATAAAAAATAGAACCGCACTTATAAGTGCTGTGGTACTTCTTGCCATTTGCATGTTTTTATTTTTCCCCTACCCAAATAATCCGTTAATCGGAGCTACCGTGACATTCATGTCGTTTCCCATTCAAGCCGATGACAGACTCGTTTGGAAAGGACTAGTAGGCACTCTTTTATTCCTGATCGCGATGGCGCTGCTGATTTACGGATTGAAGAAATTTTATGTTGTGTTAGCTGTGCTTGTGCTCTTCCTGTATGCATTGATCCCGGTATATCTCATTACGGCGTATCAAGAAACATTAGCGAGCGGTATTGGAGCCATTTCCTACGACCAGAAAGGCAAGTGCGCATTTGATACGTTGGACGATAATGAACGGATGAGTGGGGACTGCCAGTTGACTTTGAAAAATCACAGCAAAAACCCCGTATCTTTCGAGCTGGAGTTCTTGGACAGTGGGTTTGGCCAAGATGAAATGAAAATGGTATCACTGATGAATATAGCAGGTCCCTATAAGATGACAATTGAAGGGAATCGGACAGAATTCATTGAGCTCAATGAAATTTTGGACGTCTCGAACGTGCCGGATCGTATCTATAGCGGATCAACATCAGATGTACATTTCAAGATAATAGAAGGAAAGAAAGAACGCATTTTTTAATGTAGATAAGAAAATGAGGATTGAATATAGCCGACAATAGGGTATTCAATAAAATAGATAAGGAGAGGATCTCATGCTTCGAAAGCTATTTTATATTACGTTTATGGCGGTGGTACTCACTGGTTGTCAGACCGCAAATAAGAACAGTACATCGAATACGCCACAAGAGGCAATTGAACAGCTTCATGCTGAAGAAGGTTTTGCGGAAGTCGTGAAAGTGTATCGAACGTTGGAAGTTGATAATAATAAAGTAATCAATGTCTATAAAGGGATATTGGATGGCACGGAAGAAATATTTGTCGCAAAGTTGAACAAAGAGAAAGATGATACATGGACGGTAACGGATGCAATTGGAATCGGCATGCCTTCCGAGGAGAACATAGGGGAGAGTATCAAAACTCCTTCGTTTGAAACGGGTTTCACAAAGAAGAATAACGCACCGAGTCCTAATACTAAATTGGTTCAGACGGATGACAAAAAGTATAGAGTCTGGGTGAAAGTAATCGAGTAACACGAAAAGACCGCCAGCTGAGGTACCCCTAAAGTTAGAGTCGCAATCTAACTCTTGGGGTGCACTTCACAACGCGGTCTTTTTTCATTGTCTGCTAAGTAGAATAACAAAATAGACGGCCATCGCGAGCAATCCAAGCGGTACACCGACCCGTGCCCATTCGCCACTGCGAATATTAAGCTTACCTGCCGCAATGATATTGGGGATATTACCCGGAATCAACATCCCGCCACTAATAAGTAAACCGAGTAGCAGCGCTTGGATCGTGGATTCGTCCATCGCGGGACTGATTTCCGCAGCAGCGAGCGTCGCGTTGTCGAGTACAGCTGAAATCATGTTGATCCAGTAAAGCGTCAATGGATGAAGATCAAGTAAGTATAGTGTGATCAATGGCTCAAATCCCGCACCAAGCAATGTCAAAGCCAAAACAAATATATACACTTTCACTCCGCGCCCGAAAATACTTATGTATGACTCTGCCGCTTGTCCGGAAGAACGGTGCCGCGAGCGGTTGCGTGGGCGGATCAGGAAGAATGCGAGCAGTCCGAAGACGAATACACCGGCTATAATATCTGTACCAAGCAAGTTCATTAAGTAATAAAAGTCTTCATCCAGTTTATTTGTTGCAATCGTTGAAAGAGGCTCCCCGATCGGTGTCAGCACCGCGCCCATGCCGATTGCGTAACACGCTAATATCACAAAGCGGATTTCTGATATTCGGTCCATTTGCAAGACGGACGCGATAGCTACGAGGACTAGCGCCGCAATGATCGCGGTGATAATACTGGAAATTAAGCCTAATCCCATAATAATTAGCGCTAAGTATAAGCGGAATGGAATGATTCTGCTCCCTGATAATACTGCTTTCTCAAACGGATGTCGTATCCAGCGAAACACGATTCCTGCTACAAGGACCGCAAACGTAATATGCAAAGGATCGTGTAACGCCTTATTCCACAACTCCCACTGAAACACTCCGCTAACAAATGCCGCAGCACAACCCATGACGAATAAAAACAATTCCAAATTACGTTCAATGCGAGGGATTGTAAATGGCAGCAATAGCACCAAACTTAAAATAATGAGCAATCCTGTGACCATAGGCATCTCCTTTCATCAATCTTTCTTCTACACTCTATGCAAAACGCCGATTCATCTTGCATACAGTCTGAATAGAATAGAAAAAGAGGAGGACACGCATTGGAAGTTTCAGATATTGTACTGATCCCCGTTATTATCGGATTAACAGAAATTTTAAAAATGAATGGATTGCCAAAGAAACTGATTCCGATCTTTTCTTTACTACTAGGCATTGGTGGCGGGATCTTCTACTTGTTTCCGCATGATTGGAAGTCGGGAATTCTAGGCGGGTTGATTATGGGGTTGTCAGCGAGTGGGTTGTATTCGAGTGGGAAGACGATTGTTAGGAAGCCACCGTGTGATGAGGAAGATGAGAAGTGATTTTCACAAAAATAAGCCCCTTGTTTGTGTCATGAATGGACATGAATGAGGGGATTTGTTGTTTGGTGCGTATATGAATTGCCAAAGATGCTGAAGTTAATCACGGTCTTTACTGTTGTAGTTTGCTATTTGATCCTATAATTTTTACGGAGACGTCACTTTTGGGGCATTATAGCACTAGTAGTACTAACATTATTACTAATTTATGATTCCTTCCCAAAGTTGGTTTCTTATATATATATACCAATCAATACTTATTGGACTCATACTATTGATTTCCTTCATCAGCCTCATTATGAATTACTTTCAAAAAGAGGATGTCTCAAGATTCAATCCTCTATGGCAAGTTATATTATTGACGTATTTCTTTATATTAATTATTATCTTTCCTTTAGTAGGGGGTATTTCACGAGTCGATTTATCTTTAACAAATCCTTTTGTTTGAATAATGTTTTTCATAAGTGTTTTTGATATTGTAAAAGGATATAAGAAAATAAAAGTTGATCCAAAACAGAGCTGATGAGTATAAGAATCAAATCATAGAGAATGAGTTTTGTTAGTTGTGATGTGAGAGGTTTTTGGAATTAAACGGTAGTAGTTGTTTATCCCTGTCATCATTGGATTAATCGGAGTCCTGAAAGTGTACGGATTACCAGAGAAGCTGATGCTGAACTTTAGTGAGTAAAAAAATTGCCTCGCGAGGAAGAAGAGTGAGAGCGGCTTTCCGCTGGTTAACGTCTGTGGTATAATCGGCCTGGATATGTAGATTCGGACTCATGATTAGGCCGTTACATAAGGGGGACTTGCATTGGAGATCGATAAAAAGCAACTTATCATAGAAGCAGCCAAACTTTACTATCAATTTGATTATACCCAGCTCGCTATTTCAAAAAAATTAGGCGTCTCAAGGCCGACGGTTTCTCGGCTCCTACAGCAAGCGAAAAAAAATGGCTACGTGAAAATCGACATCATCGATCCATTTCATGATAATAATCAATTAGCAAAATCCTTGCAGCACAAATATCAAATCGAAGAAGTGAAAATTGCGTACTCGGCAGTGGAAGATGAGCGGGATGTGATCCAGGCTATTAGCACAGAAGCGGCGGACTATTTGTATCGAACCGTAAAAGACGGTGATATTCTTGGTGTGACATGGGGCCGGACGATGTATCGGGTGGCCAACGAATTGAAGAAAAAAGATGTAAAAGGAGTCGAGGTCATCCAGCTCAAAGGAGGCATCGGCTTGTCGGACGTTAATACATACGATTCTGAAACGGTTTACAAATTTGCGGAAGCCTTCCATACCATCCCCCGTTACTTGCCGCTCCCCGTCCTAGTCGACACACCTGAAGTCAAAGTCGTGATTGAATCGGACCGGTATATGCACCGGCTCATTGAACTCGGGAGACAAGCGAATATCGCCGTGTTCACGGTGGGCGCTGTCGACAACGAATCATTGCTGTTCCGTCTCGGCTATTTGACTGCAGAAGAAGAACAGCAACTCCATCAAGAAGCGATTGGCGATATTTGTTCACGCTTCTTCAAACGTACAGGCGAAGTATGTGATACTACCGTCAATGACCGGACGATTGGCATCCGGCTAGAAGAGTTAAAGCAAAAAGAAAAATCCATTCTCGTCGCTGGTGGGAACCGCAAAGTAGAGGCCATCCATGGAGCGCTTAATGGAGGCTATGCGAACGTCTTTATAACGGATCAGTATACGGCACAGGCTTTGTTGCTTCACCAATAGAAACATATGGGAATCCGCTTATTGATAAGCGTGATTCTTTTTTTTATTCGGAATGAACAATGTTTCACCTCCTCTGCACATATGCTCAAAGTCTATGATATACTATACATAAAGTCAGGTCGCAACGGCATCCTAAGGAAAATGGTGTGCAAGAAGCAAAGTGTAAGCGTAACCAACATGCAAGGGAGGAAATATGATGAACGTTGTATTTTATATAACCGGATTGTTGCTCGTGTTAATCGTGGGCTTGATTGTCAGTGTGGACCGCAGGAAAATCCGCTATAAACCGATTGTGATTATGCTGCTGACCCAGCTTGTCTTGACATTTATCTTGTTGAATACAAAAGTGGGCGTAGTCTCCATAGGCTTTGTTTCGGCTTTATTCTCGAAGCTGGTTGACCTTGGGGTAACGGGCGTCAATTTCGTGTTTGGCGGATTGGAAAATGAAGGGGAATACGTATTCTTCTTGAATGTGTTATTGCCAATCGTTTTCATTTCCGTGTTGATTGGTATATTAAATCAATTCAAGATTTTACCGTTCATCATTAAATATGTAGGAATCGTACTGAGTAAGTTGAATGGCATGGGGAAAATGGAGAACTACATAGCCGTATCCTCTGCAGTTCTCGGGCAGTCCGAAGTATTTTTAACTATCAAGGACCAAATGGATGATATTTCGAAAAGACGTTTGTATACGTTTTGTACTTCCGCGATGAGTGCAGTCAGTGTTGCCATCGTTGGTGCATACATGGAAATCATCGAACCGCAGTTTGTCGTAGTGGCGATTGCGCTCAATATTATGTCGGCACTGATTGTCGCAAGTATCATCAACCCTTATGAATTATCGGAAGAAGAAGATACGCTAACGATCGAGTCGAAGAAGAAGTTGTCATTCTTCCAGATGATCAGTGAAAGTATTATGGATGGTTTTAAAGTCGCGGTTATTGTCGCTGCCATGCTGATCGGTTTCATCGCGTTGATGAACGGAATCGATTATCTCTTTGAAATGCTGTTCAACGTTTCCTTCCAGACCATTTTGGGGTATATCTTTGCACCAATCGCCTTTGTAATGGGCGTGCCTTGGGCAGACAGTGTACAAGCCGGCAGCATCATGGCGACCAAACTTGTCACCAACGAATTTGTGGCGATGTTGAGTTTTAGGGAAATTTCGGCAGGCTTGTCAACGAAAGCGGTAGGTATGATATCGGTGTTCCTCGTTAGTTTTGCGAATTTCAGTTCCATTGGGATTATTACAGGCGCTGTCAAGGCGTTGAGCTCAAAACAAGGGGACGAAGTGGCGAAAAACGGTTTGAAATTACTTTTGGGTTCAACATTGGCGTCAGTTCTTTCAGCGACTGTCATCGGGCTATTTTTATAATAGAAATGAAAATTTAAAAACAGGAGTGGTGGATGCTATGCGTATGGTAGATATGATTGAGAAAAAACGAGATGGACATGCGTTGACAAACGAAGAAATTTCATTTGTCATCAATGGATATACGGACGGCTCGATTCCAGATTACCAAATGTCAGCCTTTCAAATGGCGGTATATTTCCAGGGGATGACGTTGGAAGAAACCGCGCAGTTCACAATGGCGATGGTGGAGTCAGGCGACCAAGTCGATTTGTCTGCTATCGAGGGCGTTAAGGTGGATAAACACTCTACAGGCGGAGTTGGCGATACGACAACTCTTGTGCTCGCGCCACTTGTTGCTGCACTCGGTATCCCGGTAGCCAAAATGTCGGGCCGTGGATTGGGTCATACGGGCGGAACACTTGATAAGCTGGAGTCCGTTCCCGGTTTCCATATCGAAATTACAGACAAAGAATTCTTCGATCTCGTCAATACAAACAAAATTGCGGTTATCGGACAATCCGGCAATATTACCCCTGCAGACAAGAAGATTTACAGTCTGCGTGATGTCACGGCAACGGTCAGTTCCATTCCGTTGATCGCAAGCTCAATCATGAGCAAGAAGATTGCGGCGGGATCGGATGCAATTGTTCTCGATGTAAAAGTCGGAACTGGCGCGTTCATGAAAGACCTCGACATGGCTCGTGAACTCGCGGGTGAAATGGTGCAGATCGGAAACAAGATCGGCCGTCAGACGATGGCGGTAATTTCGGACATGAACCAGCCGCTCGGTTATGCCATAGGAAATGCACTCGAAGTTAAAGAAGCCGTCGAAACGTTGCAAGGCAATGGCCCGGAAGATTTGCACGAACTGTGCTTGACGCTCGGCAGCCATATGGTTCGTTTGGCAGGAAAAGCGGACTCGACGGAGGAAGCACGAAAAATGCTCGAAGAAGTTATCCAAAACGGCAAAGCGCTTGAAGTGTTTAAACTGTTCTTGCAATCCCAAGGCGGCGACACATCCGTCATTGACGATCTATCGAAGCTTCCTACGGCCCAGTATACAATCGACGTGCCAGCTAAAGAAGCGGGATATGTCTCTGCGATTACTGCGGATGAAATCGGCACGGCTGCAATGCTTCTAGGTGCGGGACGCGCAACAAAAGAATCCGAAATCGATTTGGCGGTTGGGCTAGTGCTGCACAAGAAAATCGGGGACTCCGTAGAAGTGGGCGAATCGCTCGTAACGATTCATAGCAACACGGAAGATATCGAAGACGTAAAAGAAAAGATCTATCATGCTTACGGAGTTTCGGCTTCTAAAGTACAGCCTGTAACACTCGTGCATGACGAAATTACAAAATAATTAAAGGAGTGGTTCATAAATGAATAAAGCAAAAATGATCGACCATACATTATTGAAAGCCGACGCAACGAAAGACAAAGTCGCGGCGCTCATACAAGAAGCAAAAGACTATCAGTTTAAATCAGTATGCATTAACCCGGGCTGGGTTTCATATGCCGCTGAACAGTTAAAAGGCACCGATGTGTTAGTCTGCACGGTAATCGGTTTCCCTCTTGGAGCGACTACTTCTGCAGTCAAAGCATTCGAAACTAAAGATGCAGTGGCGAACGGAGCAGGAGAAATCGACATGGTCATCAATATCGGAGCACTGAAAGACCAGGATGACGAATGGGTCGAATCAGATATTCGTGCGGTAGTCGAAGCAGCTAACGGTACATTGGTCAAAGTTATCATCGAAACATGCTTGCTGACAGATGAAGAAATCGTCCGTGCATGCGAGCTATCCGTCAAAGCCGGCGCTGATTTCGTCAAGACGTCAACTGGGTTCTCAACAGGTGGCGCGACGGTAGAAGACGTGGCTCTTATGCGGAAGACGGTTGGCCCAGACATTGGTGTCAAAGCGTCCGGCGGCGTGCGCAGCGGAGAAGATTTCGATGCGCTAGTCGAAGCAGGGGCTACGCGTATTGGTGCAAGCTCGGGGATAAGCATTGTAAAAGGCGAAGTATCAGACTCGAATTATTAATAGTTCCTTAACAGGACTGTTCTGCATATATGCAGGGCAGTCCTGTTTTTATGGGACAAACCGACCTGTACTGTCTCCGGCAATTGATAGTGTATTTCTCGCTTCAACCAGATTGACCGGTCGTGTGTGTCCGGTCATTTTATATTTTCTGAAAAGTTTCATATATACATGTGCTGTGATGGTAAAATGAAAGGAAAAGAAACAGTACAAAGTGAAATGATCCTTAGCGATTGGCATGTTTATTGAGAAACAAGTAACTGTTGCACTGGTAGCAGAGTTAGCAGAATTACCGCTTGCTGACTTTATTGGTTTACTAAAGACTACGAACATTCCTTGGATGGAATACACAGATGAGCATTTAGAAGATGACCTCCAAGCAATTCGGGATATTATAATAACGGAAAATGGTTCAGTATGAAAAAATATAACGAATTCTACGCCAATCGTTAGCTTGTCGATTATTGGAAAGCTCTTCTTATTTCATGAACTATTTAAGGAAGTGTATGTACCAGAGGCCGTCTATCAAAAAAAAATGAATAGTAGATCGAATTAGGACTATGGCAGGAAAGAATTAAAGAAGTTTGTAAAGGGGGATCAATTTCAGCGCCTACAGATAAAAAACAAGCAGCTTGTGAACACATTTATACGGAAAACTACACGAGGGTGAATTAGAAGTCATTGTAGGTGCAAAAAAGCTTGGATTGCAAAATAACTTACTCGACGAGCGTGCTGCGAGATCATTTTCGAAAAACTTTTTATTTTGCCTCATAGGAGCGATAGGTATTCTGCAGTTTGCTTAAAAGAAGAGGTAAATCCACTGTTAGATCTATTAATAGCTATTGGGATTTATTAAAAAATCTTTATAATCAAGTGCTAATTGAAGCGGAAGAAAAGTGGACAAAATGAAAGCTTCCCGACATCTAGGGAAGCGAGCTTCACATGGAAGGCATGTGACATACAAAATAGACATAGTTCTGAATGGATTAGCTGATCAGGATTGCTCTAGTTACAGCAGCCCTATAGCATTTTCAAATGACGAAGCTTTTGGTCAAAATTATAAATTTTCTTTATTAAAAAGCTTACTCCATTTAGGAATAGTCCTTGTTATCATTTTGCTTAAGTGTGAGACTGTAAACGGAAAATTTATAATAGCTAACTCTCTTTAAAAAAGATAAGACTTTCATTCATGTCGCCAATAACTAGATTTCTTTCTCGTAAAATCTCAATTTACTTTTCGTAAGTTCGGGGCACTTTACTTTGTATTTCTGGAGAGGTTAATTTAACTCCCTCCAAGATATAAAAAATGACCCGCCTTGTTTCGCCTTGCAAAGCGATAAAAATTTAAAGGATTTATATAATCGGCAGTGTTTGTGGAAAAATTATTGGGCGTGAAACAGGCCAGACAATTTACCATTTAATTAAAGATGGAAATAAAGACTTTAAGGATATTACTCTTCACACGAAGATGTTTGTAAGTGAAATGTAAATATATTTATCGACCTTTTTTGTTATGGGAGATGGTGCAAAGTTTACGGCTGGCTATGTTTGGCAGCGTCTCAATTGGCTCCGCTCGTTACAATTCAAGGGTTCTTATTAGGTTAATAGGCAGGGACTAGGATGGAGGTTTGAAAAAGGTTTTATTAGTTATATTGTCTATTATTCAGGTGCTACTTTGATTTTTGTAGCAATTAAATATAGTGAGAAGAAACGGTGGAAAGGCACTTTGATAACTACATAAACGAATACAGCGATCATGGTGATAAATTATCTAGAGAAACCAATTACGATTTGAAACTTGGTAAGTTTTATATTGCCAATTACTTTTTATGTTGAGCAGCATTTGATCTTTTTCTCTGTTCAATTTCTTTGCTAAGAACTTCATTAATTTCATTATAGGATAGACCAGATTCTGCATTAAGTTTTTTTACTTCGTCTATATTCGTTCCAGCTACCGTATATTTTTTCTTATCCATATGATAATCTCCCTTTACGTTCTATTTTTCGAATAGGCGCCTATTAATGTTCCCTATACTCTTTATGACTGGCATAGAGCATCCTATATTAGCCTTGACTTTGTTTATGTTTGGGATTTTCGCAAATTGGCTTGACAGATGGTCTGACTTTCATGGTTTTTATCCCCTTTATATAGGTGTGTGATAATAGTGGAAACATCTAGGCACTGCAATCTTTTAACTGAATATATAAGTATGATTTCCTATATTTCATTTATTATGTACATTGATTTGAAAAAGCTTTCGCATTAATGGCAACCTCTTTGGAAATAAGAGGTTTTAGTTATAAAAACGCTAAAAACAGAACCCTACTCCAGTTACACCGTCTATTGATTTTACATTACAAAAACTATATGCTTAGTAACAGTTACATAGAGTATTTTGGTTCTTTGTCTAGTATGCAAAGAGTAAATAGGAATCAGGTGAAAATCCTGAGCGGTCCGGCCACTGTAATAGGGAGAAAATGTGCCCTAAAGTCAGGAGACTTGCCAAAGTATGTAAACATGACACCTTCCGGTAAAGGGTGATTTGTGTATCATTCAATTTGTGCAGTTTAATTATTGAACATACATGGTCCCCATCTCATTCAGGAGGTGGGGACTTTTTGAATTCAATATTATTGCGCACCGTATACCTTTTATAATGAAGAAAGGAAGAGTTGAATGAAAAATACGAAGAATGCATTCATGAAATACAAAAACTATATCTACTACAGCCTCATCGTTTTGCTGCTATTTAGCACAATTACATATGCGACGACTTCTAATGAACAAGCCGCTGCATTTGATTTCAATGAAAAAGTAGAGGCTTCTACGCTGAAATTAGCTGGCGGCGGGGATGAATCTTCCAATACTGATACCAATAAGATGATAGAAAGTGATGCCAATCCAGAAGATCTATCGAAATCACAAGAACTGACAAATACGGACAAGTCACAAGAGAAACCGGAAGAAAAGCCGCAAAATCAACCACTCAACAAACTAGGAACTACCCATGCACCACTTAACTCATCGAAAACGAATGACAAGACCAATACACCTGCTGAGGGCAACAACAAACCCGCACCAGAAAAAACAAAGCCGAATACGAATACAGATATAGAAATCGTCGATGTGGCGGATCAACAAAATCGCTACTTCACGACGAACATCAAAAATAATGAAACAGTCACCGATCCGGTATATGTCGTCACCGTAAACCACTTGGACGATTCTCTCATTCCCCAGGAAATGAACGTGACGTTAAACGGCAAGCAACTGAATGATTTTACAGGCGAAATCACATTCATTGAAGGTACGAATGACATTCAATTCCAAGTTATCTATAAACAATCCGACAATAAACTACTTCGTGTCAGTCAATTGTACCGTGTGACGTTAAATAGTGATGATATCATCATCACAACAGACTTAAAAGATCAAACAGTGATGGAAGAGACGCTGACATTCACCGCGAAAGCTGTGCAAGGGGAAAAAGACGCGAAGCTGAAAGTGTTAAGTAATCATCAAGAACTAAAACCACTAGCTGGGGGTTCGTATACAGCTACATTAGTTGAAGGGGAAAACACGCTCAAGCTCACCGCGCAACTACATGGAAAAAAAGAGGAACAGACCTACACCGTGATCTATGAGAAAGAAAAAATCACTATTTCATTGGAAACAGACTTAAAAGACCAACAAGCAAATAGCGCAGAGTTTTCATTCTACGCGAAAGCGACCGCGAATGAAGTGGATGTACCCCTTGAGATTACCGTCAATGATCAACTAGTAAAATCGTCAGACGGCATGAATTATCGTGTGCAGCTGATCAATGGAACGAATACTGTCAAAGTCGCTGGACATTATCAAGACGAACAATTGGAAAGACAGTACACAATCACTTATAAAGATCCGAATGTGAACGAAAAACCACAAGTCGATCCGGATGCACCGAAACTAGTGACCGATCTAAAGTCAGGTAGCACGGTCAAAGGGGATATTAAGACGATCAACGTCTGGCCGGTGACCGCTTCAGGTGAACGGATTCGAGGGAAAAACGTCCAAGTGCAAGTTAATGGGGGAAATATTCCATTCACCTGGGATGACAGCTCGAAAACGAGTTATAAACTGACATTGCAGACGGGACAAAACAACGTCACGATTAAAGTATGGGACGATGAAGGGCGCACGGTGACCGAAACATTCACGGTTACATCAGTAGCGCCAGCAGAAGACGGTGTCATCGGACAAGTAACTATCAGTCTAGAAGCTTCCGTATTAGGAATCCCCTATCTCATCAAACCGACGAAGATGGATATACACCAAGGCCAAAGAGGTTCCTATATTCTGGATCAACTACTGCGCAATAATGGTTATGAATACGGTAAAACTGGAAACCTCGACAGTAGTTTCTATTTGCGCGACGTCAGTAAGCCAGGCATGTTGAACGGACTCCATATTCCTGATGATCTGTGGGAAGTAGTCGAGAAGGTGTCCACCACTTCAAATCGGGACATCTACTCACCAGACAGCCTAAGTGAATTCGATTTCGCTAACGGCTCCGGCTGGATGTATAGCGTCAATGGCGATTACCCGAACTATGGATTCTCGGATGCGTATTTCCTCGATGGAGATGTGGTGCGAGTTCGCTACACACTTCATTATGGGAAAGATATTGGCGGGCATGACAGTTCAGGTGAAAGCGGAGCGAATTGGAATAAAGAATGGTAAGGAAAGAGAAGTGACGGAATGAGAAATATTTATGCATGGCTAGTGACAGTCGTGATAATGACGGCGGTACTCCTGCCGTCTGTTGCGTTCGCGACACCTGAAAGTGAAGAATCATTGCTGCACACAATTGAACAAATTATTGCGTGGAAAAAACAAGATGAGAATATTGCAGATTCTGACCCATTGCTGAGCAAGCCGTTTCTTGCGCATGCGGGGAACACGAACGGTGACTGGTATCCGATAGGCCTCGGCCGTATTGGCTATCCTGACGATTACCAGGCGTATCTCGCGGTCATCAAGAACAATGTGATAGAACGCTATAAAACGAAAGATCAACTCAGCGATATGAAAGCGACGGAATGGCACCGGATTTCATTGGCGATATTGGCAGCTGGCGGTGATCCGACGGCGGTTGGGGATAGTAACTTGATCGCGGACGGCACGTATAACCGTGGAATGAAAACATCTCTAGGTGCACAAGGTATCAACGGCTGGATCTGGGGGCTGATCACACTCGACAGTATGCGTTATAAAGTGCCGGATGACGCGGACATGACAAGAATCGAGATCATTAAAGAAATTATCTCACTGCAACTTGAAGATGGCGGATTTTCGTTCTATCAAGACGAAGCAGAAACTGATATGACCGCCATGGCAATTCAAGCGCTCGCGCCATATTACCAAAGCATGGAAGAGTTCACTTATACACAAAAAGATACAGGTGAGAATGTTACGAAAACGATTCACATGATTGTCGACGAAGCACTAAAAAAGTTATCGGATATGCAAACATCAACTGGTGGCTTCAGCACGCAAGAAGACGACAACGTCGAAAGTGCGGCACAAGTACTCGTTGCGCTGACGTCGCTCGGTATCCATCCCGATGAAGACGAACGCTTTAAAAAAGGCGATCACACGTTGCTCGATTTCATTATGGACTATCAAATGGAAGACGGAGGTTTTGTCCACGCGAAAACGTATAACGCGGATAATCCTTCTTCCTTACCGGATGAATCGAACTCGATGGCTTCGGAGCAAGTTCTCTATGCGCTGGTGTCGCTCTACCGACTCGAAAACGGCTACCGTACGATGTATGATTTCCGTCCTGAAAACCCGCAAGAGATGAAGCAGCAAATGCTTACATTGATGGAAGATATTCAGGACATCGATGAACAGACCAACGCCAAGCAACTCCAGCAATTGCTCGATACATATGAAAACTTCCCTATAGAGGAGCGTTCCTATGTCTACAACTTCCATAAACTCGCGGAAGCTGCAACAAAGCAATCGATCCAACTCGATCTTCCTGCATTCAGCGAAGCGTATGAAATTAATACGAAAGGCAATGGCGCGATTGCACCGATCTATCAGGAGCAAACCGCGCCACGAAATATTACCGAACAAGATGTAGAAAAAATCGATGCGATTTCTACACCCTTGACGACAGAGCATTATATTGACGTCGTTTCGATGATCGATCAGTTCGAACAAGCAGACAATAAAGGCGACTTTGAAAAGGAATTGGCTCAGCTATACGAGTACAAAGAAGAAATTGAGAAAATGGAAGCCGAGATTCAGAGCATTAATGATATGGTGCTCGATCAACTGTATCCATTCAATGAATTAACAAGTAAAGACCGAGACAACGTCGATGCGATTCTCGAGCGATTCAACGCGCTATCTCCGTATGATCAAGGAAAGGTCTTGAACTATGAAGACCTCAAAAAATCGAAAACGCAAATTGACAATGCTGTGAGAGCGAAGCGCATTTCATGGGTACTCGGAATCATTGCAGTAGGTTTAATCATCGTAGTGATGAGTAGAATCCAAAAAAGAAGGCGTCAAAGAGATTAGAGGGATATAATGAAGAAAGATCTATTAGTTGTAGCATTCATCCTCTTTATCGTCGGCTGGCTCGTCACGGGAACGAAGATTCAATCCGTGGAAGAGTATTACTTGACCCATATCGACGAAATTACGGAAGACTCGGAGACGGTGACGCTTGAAATACGCAGTGACACCGTTCTCGACGCGATGGACAAGCTGAAACCGGGTCTTGAGAAATATGTAGAACCAGACGGCGAGATCCTTAAAAAAACGGAGTACGTGCTGCGTAGTGGCGATACCGCGTTTGATTTACTCGACCGCGCGACACGTCATCACCGCATCCCGATGGAGTACCAAGGAGCTGACTACAATATTTACAACAGTATTTACGTCCAAGGCATTAATTATTTATATGAGTTCAATTGTGGTCCGTTAAGTGGCTGGATGTACAAAGTGAACGGCGAATTCCCGAGCCGTGGTGTTAGTCAATACGAGCTGCAAGACGGCGATGAAGTAGAGTTTCATTACACATGTGATGTAGGTAGAGATCTAGAGGGCTATATACGTAAATCAAAGAAAGTAGGAAACTAGATGAGCGCATTCTCAAACTTTCACCCTATATTGCTACTTGTCTACGTTACAGTCGTTGTTGTCACGATGTTCAGCTCTTTTCATCCGATCATCGTGGCGCTTGCTCTGATCGGCAGCATTCTGTACTTCTTCATGCTGCACGGAATTCGGACCGCAAGTAAAGACGTGGTCTATTACTTTTTCGTCTTCCTGCTAATTGCCGCAGCCTATCCATCGTATGTACATAACGGTTTCACCCCATTGTTTTTCCTCAATGACCACGCGGTGACGCTTGAAGCGGTAACGAAAGGACTTGTCCTGGCAGGTGCCGTTGTCGCCACGTGTTTTTGGACGAAGAACTATTTCGAGATTTTTACGACGAATAAAGTGCTTGCCGTACTGACACGAGTGTCCGCTAACCTCGGCATCCTCGTTTCCATGCTGTGGCGTTTCATTCCGATATTCAAAACGAAATGGCATGAAAAGCAAATGGCACAACGCGGAATCGGCTATTACAAAGTAAACAGCAGAGTGGAAAAATTCCGCCGCGCGTTCGCACTGTGGCGCCAGACGCTCGTTCAGACAGCGGAGTTTGTTTTCGTGAAGCCAGATGTTATGAAGGCACGGGGGTATGGCATGACGAAAGCGAGAACGCAGTATAGAGTGATGCGGTTCACGAAACGAGACGGAATGTTGACGATTGGCCTTGTGTTATTTCTTCTTTACTATATTGGGTACTTCTCGCAGCACAGGACGCACTATTATCCCGAGATCAGTCAGCAGACACTAGGTGCAGGGCATTACGTCATCATCGGCTTGCTTATGCTATTACCGTTTATCTATGAAGCGAAGGAGAGTGTCAAATGGCGATACTTACAGTCGAAAATCTGAACTTCCGTTATGAAGAGCACCATGTGTTGCAAGATGTTTCCTTTTGTATTAAGCGCGGAGAATTCGTGACACTCTTCGGTCCAACTGGTTCAGGAAAGTCTACGTTATTGAAAATGTTGAAGCGGGAAATGCGGCCAAGCGGTAAACTAAGTGGCACGGTGTACTTCAACGGTGAAAAAATCGATGATCTGCCTGCGTCGACTACGGCGACTGCGATTGGCTACATGATGCAAAATCCAGATGAACAAATGGTCATGGAGAAAGTGTGGCAGGAGTTGGCATTCGGTCTCGAGAATATGGGCGTGTCGACGGAAGACATGCAGCGGAAAATCGCTGAAGTGGCTAGTTTCTTCGGCATCCAAAACTGGTTGCATGACAGTATGAGTGATTTATCAGGCGGACAGAAACAACTTGTCAATCTTGCGGCTGTGCTTGCGATGGAGCCGGATATTTTATTGCTCGACGAACCGACTTCCCAACTCGATCCCATTGCAGCGTCTGAGTTTCTGTCACTTCTTGAGAAAATCAATCGCGAACTTGGCATGACGATGTTAATAGTTGAGCATCGACTGGAAGAGTTATTACCGGTGTGCGACAGAGTATTGTACATGGAAAACGGCTCGCTTCTATATGATACGACACCGAAATCGATTGGAAACTCCTTGCTTGAAAATCCGATGCTCGACGCGCTGACTACGGCGATGCGTGTCTATTATAAGCTCGGCTTCCGTGATGAGACGCCGATTACGGTGCGTGATGGGATTGATTTCATTCGGCACTATCCACCGGCCGTTCTACCGACAGATCCGATGAAAAAAAAGCATCCACCGCTCATCACGGTGAAAGATCTGTATTTCCGATACAATCGGAAGAGTGATGATCTACTCGCCGATATGACATTCACCGTACATCGCGGCGAAATCTTCACGATTGTCGGTGGCAATGGAGTCGGTAAGTCTTCGTTACTAAGGTTACTCGCCGGACAGCATAAGCCGTATGCAGGTAAAGTATGGATCGATGACGTCGCACCAGGCAAGTGGAAAGGGAATATTGTCTTATTGCCGCAAAACCCGCAAGCGTTATTCATGTACTCGACTGTGAAAGAAGAGCTAATTCACGCGGTTCCTGTGCAAAAATTGCCGAAAGAACAGAGGGAATCGACAGTATCAAATATGATGAAACAGTTACATATCGAACATTTATCAGAGAGAAATCCATTTGACTTAAGTGGAGGAGAACAGCAGAAGGTAGCGCTTGCAAAATTATTGCTGCATAAACCGGATATTTTATTGCTGGATGAGCCGACTAAAGGAATGGACGTCATGTCGAAACAAGAAGTGACACAGTTGATCCGAACGCTAAAAAAACAGAACATCACGACAATTATTGTAACGCATGATATTGAATTTGCCGCAGAAGTCTCTACACGCGTCGGCATGCTGTTTGATCAATCACTCATCGCGATCAATCATCCAAAAACATTTTTCACGTCAAACCGCTTTTACACAACCGCAGCTAGCAAAATCGCACGCGGATTATTCCCATATGCCATCACAGCGGAAGACATCGTTACTGCTGTGAACTTGAACAACAGGAGGAACTAAAAAATGAGCAATCCATCAACACAAGTACTTAATGAAATGAAAAAAGTAATTAACGGGAAAGACGACGTCATACAAAAAGTATGGATGACGTTCTTAGCTGGAGGACATGTACTGCTAGAAGATTTACCGGGAGTCGGGAAAACGACACTTGCGAAAGCATTTAGCCGAGTCGTCGGTCTTGATTCGAACCGCATCCAGTTCACACCAGACGTCGTCGCATCTGATGTCATCGGCTTCACGATGTTCGACAAAGAGAAAAACGAATTCGTCTTTAAAGAAGGCGCGGTCATGTGCAACTTATTACTCGGCGATGAAATCAACCGGACGTCTTCGAGAACGCAAGCGGCATTACTTGAAGCAATGCAAGAGAAACAAGTGACAGTGGACGGCGTGACATATCCACTACCAGCACCGTTCCACGTAATCGCAACGCAAAACCCGTATGGCACAATCGGTACACAGCCGCTACCAACCGCGCAAATTGACCGTTTTATGACGAAGTTGAGCGTAGGCTATCCAGATTTTGAAGACCAAGTTGAGATGTTGAAAAACCGTCAGCAGGCAGATCCGTTATCTTCACTTACACAAGTCATAACGAAAAACGAATTGCTTGCGTTACAGCAGCAAGTACAGAACTTGTTCATTCATGAGGAGATCTTACGCTATGTTACCGCACTAACCGAAAAAACGAGAAATCACCCATCGATCCATCAAGGAATCAGCCCGCGTGGCGCTCTCGCTCTCTGCCAGATGGCGAAAGCACATGCCTTCTTACAAGAGCGTGATTACGTTATTCCGGAAGATATCCACGCCGTGTGGTTGCCAACGAGCCGACACCGCATCGTCATGTCGAGCGTCCCTGGTGCGGAACATGAGCAGGATACGCTACTTGAAAAATTACTGCAAAGTGTTGCCACGCCCGATCAAGCAATGCTTGCGACATTTTAAGGGCTGATCGTATGATAGGGACACTACTCATTAGCGTCGTGTGGCTGCTGTTTACGCTCGCATTTTTCATCTTCACGACGACGCATTTCGCTCTATTATTCGCAGTCGGTTCGCTTATTGTCTGGCTGTGGCTCGTGTTGAGCGTTTATCTCGTCAAAGGAAAAATCCAGTGCGAGATTATCACGGTGAATGAAATCTACAAAAATGAACAGATGGGCTATCAACTGCGTATACACAATACGAGCCGTTTACCTGTTACACAACTACAACTACATCTAGTCATCGAGCATATATTTACAGGTAGGCAAGAGAGTCACCACCACGTCTTGTCTATCCCAGCGAAAAGTACGGAAGAATTTGCATTCGTTCTGCCGCAGAAATATATGGGCCAAGTGAATATACGAATTACACAACTGACGATCAAAGACAGTTTCACGTTCTTCCGTTCCGTGCAGAAACTAGATACGCAGTCTGCGATGTTGATCGTGCCGAATCCGTATTTCTTAAAACTTCAACGCATTGAGCAAAATCAACACGTCTTGCAAATACCGGGTATAATCCCGATGAAGAAAATGGATGGTGAAGAGCTGGCGGAGTTGTCGGTATATAGACTAGGTGACTCGGTTAAACACATTCATTGGAAATTATCGAGTAAGGTCGATGAGCTATTCGTCAAACAGCATGAAACGCTGACAGGAGATGCGGTCATAATGACGCTCGACTTCACGTCGTTTACGAATCGAGTGGCGCTCTATGACGAATTCATCGAGACGTTTTCCGCACTGCTCTATTCCTACGTCGCAAGCGATCATGAAGTGCAATTTATTTTGAATCATTCGACGGGTGAGCAGTTGACAATCGACAATGAACGGGATGCAGCGAACGCCATAAAAAGAGTATTGACGAGAAACGCTACAGAGTTATCGATGTCAGATGAACAGTGGAAAAAGCTTAGACGAACGTATCCAAACTGTATCGTATTGACGACGAATATCGCGCGTAGTACCGAATATCAGACGGTCGTCATCTCGGATCAGAAGGAGGGATCGACTGTATGAAGTGGGTAGATGGAGTAGTTGCGTATAGTGTCCTCGTAGCGGCCTTCCTCGTGATTCGTGCGATGCTGTTTCCAGAGGTGAGTATCGTACCTGCGCTCATTCTCGTCTTCCTGTGGATGGTCGCGCGTATACAGTGGAAACAGCGTGGCGGCGATATCGTCTTGATTGCGAGTGTTATTTTCAGTTTGATTTTCTTATCAACGTACATAGATGACGTGAAACGAACGATCAACGAGTTGTTCATCACACTTGCGGAACATAAGCATATATATATGGATCTATTGTCCGTCAATGAAACGACTTCTTGGCTAAACGGCATGATCCTTGGTCAAATCGCTTTGTTAATCGGCAGTGCAATGTATTACGCCGTAGCGAATCAAAAACGTTGGATCCCTGTTGCGCTTGCACTCGTGATTTGGTCAATACAATTAATACTTGGCACGTCACCATCATTGCTCCTCGATATTCTGTTTTTCTCAGTGCTGATTGTGACATTGCTATATATGAATCAACTTTCATTACGCTGGTGGAAACGGATTGCGATCGTGCCCGTTTCGTTAGTCGTGCTCATGTTCGTCTACATGGTGATCAGTCCAAACGGCAATGAAGAGTTTACAGGCAGTTCGAAAATCGAAGACAAAGTACATTATCAAGGGGAGAAGTGGCGCTATTATAAAGGTGAAGAGCCTGTGCTGAAAGCTGGAAACTTCCAGCGACTTTCCGCGTTTACACCGGGCGACCATACGGCATTAAAAGTGGCGATGGAAAATCCAAGTCCTCTGTATTTAAAAGGATTCGTCGGTTCGACTTACACGCCAAGCGGCTGGAAGGAAATCGACGGGGAAGCGTATATGGAAGTGAAGTCTCTACTTGAAGCGTTACAGAAAGAAGATTTCACCGGAGCGAAACAACTGAGCTTAGCTGCAGAAAGTAGTTTGCCGGATCGGTATGAAGAAGCGAGACTCGTCATTCAAAACGTCGGTGCATCCAGTCGATATATTTATGCACCGTATGAATTGGCGGAGCTAGAAGCCAATCTTATTCGTTCTAAACAAGCCGACGCGCTCCACGCGACAGGTATTTTCGGCAGACGTACAGTGGAAATGAATTATATGCTGACACCGTATACCGATTATCCGCAAATCGCAAATGCATTGTACGCGACAAAAGACACCGACTATTTACGTCGTGAAAGTCATTACAATCAATATGTCTACAATGAATACCTCGCTGTGCCACAAGACAGTTTAAACGTATTGCGCAATCATATGGACGAAAGCGTATTTGATACAGAAACGCGTTTACCGTATGAGAAAACGATTCAGGAAGTAGAAAACTTCCTGGCACAAACGATAAGTTACAACGAAAATGCCAAACCAATAAAGGACCAGGATTTCCTAACGGGGATTTTGGAAGAGTCAAAAGAAGGGTACTCCGTTCACTATGCGACGGTTGCTACATTGGCATTTAGAATGCTTGGCACACCTGCGCGTTATGCAGAAGGCTATATCGTCGGACTGGATGATGTGAAAGACTTACAGTCATTTAGCGAAGTGAACGTCAGCGAGAAAAATGCCCATGCGTGGACCGAAATCTACGTCGACATGGTTGGCTGGGTGCCGATTGAAGTGACACCGGGTTACGCCGAGAAAATGCCGGAGATCAATAAAAAAGACTATCCAGCATTAGACGGATCCGATTCACCAGACGCAACTGGCGGAAGCGCGGTCGAACCTGAATCGAATGATCCGACACAAGTGCAGGAAGATCAAGACAAGCCGGAAGATTCCAAGCAAGTGAATCCAAACACTACTGTATGGTTTTGGTTGAATATCGTCATTGTGTTCGTCATAATGATCCTGTTCGTGCTGTACTACGTAAGAAAAAGAAAACGTCAGCAAAAACTCGGGGTGAAAGATCACCGATTGGCTGTCATCCATCATGTTCAGTACATGGTGCAAATGCTAGAGAAAGAACAAGTCGTCGCGAAGCTGCCTTCATTCGAAACAATACCTGAAGCAGTTGGTAACATCGATCCACAACTTCGACAAGAAGTGGAGGACGGATTGAAGATTTATCAAAAAGCCAAATACAGTCCGCATGGCGTGACCGATGAAGAGCGTGTGATGGTAGAAACATTGTTTGCGCATGTTCTTAGCACTGTGAAGAAATCGAAAAAAGGGATTAAGAGATTACGGTTTATTGTGCGTCACCAATGAACTAAGCACCGCTTTTGGCGGTGCTTTTTTGGGTGCCAGGTCCTCGAACTATTCAGAATTGTTTGGGGATCTGGTACCAAAAAAATGAATCCTTTCACACACTCTAAACGTATGAATAGTAGAGCAATGCTTGTAGCGTAACATGATACAAGTTGGCGTCAGGCTGTACGATAAAGGATACAGGAGAGTGAAGTATGGAAACGGAAAAACGAATGGAATTAGTTCATGTTATTGTGGAAGAAGTAAGACCACTATTACAAGGTAGTGAATCAAAAAAGTTAGTGGATTACGGCAGTGGTTCTGGTTTAGTTAGTTTAGAACTTACGGATTTAGTAGATTCGATACTGCTCGTGGACTCTTCAAAACAAGCGTTACAGGATGCCAAAGATAAAATTGAGGCAAGAGGTATTACAAATTGCGAAGTACTGTATTCAGATTTTACTGAAGACATGCCTGAACTTAAGGCGGACATCGTGCTAGTATCATTAGTTCTTCTTCATATTCCTGACACTACATTGATTTTGCAAAAGTTATTTAGCATTTTACCAAATGACGGCCAATTAATTATTGTGGATTTTGACAAAAATGAAAAAGTCAGTCATCCGAAAATTCATAGTGGATTTACGCATGAGGAACTAAAAGATATATTAACCGAAGTAGGATTTACATCTAGTACATGTAAGACCTTCTATCATGGAAAACAACTTTTTGCGAACCAAGATGCCTCCATGTTCATAGCCACTAGTAGAAAATAAATTTCTATACAAACTAGCTCGATTGCTTATTTCACGCAATCGAGCCATTTGGAAAACAGGAGGTAATAGAATGCCTACGTGTGAAAAATGTGCTAATCAATGGAGTTGGAAACAAACAATAAAAAAGACGTCGACATTGAACCCTGCCATGACTTGTCCATACTGCGGTGAAAAACAGTATCAAACGCAAAAATCTAGAGGGAGAGTGGGTATGTTAACTCCGATCGTTTTATTGCCACTGCTCATTCAATTGTTTTTTGATGTGCCAGGAGCTATATTACTCAGCTTATTTCCTATTTTATTCATTTTCGTCATCATTCTATATCCATTTGTTGTGAAGTTAAGTAGCCAAGAGACATACATAGGGGAATAGTGAGGCTGTTACATACACTAGTTTTCAGCATCATACGCTTGATTACACAGAAAAAACCATCTAATGCAAACGGAGATATTCCGAAAGCATTAAATGGTTTTTCTTTAGGTTATAAATAGAGAAATGAAATTAGGGAATGTGAATTTATTCTTTCCAATAGGCGTTTGTGTCTTCAATCATCTTTTTCGATGATTGCAATCCACCGCCATAGAACCATGCTTCTGTGTCTAGATAAATTATATGGTCATTCTTATAAGCGTTCGTTCTTTTCACAAGTTCATTTTCAAACATTTCCTTTGTGCTTTCATGAGCGGTATTTAGTACTGCACTACGATCCACAACAAAGATGATGTCTGGATTTTTCTCTGTTATATATTCAAAGTTAATGGATTGACCAAATTTGGCTTTTTCAATATTCTCATCCACCGCTTTATATCCAGCGACATCATGGATGAATCCACCGTAACGAGAACCAGGTCCATAGGCACTTATTTTTCCTTCGTTTACCATAACAATCAAAGTTTTCGCATCAAGATCTTTCGTTTTCTCTTGAATAGCATTGACTTTTTCATTTATTACCGTCAGTTCTTTATCAATTTGCTCTTTTTTATTAAATAGGTTGGCGATGGTTTCCATATTGTCTGTAAATGAATCCATATAGTTCGTGAAATCGACACTCATATAAACAGTTGGAGCAATACTTTTAAATTCATCATACATTTCGGCTTGACGATCTCCGATAATAATTAGATCCGGTTTCATTCCATCAATTGCTTCAAAGTCTGGTTCCACTAAACTTCCTACATTTGTATATTCAGATCCAGCATATTTTTTAAGATACTCAGGTACCGCATTTTGTGGAACACCTGCAACCTCAATGCCCAATGAATCCAACGTATCTAAAACACCAAAGTCCAATACAACAATTCTTTCTGGTACTTTATTCAACACCACTTCTTGATCATCAAGTTCATGCTGAACTTTTATTTCAGTTGATTCCGCACCTTCTTGAGTAGTACTAGACGATTCGTCCGCTTGGTTATCCGTTTTCTTAGATGCACATGCGGAGATCACTAGCATACAAGTAAATAGTAATACAAACAATGACCATTTTTTCACGACAATTTACTCCTCTTTGTATCAAATAGCATTTCCTAAAGCAAAAGCTTGAAATTACTCGCGCTCTCAATCTAATGATCGGTATGCTTGGAATTCATTTCGTTCGTTACAAGAAATGAATAAGGAAAAGGCTACATTCATTATACATTAAACAAATGATAATGACTATCATTTTCAAATGAAAGTTGAAGGATTTAGTAGTATTCAGAAAGCGTTCGAGAAGTAAATAATCGATAGTATTTCTCGCTCTAAAGATGTAAAAAGTATCACATGAACTGAACACTACTTCCAATAAAAAAATGCTATGCTAGTAAGAATAAGTAGTAGGATAATATTGTAATTTATAACGAATTCGAGGAGCCACGCCATGAAAGATTTTTATAGTGCAGTAACCTATGTTAATGAAATGATGTATGAACCAAATCATTTGATTTTACAATTAATTCAAGAAGAAAAGCAAAATGCTAAGTACGGAGCTGGTACATTTCAAATAGCTTCTAGAACCGTTCGATTTAGAGTAGCGAATGCAACACCTAGAAAAGTAGGGCGGTTTGTTGCGTTTTGGGAAAAGGACGACAATAATAAAAATCAACCTTATTCATACGAGGAAGCACCTGATTTGTTCGTGATTACTACTTTTAAAAATACACATGAGTTTGGACAATTTATTTTCCCAAAGGACGTGATGTTGCAACAGGATATGGTTAGCTCCAGTTCAACAAAAGGGAAAATGGCATTAAGAGTGTATCCGAGCTGGGATCATCCTGCTAGTAAACAAGCGTTGAAAACACAGCAGTGGCAGTTACCTTATTTTGTAGATATGAGGACATTAAATGAAGTAACCAAAGACAAAATAATGGAACTGTATTTGTGATAATTCACTGCGATCAGGTGCCTGTAATATTCACAATTAGTTCAAGACCTAGAAAACATCAGAGTTTTAGAGGACTGTAGATGTAATGAACGCGATTGTATTATGAAGTATTTATGATCTTTCAGTAATCGGGCCATTTTCCAGAGTGACGAAAAAAGCCCGATTTCTCAATTTTGATACTGAGAAATCGGTCTTTTTTACAATTACTTAATTTTTCTCAGAAGTCATGACTTATGAATTTTTAAAGATTAATCGTATATTACATTTAATCCTTGTTCACTTAACTTTTTTAAAGATGTTAGCATATTATTTATTTCTTCTTCGGAATGTCTTTCCCATTTACCTAATTCAGCTATTATTTTCAAAGGAGATTTAGACCTATAGGAACGCGTTGGGTTTCCAGGAAATCTTTTGTCAGTTAAATTCGGATCATTTTCAAAATCACCTAATGGTTCTACAATATAAATTCTTTCTTTTGAATTAGAAGCTGCCAATTCTGCACCCCATTTAGCAGCTTCCAATGTTGCAGTAAAATATATATGATTAGACTTTTTCTCTTGGTAATTTGATAAGTATTGTGGTTTTAAAAAATCACCAATTTTCAGTTCTGCTTTAGTACCGTGGAAGAAAGGACCATTGTCTAGGACATCTGTTTTGCCATTCATGCTGATACACCCCTTATTGTTTAGTTTTGCATACTTCAGTATAGAATAGAAAATATAGAAAAGGTAGAAAAGGTAGTCAATAAATATTTTATAACTTGTATTATGATATAAGAAGAGAGAGTTATACAATTACCTTTTTAAATGGTTGTTGGGGCTTTATGGATTGACTTATAGCTTTGATTTGAATAGCGATAAGTTAAACAATAGAGTGCGTTAGCTGAAATACCGCTGCGACTCAATCGGATAAAATTGAGTTAAGTGTGATCGGAGAGGAGCAGACGAAATGGATTTGTGGTTTATGCTTAAAGAGCGTTCTGGATTCTTATCATTTTTTCTTATCATAATTTTACTGAGTATTTTCCTGTTAGTAGCTACTTGGAAAAATCGTACTAACATACCTAAAAGTTCAACCGCAATTATAACTTTACTATCTACGATTTTTATCGTTGTATCTTTGATTGCAATGATAGTTATTATCTCATTCGGCTATAACTCTTGAGTTGAAGTAATTAAGCAAAAGGGTACGTCAATGGAAGTGAATTTGACATACGCGCATAGTTGATCGGTGCGGGATATTTAATTGCTTTGTTTGGTGCTGTTATTGCATATGTTTTAAGTAAAGGGAAGTCGAAAAAACGAAAGTGCCGAGTGTGGAGAATTGCTCTTATGTTGCCAATACCACCGGCGATTGCTTTTGCAGTAGGTTTAACTAATGCCGCAATTGTTGAAAATCTCTGGGCGACATTCACCATGCTGTATATTTTCCCAATCATTTTCATACTCAGACTCGTTATGTTGTTGATTGGTATATTTAAAAAAGAAGAAATAGCTCAACCATAATAAATGTAACAAACGGTTGCGATAGTCGTACATAGTTGTCTTAGAAACAGCTAATTTTACAATTAAGGATTAGGAGGTGTAATGATGACAAGTTTTTTCAGATATATTCTTTTCCTACTTATTTTCCTTCTATCCGGTTGCAGCGGCATATCGAAATATGACGATCATGAACCGGTAGCCATTGTGAAAGGGCAGGAAATTACGATAGGGGATTTACGGTTCTTATATCCTGATGAGACTGCATTGGATTATTTGGATGGAACAATTAAATTAGAATTAGTAAAACAAAAAGTACAAGAAATGGGTCTTGATATAACTGAGAATTTAGAAACGGATCCAGACTGGTTTGCAGAACTGCCTCCTAAAAACACAGAAGATGAAGGCGGCAAGCAAATACGTAATTTTGCTGAATCTCAAGCAAAAAAGCTGCATATGGATCCAGAAGAATACCAAAAGGAGTATGCCAGGAGAATAAATGAACTAAATGCGAATCTTATTACCTTTCTTGAAGAAAAATTAGACGGCTATCAATACGGCAATGAAAAGATGAATGAGGAAGCGAATCAGTTATTGGAGGAATTGGCTAAGGAAAATAAAGAGGAGATTAAAGTGTTGATTAAGTCGACTGTACGGTAAATGGGTTACATATTTGCCAAGGCTGGAAAGTGGTGGTCTTTGGATACTTTGGGGGAAATTCATATAAAAGGTGGGCAAAGTCGATTAAAAAAAATACGTTAAAACTGTTTTTGGTCGTCAGTTTATTGTTAGGTGCATTTATTGGTTATGGGGTATATTGGGCGTTTTATGATATGAGTAGATTGCCGACAGGAGAATTTTTGACGGAGGAGATATCTCCTGATGGAAAATACACAGTAAAAGCCTATGTCGCCAACGGAGGGGCTACTGTGCCTTATGCTATTCGCGGGGAATTGGTTTTCAATCAAGGAAATAATAAAACGAAAAATATTTATTGGAATTATAAAGAGGATACAGTAATTATTACTTGGACAGATAATGATACAGTAATTATTAATGGGCATTCATTAAATGTACCAAAAGATCATTTTAATTTTAGAAAGCAATGACATATTACATGATGATTGGACGCGTTAACTGAACAACCAGTACGCACCAAACGAGCCAATATTGTTGAAAACGTTTAGTTTAAGATGACTAACGATAAGCCGTATGCTAAATAGATGGCAAACTAAATAGTAGGAATAGCTTTACACCGTTAGTATGATGGAGTTAATAAATAGTTAGTAGGAGGCATGTTCAGATGACAAAATATGAATTATCAAACGTGTGGCAGTGGGAAGAAGAGAATTCGAATAAAGGTGGTAATCGTCCGACAGCCGGTGAACGTTTCGAACAAAAACTACCAGTCGGAGAGGCACCGTTCCAACTCTATTCACTGGGAACGCCCAACGGTATTAAAGTGACGATTATGCTGGAAGAATTAAAAGAGTTGGATGTCGACGGTGCAGACTATAATTTGTATAAAATCAATATTGGTGCCGACGAACAATTCGGCTCAGATTTTGTCAAGATCAATCCGAATTCTAAGATCCCAGCCCTAGTGGATCAAAGTCAAAGTCCACGTGTGGAAATTTTTGAATCAGGGTCAATTCTGCTTTACTTGGCTGAGAAATTTAATAAACTGATCCCGACAGATATTCATGGACGGACAGAAA
>NZ_PDYR01000014.1:0-85666 GCF_002743165.1 Sporosarcina sp. P19 | reverse complement strand
TCAGTAGCACAGGCACAACTGCGGGGTAGGCCGTGGCCATGAGACAACTGGCAGCACCACCGCCAGCTGGCTCCTGGCTGTAGGCAATCCCCCACGTGCCTGTGCGGGTCTAGAAACCAGACACTCAGCGACTTCAGCATCCAACAACCAGTCGAGCAACGCCCCCAACCAAAAGTGCCAGAGACCCGAAGCCGCCTAGTCTCTCTGCCAACGGTGTTTGTAGGTCGGGTAAGCTACGCAATGGATCATTCTAAGAACCACAACCAAAATAAATACCACTCAGCAGCGCAGGCACAACTGCGGGGTAGGCCGTGGCCAGGAGACAACTGGCAGCACTACCGCCAGCTGGCTCCTGGCTGTAGGCAATCCCCCACGTGCCTGTGCGGGTCTAGAAAGCAGACACTCAGTGGCTTCAGTACCCAACAACCAATCGAGCAACGCCCCAATATCAAATATCTTTTGTATTCGCTTTAACTTTCTGTAAGAAGGATTTATCCATGACACAATGACCAGAACCACGCTGATCAACAGTGCCACCCACTCTGTAATTCCGATCAAAAAATCCCGCCACTCTTTCTTCCATTGTACCGAAAGAAAAGAGAGACAGGAACCGTTAACCTCTATTCTTTTTCACCATTACCATGCACACTAGAAAAACTCCTAAAATCGTCCTCCACCTTCCGCGTCAGCCTACGCTCAAACCATTTCCCTACCAACCACAGCAAGAAAATCACAACAAACATAATCAACGTCCGGATCGGCTGCGTAACGAGCGCTCGCACATCATAGCCGATAAACGTAATCATCATAATCATCACGAGCTTACCAAGCATCAACACGAACAAATAATTCTTCTTATTCATATTCGACAAGCCCGCCACGAGATTCACCAAAGCAGAAGGAGTAAACGGAAAACAAATTAAGACAAACAACGGACCAAAGCCATTACGCTCTACCCATTGAATCAGCTGTTGTACTTTTTTAGGACGCGTCAGGAACGAGAAGAACTTGTTGCCGCCAAATCTACGGACGAGCAAGAACACGACATACGAACCCGCTACGGTTCCCGCCCAGGAAAGTGCAAAGCCTAGCCAAAAACCGAACGCGATGGCATTGGCAATGACAAATACGAAGAGCGGCAGGAACGGTAGGAATGCTTCCAAAAACGTCGGAATTAATCCCATCAAAAAACCTAGCGCCTCATACTCCTCTGCCAAATCTTCCACTTTATCAATTGTTAGCCATTCATTCATCACTGACACCCTCACTGGTTTTCATAATTTTTAGTCATAATGCTGTAGAATATGTTGAATTATAGTATACTAGCTCCTAGATTGGTAAAAGAAAGATGGGCTGCCTAGTGAATACAACCTTTTCTCATGGCCTGAAAGCAGGATTGAGCATTGCGATCGGCTACTTTCCCGTTGCGCTGACGTTCGGACTGCTCGCTAAAACGACCGGCCTCTCTATTATCGAAGCAACTGCAATGAGTCTATTCGTCTACGCAGGAGCGGCTCAGTATATGGCGCTTAGTTTACTTGCGACTGGCGTTGCTCCGTGGCTCATCGTGACGAATACATTTATCGTCAATATCCGGCACTTCCTCATGACGGCTGCTCTAAGTGAAAAAGTGGAACCCGCACCTAAATGGAAGAAGGCTATTTATGCTTTCGGAATCACCGATGAAACATTTTCCGTTCTCGCCACACAACAGAATCGACAGATCACGACCGCCTTCGCATTCGGTGTTGCTTTGATCGCCTATAGCAGTTGGGTGATCTTCACAGCGGTAGGTCACGTCATTGGGGCCAACTTGCCGCAATTTCTACAACAAGCAATGTCTGTCGCGCTGTATGCAATGTTCATCGGCTTGCTCGTCCCGTCTATGAAAGGCAATCGCAAAGTGGTGTTGCTCGCAGCGATCGCAGCAGCCATTCATTGCGTGCTCTATTACACGCATCTATTGTCTACTGGATGGTCGATATTGGTCGCGACGCTCGCTTCCGCTATCTTTGTTGAGATTCTATATGTAAAGAGTAATAAAAACGTCGAACGCTTTACTGAACAGAAGGAGGAAAACTGATGGGCTCTACTTATTGGTGGATGTTGCTCGGCATGGCTATCGCGACATACGTGCCTCGAATGATTCCGTTGACCATTCTCGATGGCAAGGAATTGCCGCCAATTGTTAGCGGCGTGTTACGCAACATTCCCTATGCAGTACTTGGTGCACTTATTTTCCCGGCTATTTTACATATCCAAGATGATATTCTCTTTGGCATAATAGGTGCTGTCACAGCGTTCGCTTTAGCGTTCATCGGCCTCGACGTAATGTTTGTCGTGATTGGTACAATTGCCACCCTCGCTGTCTACAGTTTATTTTAACTCTTACTCTCACTATTCCCCACAGCGCAGACAATTAAAACAGCTACTAGCTAGTATTCGTAACAAAAAAGCGGTTTTCAAAGCATATATGCTCTTTGAAAACCGCTTTTCTTCATTCCTCGGCTTGATTCAGTCGCGCATTCTTCACCATACGCGACGCAAACCAAAAACCTACTGTCAATGACACTGCATCCGCCACATACAACATCCAGTTATGCGTATATCCTGCATAGACGGAAGCTGCAATGAGAGATACTGTCAAAATTAATCCAACGACGTGATGAAATGTCACGCGCGTAAAAAATACAACTAAAATCCCTGGCAACAACATCGCAAACATCAACTTCGTTTCGAAATCATGCATATTGTTCTCCCCTTTTATCGTACAACCACAATACCTAGACGGAAGTGGTCATGACGGAACAGCACTTGTTGCTTGAGGCGTACCTCTTGATCGCGGCCGATTACTTGTAAACGACAATGTGCAGCGTTGACTTGGATGGCATCATACAGTTGATCTTCATTATGAATCGAGATCCCGTTCACCGACTTGATTAAATCACCTGGAACAATGCCCATCTTCTCTGCTGGTGAATCGGCAAGAACGGCTACTACATATACACCTTCCGATTGAGGCACTAACAACACTTGCCTGTTGCGTTCTGATAGTGAAATCATAGCGCTCAACAAGATACGGCATAGAACACCCGCGATTAATGCAGCCCAACCAAGTACTGGCATCCAGATCGCACCAATACCTACAAGCACGACAGCTACACCAAGCCAAGCGATTGCTTTTCCCATCTTAGGAAGCAGCACGTCTGGGAACGTAGAACGTACCAGTTGCGAAAATCCAATCACTAGAGGTACCGGAATGAATGAAAATTGCTCTGAACCTAATGTGAATTGTGGCCAGTATGGAGCATATTCCGCCACCATATGTCCAGGTACTAAAAATACAACAGGCACGAGCCAAAGTAATTTCGACTGATAAATTGCCCCACGCATTCCGCGCTGAGTCGGAACGTATGTTGGAGACGTATGACGTGCCGCGTGACGACGAACCAATAAGCCTTCCGAAATTAACAACAACCCTGCAATAATCGGTACCGTTATGGCTAATGTACCGAAGAAGTCCAGATCTTCTAGAACGAACCATGTGCCGATTGAAAAGTCTCCTGCAAAACGATCCAATGCCCATAGCGCAAAAAACGCGAGAGTAACATAGTAGATCGGTGATGCTAGTTTATAAGAGAATGAGACAATAACGAGCAACATGATAACGGATAAAATGATGATCCAGTTAAAGTCGACGATCAACCCTACACCTGCGATTAGAATCGACAGGACGAGACCGTGCAACCAACCTACTGAAAGAATGTGTTTCATTTCAGTGGAACCTTTGTTTATGCCCACATTGAAATCTGTTCGTTCGCGGCTTACCCGTTTACTGCCCAGCATATAGGCAGCCACTAAAGCGATTAGCCAGACTGGATTAAGAAAAAAGTAAAGTAATGCTTCTTGTAAATTGAGTAATAGTTCGCTAGACATCTTCTGTCACCTTTCTCGCTTATCTTTACAGCTCTTTTCTTCATTGTACAAAAAAAGAAAGAAAATAGCGAGAGAGTTCTTAAGGAAGTTCCAATTTAAGCTAAATTGCACAACAAAAAAAGAGGCTGTCCGCGAGTGTCCTGTTGCCAAGACCTTGCCGAACCGCCTCTACTATTATTTTTCCAGTTCATTGACGAGGAAATCGACCGCCATTCGCAACTGTTTGTCGTTCTTTCGTTCTGCTCGATATTCTTCTGCAGCTGTTTTCAATGCAGTAAAGAATTCTCTGTCCATATCATAGCCTTCTTTGATTTCATACTCCGCACGGAATGCTTGCACAGCTTCTGCCGTTTCACGATCGAAGTAGCCATCCGTTCTACCTGGACGGTGATCAAACGCTTTGAGCATGCGTTGCGCATAAGCTACTTGATCATTGAAATGCCCTTCTTTCATCGTGTCCGTCACCATCTGCAAGTGCTCTGTGAATAACGTGTGCTGTTTTACTTCAATATCCGCTGTGACCCCTTTACCATGAATCCATTTCTCTTTAGGCGTCAACCACTTACTCGTCGACAGCTTCAATTCTCCGCCGTTCGATAATTCCATCGTTTCCTGCACCGTTCCTTTTCCGAAACTTGTTGTGCCGATGATCTCACCACGTTTTAGATCTTTGATTGCTGCACTCAATACTTCACTAGCCGATGCGCTGCCGACGTCTTGTATGACGACAACCGGTATTTGTTTCAAGCGTTCATTGAATGAAAGCTTCTCGTCTTTCTCTGTTGAGACAGGCGTCAAATTCCCCTGTGCATCTTGCATTACGACGAACGTTCGATCTTCTTCTAATAGACTACTGGAAATTTCAGATACTGCCTTCAAATAGCCGCCTGGATTACCTCGGAGATCGATGATGATAGCCTGGGCACCTTTTTTGATGACGTCAGACGTAGCCTTTTGCCACTCTTTTGCGGTCTCTTCACCAAACATGCTTAGCGCTATGTACCCCAGCTTAGCATCCCGTTCTTTAATCAGCTGATGCGACACAGACTGCACGGGCATATGATCGCGTGTGATCGTGTATTCCATATGCTTATCCGCTTCAGGTCGAAAGATCGTCAACTTCACTTCTGTTCCTTTATCACCGCGTATCATATTCACTACATCGCGTAACGTTTCATTGGCCAAACGTTCCCCGTTGACACGCACAATTTCGTCATACGGCAGTAATCCTGCCTTTTCTGCTGGTCCCCCTTTAATTGGGGCTACGATAACATACTTGCCGTTCGTCCGTGTCATTTCCGCACCGATCCCTACACGTGATCCTGCTAGTGATTCCCGATGAGACTCCGCTTCCTGCCCGGTCAGATACGTCGAATACGGATCGCCGATTGTATCGGTCATACCACGCAATGCCCCTTCAATCAGCTCGTCCTTTTTCACCGGGTATACAGCTCTCTCCTGGATCTTTTCAAACACCTCATCCACTACAGGCAACTTACTGATCGACTCATTCTTTGCAGCTTCTTCCTTACCGCAGCCATTTAGCCATATGACGCCGATTAGTAATAACACCCCCACCAAAAAAAGCCTGCTCTTACGCATTCATAACCTCCTCCTCTCTTCACTATATGAAGGGAGACAAGAAGTTACGACACGAGAACAGACTCTTTTTTCAGTCCATGGAATCAACTAATTCATTCAATGATTTTTCATCTAATGGACCAATGACTTTTTGTGCAATACGCCCTTGCGTATCAATCATATACGTTGTAGGCATCGACATCACACCATATTTTTGTGTGACTTCCGCCTTTTTATCTAGCGGTATCGGGAAGCTTAATTCATAAGAATTCACAAACTTTTCCACTTCCCCTAAACCACGCCTCTCGGATTCCGTAACGTTAACGGCGATAAGTTCTACTTGGTCTTCATCCGTTAGTTTCGAATAAAAACTTTCCATATGCGGCATTTCTGCTTTACATGGAGGACACCACGTCGCCCAGAAGTTCAAAATAACTTTCTTACCTTTCAACTCGGAAAGCGTCACCGTTTCGCCAGCAAGTGTTTCAAGTGTAAAGTCCGGTGCAGGTGAATATTGCTCCAAACCTTCCTCTTCCCCTTGCAATGCATCTTCAGGATGTACTTGTGTGATCGGTGCTTCCACCGGATCTTTCTGTCCAACTGTATTTTGTACCATAATGAAGATTAATGCACCGATAATTAATACCGTGATGATATAGCCAAGCGTCTTCTTACTCACTCTACCTCTTCCTTTCCGCTATTCGGTTGTGCCGCAACTCTCTCTATTCTCCATAGGAACAATCCGATGAAAATAGTCGTGATGAATGCTGTATTCAGTAGATTTCCTTGAATGGCGGATACGAGAAAATGAACCGCTATCAAAACACTAGCAAGTTCGCTCACTGTATTGACATTCTTTCGTTCACTCCACCATGACAACACAAAGATGGCGACAAATAATACAATTGTTGCGCTTTTCACTACCAGACTGCCTTCATTTAGAAAGGCCATAGCGATTTGATAGACAGCTTGCCAGCAAATCAATGCGAGCAATAGCGACCATTTATCGATACGCTTCCACTTCTCTTTATATACTTGCCGGAGCGTCCATAAACCAGCTACGACGAGCCCGAGTATCCAGCCAAACGTTCCCCCGTGAAAATAAAGAATAGAGAGTGGATTTTTTATGACCATAGAGAAATCTGTTAAAATCACTGATAATTTCCAGATGATTACAACATTGAAAAATAGATCACCAATTCGTGCACCATGTACTTTCCCAAAGTATAAGCGAATGAGTAGATAGGTAACTATGAAACCCACAATGAACGCAATCCATGACGAAGGCATTGTAATGGAACCGATTGGATAATACTGCGTAACCGGCATCGTCAATCCTCCTATTCTTTCTATGAACGTATGAAAACCCACCTTTTCAGGCAGGTTTTCATTTCATGCTATATTAAAAAGAAACGTAATGCAACGGGTTGACTGCACTCGGACCTTTTGCAGAGAAGTTTCCTACGTGCACTTCAAAGTGCAAATGTGGTCCTGTAGAGTAACCTGTCGAACCGACTGCTCCGATTAACTGACCTTTATCGACAGATTGTCCTGAGCTTGTACCAATCGTTGAGAGGTGACCATAGACCGTCGTCAAAATTTGACCGTTCATGGAGTGCGTGATCATAACCACGTTACCGAATCCTTCCATAGTGCCCGCGTACGATACGACGCCATCTCCTGCTGCTACAACCGGAGTGCCTGTAGGGGCGCTAATATCCATTCCACGGTGTTGTTTTTTCACTTTCGATATCGGATGAGTCCGCCAGCCGAATCCTGAACTGAATCTACCCGTTGTCGGTTTTGTCCACGATCCGCTGGAGACGGGTGGAGCGGCACTTGAACTTGAAGATGCACCTGAACGGCTATTTGCTGCAGCCGCTGCTTGTGCTGCCAATCTTTCTTGCTGCAACTTGTGCTTTCTCGCTTGCTCTTTACGAGCGACTTCCGCTAAACGATTTTGTTCTGCGATAATTTTCTTTTCGAGTTTTGAACTGAATGCTACCGTATCGCTATATTCTTCTTCCAATGCGCCTTTTTCACTTGATAGTTTTTCCTGACTCTTTTCAAGCTCATTGACAACATCTCTTTTTTCGAGCTTTTGTTCATCCAATTCGTCTTTCATTGCTTGAATTTTTTGCTTGCGTTCTTCTTGTTCAGCTAACTTCTGCTCTACAAGTTTCTTTTCTTCTTCAAGCAACGCCATATCTTCTTCTTGCTGTTGAATGATTTTTCGATCTGCATCCATTAATGTAGATACTGCCGAGAAACGATCAATGAAATCTGCGAAACTGTTAGCACCAAGAAGTACGTCCAAATAACTGACTTTATTCCCCTTGACTTGCATAACGCGAACACGCTCACGCAATACCTCGTCTCGTTGTTCGATCCGATTCTCTAATTCTTTAATAGACGCTTGAAGTTCATCAATTTCAATTTTAGTCTGATTCATTTCTGCAATGATTCGATCCAAATTTTGATTGGTTTCTTCAATCTTGTCATTCAATTTTTTGATTTGAGTAATCAGCACATCTACTTTTGACTGCTTCTCCTGTATTTGAATCTCTTTCTTTTGAATAGTCGAATCTAAATTTTTCTTCTTCATTTCTGCTGCATTTTTTTCATTCTGCAAATCTTTCAGAGAGTCCGCGAATACGTCTGCACTTCCAACCGTTGTGGTAAGCAAACAAACCGCAAGGACACTTGAAATGATTCTATGTCTTTTTATCAAATCCGTGTTCTCCCCTTAGTAAAAATTACGATTTTAAGAATTTCCTAACTGACATGAAACTACCCCAGACACCAATAAAGACGGCGACGAATAGTAGTAAAAAGTTTAATTGTAATAGGAACGGGTTAGGATCGAGCAAATGGAATAATTGATTTTGCAAACGACCTTCCCAGAAATCATACAATTTCGAATAAAATATTGTCATGAGCGTCATCGGAAGAACCGCGCCAAAAATTCCAAGCCACACGCCTTCGAGCATGAAAGGAATCCGCACGAAACTATCTGTTGCACCGACCAGTTTCATAATATCGATTTCTGTCCGCCTCGCCACAATGGTGAGTCGAATCGTGTTCGATATGAGGAACATGGCAGTAAACAGCAAGGCCAATATTAAGCCTAGTCCGACGTTCCGTCCTATTTTTAAGACGTTGAAAAGTTTTTCTACTTTACCTTCACCGTACTCCACGTCAAAAGTATACGTGTACGTTGAGATTTCATTGGCGATGGATGCCGTGTTTTTCGGATCATCCGCTTTAACATATAATGCATCACCGAGGGGATTGTCTTGTTTGTAGAGCGCTAACTCATCACCGAATGATTGAATCATTCGCTCCAATTCCTGTTTGCGTGAGGAATACTTGACTTCGGCAACACCTGGGGTTTCTTTAACTTCCTTCAATAGTTCCTGGACTTCTACTTCACTCGCTCCTGGTTCCGCGACGACTTTAATCTCCACATCGTTTTCGATGTTATCCGCCAGTTGATTTAAGTTCATCATAATGACGATGAATACGCCAATCAATAATAAAGTCACGGTCACAGCGCTAACTGATGCAAAGGTCATCCAGCCGTTTCGACTAAGACTTTTGAAACTTTCCCGAATATGACGTCGTACTGTTCTAGATTTCATTGGAGTATTCTCCTTCGTGCTCATCTCGTGTGATGAGTCCGCCTTCGATCTGTATCACGCGATGTGGTTGATTATCCACAATATCTTTATTATGTGTAGCCATAATGATCGTTGTGCCTTGTGCATTTATTCGTTCAAAAATCTTCATGATTTCCCATGAAGTCTCTGGATCTAAATTCCCTGTCGGTTCGTCGGCAATGACAAGCTTCGGTTGATTGACGATCGATCGTGCAATCGACACGCGTTGCTGTTCTCCACCTGACAGTTCATTTGGAAACATTCTAGTTTTTCTGGTGAGCCCTACTAATTTCAGCACCTCTGTCACTTTTTGACGTATGACGCTCGGTGATTCTTCAATTACCTCTAGCGCATACGCAATATTTTCGTAGACAGTCAGCTTCGGCAGTAGTTTAAAATCTTGAAATACTACGCCAATTTGTCTTCTCAAATAAGGGACGTCTTTTCTATGCATTTTTGTCAGTTCCGTATTGTTGAAGTAAATCAGTCCACTAGACGGGACTTCTTCACGATACATCATTTTAATGAACGTGGATTTACCTGCCCCACTCGGCCCGACAACATATACAAATTCCCCTTTTTCGATTTCGACATGAATTCCGTTAGAGGCTACAACACCATTCGGGTACTTTTTGTATACATTTTTCATTACAATCATACATCATAACCACCTGAATTTTGTTTTTCTCTCATATTCGCCATTTTAATTATAGCATGGGCTTTCCTCTACCAAGTATTACAATTATGTATCAATTGATCAAGCAAGCATAATAGTAAAAAATAGTGTGTTTTACGGATTTATGTACAAAAAAAGATCGCCCCAAGAAAATCTTGGAGACGATCGGAATTCTCATTATTTCTTTTCAGCTAACCAAGCAGCAACTGCGTCTGCTTCTTCGCCTTGAATAATACCAGGAGGCATAGCGCCTTTACCGTTAATGATAATATCATGGATTTCTTCTTCAGAGTGTGTAGCTCCAGCTTTGTCTAGTGCTGGACCTGCTCCACCTTCCAAGTTTCCTCCGTGACATGATGCACAGCTTTGTTGTACAACTGCTTCTGCATCTACATCAGTAGTCGCTGCTCCGTTGTCGTTTGCAGCGTCATCTTTTGGCGCTGAAGCGTTATCGTCGCCTCCACCACAAGCGCCGAGAACTAGTGCTGCTCCGAAGAGTGTAGCTAATAGTTTGTTCTTCATGTAATATCCTCCCTTTTACTTAAATTTTTCTAACACAACAAGTAGTATACCAAATAACAACCGAATTATGGTGAAAATAGATGACAAAGTTACAAACTATCCAGGACAATTGTGTTCCCCTTCTATTTCACGCCATAAAAAGCCCTTTTGGTAGTTAATACATATATAGTATTGACCAAACATCAGATTCTTAAACATAATATCTTGTTAAATGGTGAAAATAGAGAATACATTCAGCATCCACGAGGAGATTTCCACGGCAGCTGGAGTCTCTTTCCACAAAATTCTACAGAAAAATTAGTTCAATGTAGATCGTTCTTTGTCACAATCTGTAATATTGTAACCTCTCTGTAATATTTAAAACGCAAATGTGACAAAAACTCACATACATATACAAAAACAAAACAAGTTTTCATTTATCTTGATTCATTTTCACTTTAAACAAGAAAAAATCATTCCATGAACTTTTTTACAAGTATCAACACAATGCTAAAAGTATAATATTCCCTAAATCCTTAACTCAATACGCATGTAACTTCTTTTAACAATGAACAGCCAAGCCAGATTATGATGGATTGTAGGGATTGGAGCGGCAGGCGGCGACTCCCGGAGGATCAGCGTGTGCCTTGAGACCCTGGACAGGTGCCTTAATTTCTTCAAAGTACGCAGAAATACGGCAAAGCGAACCCTTCGCTGTTCGCTTGGCTCAAGCCACGCCCTCGGGAAATCGTCCGCCTAGAGCGCAAATCCCCCCAACAGCCAAGCGAACGAATAATGAACCGCACGAATTGCTACCCACTTACATTGTAGGGATTTACGCGTAGGAGGGGCGACTCCCAGAGGATCAGCTCGACAGGTGAGACAACCAAGAGGGAGCTCGCGACCTGGTTGGCTCGACAGGTGAGACAACCAAGAGGGAGCTCGCGACCTGGTTGGCTCACCGCGAGCCCTCAGGAAAGCGTCCCCTCCGTAGCGTAAATCCTCACCCCAACAGCCATTCAGCCTCTCTACCTCCAAATCCACAATGAACCTACCCAAATTAATTAAAAAACAGCCGAACCAAGTCATTAAAAAATGACCTGCTCGGCTGTTTAAGTATAATTAAGAAATTCTCGAACGCAAATACGCATTGATAAACTGGTCGATCTCGCCATCCATCACAGAACTAACGTTACCCGTCTCCTCATTCGTACGATGATCCTTGACCATCGAATACGGATGGAACACATATGAACGAATTTGACTGCCCCAACCGATTTCCTTCTGCTCGCCACGGATATCCGCCAAGCGCGCTTCCTCTTCCTCCACGCGAATCTGGTAAATCTTCGCCTTCAAAAGATTCATCGCACGCTCACGGTTCTTGATCTGCGAACGTTCCGTCTGACACGTAACAATCGCACCCGTTGGAATGTGAGTCATACGCACAGCAGAGTCCGTCGTGTTAACGTGCTGTCCGCCGGCACCGCTTGAACGATACGTATCAATTTTGATATCTTCCGTCTTCAGATCCAATTCGATGTCGCCATCAAATTCCGGCATGACTTCAATAGAAGAGAATGATGTATGGCGTCTGCCTGAAGAATCAAATGGTGAAATCCGAACGAGTCGGTGCACACCTTTCTCTGCTTTCAAGTAGCCATATGCATTATGCCCTTTGATGCCAAGTGTGACAGACTTCACGCCCGCCTCGTCACCTGCTTGATAATCGAGAGTTTCGACTTTAAAGCCGTGGTGCTCAGCCCATCGAGTGTACATGCGAAGCAACATCGACGCCCAGTCTTGGGACTCGGTGCCGCCTGCGCCTGAGTGTATTTCAACTACTGCACTATTTTTATCAAATTCATCGCTCAATAACATTTGAAGATCAAATTGCTCCATCTTCTTTTTGAACTCTTTTAATTCGGAAATAAGATCCTCTTGTAACTCTGCGTCTGCTTCTTCTCGCAGAAGTTCAAGCGTCATCTCTAAATTCTCTTGTATTTCGTTCAATTCGTTATATTCGCCTACAATGTCTTTCAATGCATTCGATTGTGAAATAACTTTCTGCGCTGCGTCCTGGTCATCCCAGAACCCTGGCTCCATCATCATTTCTTCTAATTCTTGCATGCTAGCCTCTTTGTTTTCTAAGTCAAAGAGACCCCCTAAAGTCCGCTAATTTCTTAGCTGTTTTGTCGAGATCGTTACGAACATCGGATAATTCTATCATAATTGTTTCCTCCTGAGTGGTTGTTTCTCTTTATGCTTTACCGTGGCAGTTTTTGTACTTCTTGCCGCTACCACACGGACAAGGTTCGTTACGTCCGATATTGACCGTACGTCGGATCGGCTTTTTAGCAACCGGCGCGCCGTCTTCCTTCGGATTGTTCGCTTGACCTTTTGCTACTTCTTCGCGCTCCAAATTATTGCGAATTTCTGCCTTCATGACATACTTTGTCGCATCGTTTTCAATGGCCAGTAGCATATCTTCAAACATTGCAAATCCTTCTGCTTGGTATTCACGAAGTGGGTCACTCTGTCCATAGGCACGTAAATGAATTCCGTTACGAAGCTGATCCATCGCATCGATATGATCCATCCACTTGGTATCAATCGCACGCAACAAGACCACCTTCTCAAATTCACGCATACGCTCTTCGGACATTTCTTGCTCTTTCTCATTATAGCGCGCAATGACCAATTCGTGAATAAATGTTTGCAACTCTTCTGGTGTTTTACTTTCTAAGTCTTCGATCGTTACCGTATCTTCAGCTAGTAAGTTTGCTTCCAGATAGTCTTTCAAGCCTTTTGAATACACCGTATTGTCTGCAGTGTGGGTCGCCACTACGCGTTCAATCACGGAATGTAACATATTTTCAAGAAGGGGGCGAATGTTTTCTGAACCAAGTACTTCATTACGCTCTTTGTAAATCACTTCACGTTGTTGACGAAGTACATCATCATATTGCAACAAGCGTTTCCGTGAATCAAAGTTATTCCCCTCTACCCGTTTCTGAGCAGACTCAACTGAACGTGACACCATTTTTGATTGGATCGGCGTTTCATCGTCCATACCGAGTTTAGTCATCATCGACTTCATTTGCTCAGAACCGAAACGTCGCATTAGTTCATCTTCTAATGAAAGATAAAACTGCGTAACACCTGGGTCTCCTTGACGTCCTGAACGTCCACGGAGCTGATTATCAATACGTCGTGACTCATGTCGCTCCGTACCGATGACCGCTAAACCGCCAACGTCCTGGATATGATCACCCAGTTTTATATCCGTACCACGACCGGCCATGTTAGTTGCGATCGTTACGGCACCTTTTTTACCAGCATCTTGAATGATTTCGGCTTCTCGCTCATGATTCTTCGCGTTCAAGACATTATGCGGAATACCGTATTTTTTCAAGAATGCTGAAATAATTTCTGATGTCTCAATTGCAACCGTACCAACTAGCACCGGTTGGCCCTTTTTGTGTCGATCTCTAATATCTTCCGCTACTGCTTTATACTTTCCATCCATCGATGCAAAGATCAAGTCTGGACGGTCATCACGAGCAATCGGTCGATTGGTCGGAATCGCAATTACGTTCATATTATAGATATTGCGGAACTCTTCTTCCTCAGTTTTCGCTGTACCCGTCATGCCGGACAGCTTTTCATACATACGGAAATAGTTCTGGAACGTAATCGTTGCAAGTGTCATCGACTCGTTCTGAACTTCAAGTCCTTCCTTCGCTTCAATCGCTTGGTGCAATCCATCACTGTAACGACGGCCTTTCATCAAACGACCCGTGAAGGAGTCAACGATGACCACTTCGCCTTCTTCCACCACATAGTCTACGTCATTATGCATACTTACATGCGCTTTCAATGACTGATTGATTGCGTGGTTGAGCGTTACGTGTTGTAGATCAAATAAGTTGTCGATACTAAACGCTTTCTCAGCCGCTTCGATACCTTGTTCGGTCAACACAACACCTTTAGTCGACTCATCAAATGAATAATCTTCTTCTTTTTTCAGCGTGATCACAAAGCGGTTAGCTAAGCGATATAATTCTTGCGCTTTCGCTGCCTGACCGGAAATAATTAATGGTGTCCGTGCTTCATCGACTAAGATCGAGTCGACTTCGTCAATTACGGCGAAATGAAGCGGGCGCTGTACTTTATGTTCATTATACAACACCATGTTGTCACGCAAATAGTCGAAACCGAGTTCGTTGTTCGTACTGTATGTTACGTCTGCTTCATACGCTTCGCGCTTCTCTTCTTTACTGAGACTGTTCAAGTTCAAGCCTACGTTCAGGCCGAGGAATGAATACAACTGCCCCATCTCTTCCGCGTCACGGCTAGCCAAGTATTCGTTGACTGTTACTACGTGGACGCCTTTGGAAGTCAGTGCATTTAAATAAACGGCGAGTGTAGAAGTCAATGTCTTCCCCTCACCGGTCTTCATCTCTGCGATATTCCCTTCGTTAAGCGCTGCAGCACCCATAATTTGCACGCGGAATGGGTAGAGTCCGAGCACGCGTCGTGAGGCCTCACGCACGACAGCAAACGCTTCAGGTTGCAGTTCATCGATTGTTTCGCCTTGTTGGTAGCGTTCTTTGAATTCATCTGTTTTGGCTGTCAGTTGTTCGTCAGACAACTTTTCCATGTCGTCAGCCAATAGTTCTACTTGATCGGCAATTTTCTCAAGTCGTTTTAGGTCACGTTTGTTTGGGTCGAACATTTTATTTAATACGCCAAGCATTTATTGTCACTTCCTCATAGCTTCTTTAATTAGCAGGACGCGCCTGCTAGTTGTAAGTTCGTTGTCTAGGTATTTTTGAGTCATAGTCCATTTTAGCATTGTAAAAAGCTAGGTGCAAATGAGGCGCTGTATCTTTTTTCCTAAATTTGCGTAGGATAGGCTGGAGGTGCTGTTGGGGTAGGGATTGGCGCTTCAGAGGGGACGCGTGTCTTATGGGCCCGCGGTAAGCCCCCTAGTCGCTGCGCTCCTTTAGTGGTCTTACCTGATCGGGCTGATCCTCCCAGAGTCGCCCCTCCTACGCGCCAATCCCTTGCAATCTGAGTGGGTGACACTTTCTATAGTCCATTGAATATGGGGTAGTAATCATTTCTATAATAGTTCATGATCCACCTTTAAACTTAACCAGGTCCAAGGTTTTTACCCATTCACATACTATCGAAAGTGAATGATATACGTCCTCCACTATATAGTTAGGATTGAAGCGGAAGCTGGGGGCGACTCCCGATGGATCAGCGAGAGCCGTAGCGAAGGACGGCTTTTGCGAGTAAAAGCGAAGCGTTAGGAGCATGTCCTTTTATACAATTCCTTGAGTAAGCCACGCCCTCAGGAAAGCGTCCCCAGCTGGAGCTTCAATCCCCTCCTACTTAATAATTATCTCTCCGTAGGTAACACTTTTGTTCAAGAAAAAAACAAGCCCAGCCTAAGCTGGACTTGTTTGGGTGCTTATTAATTTGTTTCGATTAGGCCGTATTTGCCATCTTTACGCTTGTAGACGATGTGCGTGCCGTCGGAATCTGCATCTGTGAAGATGAAGAAACTGTGGCCTAGCATGTTCATTTGAAGGATCGCTTCCTCTTGATCCATTGGCTTCAAATCGAACTGCTTCGTGCGCACTACGTCGAACTCCGCGTCATCCTCGAGCTCTTGAGTATTATTGCTTTCAACTGACTGGAAGAAAGCTGCTACGCCTTCGCGCTCACGTGATTTACGATTCACACGTGTTTTATATTTACGAATTTGACGCTCGAGCTTGTCGACGATTAAATCAACCGCTGCATACATATCGTTGTGACGCTCCTCTGCGCGAAGTGTCAAATTCTTCATTGGAATCGTAATTTCCACTTTTGTTTGTTTATCACTATAAACTTTCAAGTTAACATTAGCTGTAGCGTTTACACCTTCAGTGAAATAACGCTCCAGTTTCTCAACTTTCTTTTCAACGTACTCTCTGATCGCCGGAGTAACCTCGACGTTTTCACCGCGAATATTGAAGTCTAACATATGAACTCCTCCTTTGTTTAAACCCTCACTACCTTACTTCTTCATAGTACCCTTAAATCCCTTTCTAAAACTTATGAAATATGCGGAATTGTAAAGAAACTTCTGGTATTTGTTGATTTCACTCTGTTTCTTTCTCTTTTCGGGCATGATGTTTTAATTCTTCCGTAATCAGCGCATCCACTTGTTGATCTTCACCAAACTCGAATCCATACTCAAAGCCAAATTCGGTCTCATTTTTCCAAGCCACATTCCCTAAGATTTCAAAGGGATGGTTAACGATTGTAAACAATAATTGCAATGCAAGATTTTCTGAACGAACAGGCAGATCTAGATGCGTCACAAACTTTACTCCGCCTGTGCTAATATCTAAAATTTCACATTGGCCTTCATTAGACAGGCTTTTCTCTTCATTATTTAATTGAATTCGGAATGTGGCCGGTATGTATGAATTGAATGAATACCGAAAGTAATCATGGCGATTATAACGCATAGGATAATTCCCCTCTTCTGAATACCTATATGTAAAAAAACCGAAAGAGATTCCTCTCTTCCGGTCATCAGTGCTTCGAATCAAAATAGGCACCGTCTTGAGACATCTTACCATATGGATTTACATAGCTATTCATGTTTTCTTTTTTGGCTTGGGATTGTGAAATATTTGTGCGTATCGTATTGGTGAAGCGTTCCAGACTAGTCTGTACATCTTTCTCCAAACGAATCAATTCCTTACCAAATTCATCTTCTTCCGCTGTGAATGGCTGGACTATTTGTGACTGCAACACGTCACGTTCATTTAGTATCTTGTCGATTTGCTCGATCACGTCGTCACGTTTTTCTTCATCTACTACCTGGACAAGCGCAATCAAGTGAAGTGAACGGTCTCGCCACATCGTCATTGCAGGTCGAATCATATCTCACTCACGTTGGAGTATTGTTTCGTACGATTAATCTGGATGACTTGTTTCCACGTATCGCGAAATTCTGTAATGATTCCTGCTGCTTCTTCAAACATTGCTGGATCATTTTGGATATTGCCATCAATCAAGCGACTATTTACGAATTCGTACAGAACGAGCATATTTTTGGATACGTCATAGGATGTATCCAACGTCAGCATCAATTCAGTCACGATTGCTTGTGCTTTTTGAATCGCAATATTCTTTTGCTCCAAATTACCTTTAGCCAGCTCCATCTTTCCTTGCTGAATAAATTTGAGGCATCCGTTATAAAGCATTAATGTCAACTCGCCAGGTGTCGAAGTCGTCACCGCATTTGTTTGATATGCTGCATAAGGGTTGTTAGTAGCCATTTATGTCATTCTCCTTTTTCTAGCTAAGTTGCGTTACATGCCGCCGCCAAGTGAACTCATTAACTGAGCAGACTGTGAATTTGCACGCTGGATCGCCTGCTCCATTGCGTTAAACTGTTTCCAGTAACGACTTTCCATCATTTGAAGTTTCGTTTCAAAACGCTCGATTTGTTTGTCCATGTTTTTAAGAGAACGACCAAGTGCAAAACTATCATTGACCGCTGTAGAACTACCTGCTTTTACGGTAATCTTTTTTTGAGCGTCTTGTAATTCTGTACGGTACTTCTGTGCAATCCCATTGTCTTTTCCACCAATTAAATCATAGACTGCGTTTGGATTTTCGGAAATTTTAGCACGTAATTTATCTTCATTTATCGTCAATTTACCGTTATCTAAATAATTACTTGTTGTTTCAATCCCTAAATCATTTAGACTGATTGTAATTTGTTTTCCTTCTTTGTCGAGACTCTTACCGTCTTTATCAGTAGTGTTTACAGATGCAGACATAATAGAACGTAAATTATTTAACATAGAAGAAAGTGCTGGATCACCTTTTAACGTACCGCTCATAGCTTTTTCTTCCCACAGCTCAATTTCCTTTTCTTTCATATCGGCTTTTTGTTCAGCGGATAGTGGATGGAAAGACTTAAATTGTTTTTCTTTTATTTTACTGTTGAGTTTTTCAATCATTTCATTATAATCATTGACGAATTCTACCACTGAATCAAGAACCTGATCAGTATCTGTAGAGGAACTAAATGTTACTGGGGATGTTGTAGCTTGTTTAAGTGAAACTTCAAATCCATTTATAGTGAATGTGTTTGAAGGTCGTGTTGTTTCCAAACCATTAAAGGTGAATTTTGCATCTGCTCCATACGATGCTCTAGGTCCTTCAGGTTCAAAAAGAGGAACTAAAGCATCTGGATTATCCGGATCAGGTGGCTTCGGAGCATTTAATTTTAGGTTCTCTACTAAGCTTGTTTCACCTGAAACTTCGATTAAACCTTTACCGCTTTCCTTAGCACTCATCGCTATTCTACCTGTTGCCGAATCATAAAACGCGCTAGCACCTGTTTTTTCATTAATCTGCTTTAAAACATCACTGAGTTTATCAGAAGGCTTAATTGTGAGCGGTATAGCTTGTGCGTCTCCTGGCACTTTAATTATCAAGGATTGATCTTGATCACCCGTAAACAGTCCAAGTGCTTTGAGTGACTTGTTTTGAATATCTTCCTCTTTAATTTTCTCAGTTCCGCCACCTTTAAGCACACCACTCTGTAAATTAGCCTGTGTAGCCAATTGTTTTACTTCAATCGTCCCCGAAAAGTCAGAAGTAGAACCTTTAGCCGTAATACTAACTGCCTTCTCATCAGATACACTAACGTTTTTCTTCATATACGTACTCTGCTTCATGACGGTATCAAATAGCTTGTCGCTTGATTTTCTTAAGTCACGGTTCGTGGAACGGTAGTCGTCCAGTTGCCATTGTGTGTATTGTTTCTTTTGTGTAATTTTATCAAGAGGAATTCGATGCGCTTTCATCATGTCTCTAATGATTGATTCTGTATCGATTCCCGATGCTAATCCACCGATTCTCATCGTGCCTCACACCTTTTTTGTTAAATTTTATGATCGATTAGTAATCCAATGAAGTCTTTCATGGCTGCATGTATGTCAAGCAATTTTTTTGGCGGTATTTCACGAACTACCTCTTCTGTATCTGGGTCCACAATCGTTACGTAATATTCATTCAGCTGTTCATGAAATTTAAATCGTAACTGGACATTCGCGCTTTCAAGGAATTTGTTCATGCCATCCGTTAATTCTTTCGTTTCACTCTTTGACAACTCCGCTTTTCGTTCTGGTGTCGTCTGTTGAGTTGGTTGACCAATGGGTTGAATGTTTGAAATTTCTCTTTTGTTGTCAACGGACCCACTCTCGTAAGATGTTTGCACTGGTTGCGTTGCGGGACCATCGCCTATTCGGCTAATCATACTGGTTCCCCCCGTCCTCAATGAACAATCGTTACGTATAGTATCGGATTAATAAATCGAATGTTGAGCATTGCACTAGTTTTTCTTCTATAGATTCATAGCTGATTTATATATTTGCTGATCACGACGAAAGGAAAATCCCTACTATTTCCTTCTCGTGTGTATAAATATTTTCATCGTTATGAAAATCAGACTATTCGAATAGTCGAAAGTAATGTATGATAAGAACAATCTATAAGAGTAAAGGAGCACACACCCATGTTTCATTCCATTAAAACGAAAATGATTTTTCTTGTCGTCGTGCTAGTTGCATGCGGAGTTTTGATTATGACGGGTATTAGTAGCTGGCTAGTCAAGGAACGGACAGAGGAAAACCTCACAGAATCGAGCAGTACGCTGCTAGCTGAAATGAGTGCTTCCATTGAAGCGGATTTGCAGCAATACAGTAAAGGGTTAGAATTGCTGACCGATTCGTCTGACTATACGAATGCGACCGCCACAAAAGGTGAAGCAGAAGTTGCGAAAGCACTCAATAATACGTTAGAAACGTACCCTGACGTATCTAGTACATATCTTAGTTTTGCGACTAAAGAAACGATAATTCGTCCTTACGTAGATTTGACAGAATTTGATCCAACGGGACGTGAATGGTATCAAAACGCCGTGGTGGAAACGGAACAAGTGCATTGGACCAAACCGTATATTGACGAAGCGACAGGTAATTTCGTCATTAGTGCTTCAAAAGCCGTGATGAACGGCAACGAACTAGTGGGTGTAGCTGGAATTGATATTCAGTTATCGACCATGTCTGAAGATATCTCAGCGACTGCTATCCCACATGGCGGTTATGCATTCATTCTGGATTCTGAAGGTACAGCTATCGCCCACCCTTCACTCGTTGGAGAGAATGTTATGAATCGTGACTATGTAGCTGAAATGTACAAAGAGTCAGCTGGTCATCATACGTTCGAGCAAGATGGTGTCAAAAAGGTCGATATGTTCACGACGATTCCGAATTTCGACTGGAAACTTGGTGTTATCTATGATCAGAAAAATATGCAATCCCTCGCAACAGGTTTACGAAACGTCATGATTATAGCGGCTGTTGTGACATTGGCAATACTTGCAATCATTCTATTCATTTTCATCAGTCGAGTACTGAAGCCAATTTTCCGTTTACAAGAGACCGTGCAACAAGTTGCAGACGGCGACTTGACGGTTAGGGCTAACATCCATTCTTCTGATGAAATTGGCGATCTCGCTACAGGTTTTGATCAGATGCTCAACCAAATGAACGGTTTAATTACGACCGTCACGCATTCCGCTTCCAATGTACTTGCTAGCTCACAAAACTTGAGTGCGGTATCCGAAGAAACGAATGCGACCAGCGAAGAAATTGCAGGTGCTTTAGCGGAAATCACTAGAGGGGCTGTACAGTCTGCGGAAAATGCGGAAACGGTGACTACTCGTGCGGAGTTATTAAATCAGCAAATTCAAGAAGCCAATGATACCGCGAGTGAAATGGCAAGCTTGGCAACAGAAGCTGTAACCTATAACGCAGAGGGCCGCGCACAGATGAGTATATTAAGCTCTTCGTTCAATAACTGGAATCAAGATTTGCAACAAATGGGCGGCATGATCGGATCATTGGAAGATAAAGTCAAAGCGATCAGTTCCGTTATTGACGCCATCACAACGATCTCTTCCCAGACCAATCTACTCGCGTTAAACGCTAGTATTGAAGCAGCAAGGGCCGGTGAACACGGGAAAGGCTTCGCTGTAGTAGCAAATGAAGTCCGTCAATTAGCGGAACAGTCTGCGAGATCAGCGGAACAAGTACGTTCGACAATCCAGGAATTGCAAAACGGTACGCAGCATGTCATCGAGCAGATGGACAATACGCGGAATACATTTGAACGCCAAAGCACCGTCGTACAAGACACAGAAGGCATTTTCGAAAGTATTTCTAGTTTCATTGGCGATATGCAATCCCGGATCAATCAAGTCACTACCGCTCTGCAAGAAATGGACGTTCATAAAAATGATGTGTCCGAGCAAATTCAAATTTTATTGTCGACGACAGAAGCATCAGCAGCTGCTTGCGAAGAAGTGAATGCTTCTTCTGATGAACAGCTCCACGCAATCGGCTCGGTTGCCGAAGCGGCTGAAGCCTTGACGCAGTTGAGTGAAGACTTGAGTTATGCTGTAGAACGATTCAAAATCTAACAAGATCCGCCTCTCCTTTTCGAAGGATTGGCGGATTTTTTTATAAAAGCCAAGGCACTCTGAGAATCTTTGCATAGAATAAGGGTAGTTCCACATTTGGAGGTGAAATCAATATGGGAGAATCAGTTAAAGGATATGGACACGGTGGCGGTTATGATGGTGGCTTCGGCTTTTCAATGATCGTTGTTCTGTTTATCTTATTGATCATTGTCGGTGCAGGATTTATGGGTCACGGTTGCTAATTACTTAAAAAATGGAGGTGGAGACATGTTTGGATTCGGTGGATATGGACACGGTGGCGGCGGCCACGGAGGACATGGAGGACACGGCTGTGAGTCTGGTGGATCGTACGGCTCAGGCGGTTCTTATGGTAACGGATTTGCATTAATTGTCGTACTATTTATCTTACTCATCATTGTAGGCGCAGCTTGTCTATAAAATGAGTAAAAGAAACCTGTCGATTTTCGACAGGTTTCTTTATTTTTCTTTATAAAACAATGAACATATAGGAATTTTAGCCGATATCAAGTTAGGCACAATATATCATCACACATCTATGAAGGAGCTGAACACCACGTGTTACGGTCAATCAAAACAAAGATTATCTTAACCGCTATCACTGTATTCATTCTAGGTATTGCATTAATGACTTGGATGACCAATGATCAAGCGAACAAACACTCCATGGCCAATGCCATTGATTCAAGTAATGCGATCATCAATGAAATGAGTTTCGGAGTTTATCAATTTATGGACAAGTATGAAAAAGGATTGGCATTGTTGGCGACAACCGATGCAATCACTGAATTTACCGGAGAAAACGGGAAAGAAGTATCTGTTACAGAAATAGAGGAACGTTTACAAGCTTTCTTGTCTATGTATCCAAGTGCAGATGCGGTCTATTATTCATTGACATCCAAATATACTGTCATCAAACCAGATGAGGATTTAACCGACTACGATCCAACGACGAGAAACTGGTATAAACTAGCACAAGAACATCCAGACGATGTGCAATGGACGGAGCCGTATTTGGATGATACAACCAATCAATTTGTCATCACGGCTTCCAAAGCGATTATGAAGGATGGTACGTTTATCGGTGCTCTTGGACTTGATATTGAACTGAGTGCTTTGACAGACGAAATAGCGAGCCGTGATATCGGATATAACGGCTATCCTGTGCTACTCGATGACCAAGGACTGGCTATCGTTCATCCTTCTAAAACAGGAGAGGATGTAACTAACGAAGTACTCTTTAAAAAAATGTACGATGCAGATAGTGGTGTCATCCAATATACCGACGATCAAGGTAACGACAAGCGCAATATCTATACGACGATTTCCAACTATAATTGGAAAGTTGGCGCAATCTATGAAGAACGCGATTTGAGTGCGATGGCCCGTTTATTACGTAACTCCATGTTACTCATTGCACTCCTGACGTTGATTCTCACATTCGTCGGTCTATCTATTACAATCAGTCGGATGTTGAAGCCACTCGATACACTCAAAGATTTGATGGCCAAAGTGTCTAGCGGAGATTTGACAGTACGTTCAGAAAACCAAAGTACAGATGAAATCGGTGAACTGAGTCGTGACTTCAATCATATGGTGCAAAATATGAACGACATCATCACAGTCGTCCATACATCAGCAGACCACGTCCGATCGAATTCCGAAAGCTTAAGTGCCGTATCAGAAGAAACGAGTGCTTCGAGCAATGAAGTCGCAATGGCTGTCGGAGAAATTGCACAAGGTGCCGCAAAATCTGCCGAAGACGCAGAAACCGTTACAGAACGTACTGACCTTCTCGGACAGGAAATCAATGAAATTCAAGAAAAGGCAGAAGTTATGCTGGATATTGCGAGACAAACCGGCATTCAAAACACCAATGGCCAGCAACAAATGCATGCACTGAAGACTTCGTTTGCAACTACCGGAAAAACGCTAGAAGAGATGTCCAACGACATTGATTCACTCGGTGGAAGAGTACAAGCAATCGGTAGTGTCATGGAAACGATCATGAATATTTCCAAACAAACCAATCTCTTGGCACTAAACGCAAGCATTGAAGCGGCTAGAGCAGGCGAACACGGCAAAGGCTTTGCAGTCGTAGCAGAAGAAGTCCGCACTCTTGCCGAGCAATCCGCCCGTGCAACAGACGATGTCAAAGTAACTATAGAAGAATTACAAAAAGAATCATCCATCGTCTCTGAACAAATGCAACAAACGATCAACACATTCCGCGACCAAGGCGTAGTCGTCGGAGATACGGAAAATACGTTTGAAGAACTCTCTTCACTGATGGACACGATGCAAGATTCGATCCATACCGTATCAAATGAAATCCAGTTAATCGTCACGCATAAAGACGACGTGTCCTTAACCGTTCAAACCATGTCCGCCACATCCCAAGAAACCGCAGCGGCATGCGAAGAAGTGAGCGCGTCATCAGAAGAACAACTCCGCGCGATCCAATCGGTTACAGATGCAGCTGAAACATTGACTGAACTGAGCGAGAAGCTATCAGAGGTCATTGCACAATTTAAAATGTGATTTTTTTAGAGATGATCCCCGTCATGTTTGTGACGGGGGTCTTCTTTTTTGTTTGTGCGCTCATAGTTTTGGTGCGTGCGCTCTATTACGCATGGGATTCGCTCATAGTTGTTGGGTGGCCGCTCTATCTAACACGACATCACACCCGCTCATACTCAACGCCCAACCGCTCTATCCAACACGATATCCGCTCATTCCCAACGCGTAACCGCTCTATCAAACGCGGCACCCGCTCATACTCAACGCACAACCGCTCCATCAAACATGATATCCGCTCATACTCAACACGCAACCGCTCTATCCAACACGGCATCCGCTCATACACACCCCACAACCGCTCTATCCAACATAACATCCGCTCAATACCCACCACCCCAATCCCCAAACCCACCCTTTCCCAGCCAAAAAAAAACAATCAAATCCCCCCAACTTTCACTAATCAAACCACATCCTTTCCCCTATCAAAAGCACCCACTTTTCTCAAATAATACGACAACAGAACGATTCGATATCTCTTTCAAAACTTTCTATTATATACATACCCAGGGAATACAAAGTGTCGTGCACGACCTGAAGAGGTCGCTTTTATGGAAATTAGTAAGAATGAAAACTTTGAAGATGTAATGGAACAATACGAACCGATGATCTCAGCCGTCATGAGAAAATTACACATCTACCGTGATTTTGACAACTTCCGCCAAACGGGACGCTTCGCACTTTACCAAGCATGGACGCGATTTGACGAAACAAAAGGACACTTCACTCCCTTTGCCTACCGCTCCATCTACGGTGCCATGCTTGATGACCTAAAAAAAGAAAGTCGCTTCAGCGAAGTCAATACATCCGTCGAAACCGAAACCTTGGAAAACCTAGCACTGAACGACTTCGCCGAAGACTCAAACAGCGAACTACACGAAATCCTCACCGCTCTCCCAACAAATGAACGCGAATTACTAATCAAACTATACGTAGAAAACAAAACCCAAGCTGAATGCGCTACCCACTTCGGCATATCCATTTCAGGAATCAAAAAACGTCGAGAAAAACTACTGAAGAAACTAAAAGATCAACTGACAGCAAAACGAAACGTAGAGATCTAAAAAAGCAAGAGCCGCCCTAATGGGCAGCTCTTGCTTTCGTTTGCTCTATTGAACTTGTCTTTGTCTCTAGTCTTATTTAAAAAATTAATGTTCGAAAACGATTCCAATTGAACGTAAGTAGTAGGCGTGGCCTCACTACTCACCCCTTCCACTTCCGAAACCCACGACGCTGCGCAAAACGCGCGCAAGACGAACAGACCTTAATCTTCTTATCATTCGGCAAATAATATCCCTGATAAACAGACGTCCGCTTCTTACAATATTCACACTTCGGCTTAAAGAAATCAAACAACATACTCTTCCCTCCTGACCGCTGACGAACACAATTCCCAACCAAACGATTCATAATTACACTGATTATACCACCCCGCCAACCAAAACAGTGAATATTTCACAAAACCATTCGACAGAAAAAGCGCTCCTCCAAAGAGGAACGCTATGTATAATTCTATTTACTCATCTGATATTTCATAATTCCCGCGCTTATGATTCTTTCGGATCAAAAACGTTTTATATCCTTTCCTTACACCGAGCGCCATCTGTGTGAACCTGGCCGACAATCCATTCTTCAACATGCACGCCCGCTGGTATCTTGTCTGAAATACTGAATAACTGCAGTTCACAGTGAAGACATTCCCATCACGGAATATCACTTTTGTATGTTTTTTATCGAATGGCAAGAACGTTAGGATGTGTGACAATGAAAACCACACGCATTCATTACTAGAAGGCGAATTACTTGGAAAAAAGTACATATCCAATCGCTCATTGACCATCACGGGCGTCATATGGATTTTGCCCATCAACGCCTTACCTCCGTCGATCCCGCCACGCAAACTTGTCCCATAAAACTGCATACTCAAATCCACTATCTCAGTTGGACTTTTATCCACCCGTATAAAATCACCGTCTTTCAATAACACCGCACATAACTTTCCCTCATCATCATAATACGGATATACCAGACTCGTACCCGGTGAAATCACTGACTTTGTTTCTTCGTCCATGCCCCATTTTCCTCCTCTTTTATAGAAACTTCTTTCGATTAGTAGAATAAAGGGGTATACTTACGATATGTTGGTATACACCAGCTATTAAATCCTCGAGTCTGTCTCCCATGACATGAAGCACTCGGGGATTTTCTCTATCCACTAGGTGACGCATTACGATCTCACCTCCTTTCAGATACTTACGTTAACGCACAAAAAACAGGCCAATAAATAGAGCTTTAGTTATCGACCTGCACTCATTCATTTTTAAATATAGTAAGCGTTTACATGATGTACCTCATACAAAATACCTGTCTTAAGGATTAGTATATAGTACTATAATGATTTCGTCTACCTTCTTTTCCATTATTCTGATTTTATTGTTGAACTACCGTATAGTTTGACATATTCTGTATGTAGATAACCAGTTTTGTAGAAGCATTGCATATTATTTTAGAATAAAAACTGACAGGACGGTGTATGGATTTGAATCGCTTAATTACTAATCTCCCTGAATATGTACTGAATCAGATATTAGAAAATGCATTTCAATGGTTCGTTGTAGTGGACCAAGATGCGAGGATTCTTTACATGAATCAAGACTATTGTAAATTCCTTCATATTGAACAGCGAGATACCATAGGCCGTCCTGTAAATGAAGTGATCGAAAACACCCGTATGCACGAGGTGGTGAAATCTGGTGAAGAACATATCGCCTCTCCTCATTATATTAAAGGAACGTATATGCTGGCGAATCGAATACCTATCAGGGTGGATGGTGTAGTGGTCGGCGCATTCGGTAGCGTAGTGTTCCGGGATCTACACGACTGGCATCACCTTAGTTCTCATGTAAAACAGACTTTAGAGAAAATTAATATGGGGGAAATCGCACATGAGCCAAACTCTTATCAAATGACGGATATAAAAGGATCTTCAGCAAGTATTCTTTCAATAAAAGAGACTATACATATGATCGCACCGAGTGACTTGCCTGTGCTGATCCAAGGGGAAAGCGGAACAGGAAAAACATTGTTCGCTCACAGTATCCACCAATTATCGAATCGTTCAGATGAGCCGTTAATTACAGTGAATTGTGCTGCCATTCCACCCGATTTATTGGAATCCGAACTGTTCGGACAAGGCGGTACTAGTGATAGAAAAAGCAGAATTCAACTAGCTGACGGAGGTACCTTGTTCATAGATGATATCGGTAGCCTTCCCTTACCTGTTCAAGTGAAGCTTCTTCGATTATTAAATGACGGTGTTGTAGAATCCTTGAATTCCCATCATGCAGATCCTGTGAATGTTCGGATTATCGCTTCTTCTAGCCAGCCATTAACTGAACTTATCGAAATGAATCAATTTCGAACGGATCTCTACTACCGTATACAAGCGATTACTCTAAATGTGCCGCCACTGCGTGAACGTATGGAAGATTTCTCTGAGATCATCAGTTTTATATTTCATAAGACAATTAGCCAGACAGGAAAAAGAAGCTTAGAGTTTTCGAATGAGACATTGGACTACTTGAACAATTACCGATGGCCAGGCAATATACGTGAACTTCAAAACGTTATTCAGGCGGCTGTTTATTTAACAAGCGGTGATACGATTACACCGGATGCCTTGCCGCCACAAGTTAAACAGCGCAAGATTAAGTATTCCCCTAGCTCAAGGACACTTGCCGAATCCATAGAAGAAGTGGAACGAACGATTCTTCTCGATACGTTAGCACAATTTCCGAATAAAAAAGAGGCCGCACTCATACTAGGTTTGAGTAAAAGTACGCTTTACGAAAAATTAAAAAAATATGATATTTGAACTATTTTCCAACAAACCGGAATTTATTCCGATAATCCGGACTACCACTCTATTATTTTCAAGCTATAATTCCGAATATCCGGAATTCATTTCAATAAAAAACATGCAAACCTTGCTATTTAGCGGTTTGCATGTTTTTTTATAATCTGTTTTAATACATGAAAGCGCTTCACTTGTAACATTTTAGACAAACTATTAAACAAAATGGAGGTAGACGAATGGGCATATTAGGGATGATTGGACTTATCGGTGGTTTGGCCTTGCTTATTGTTTTAACGATGAGAGGTGTGAACATTTTAATCGCTGGACCGGTTTCTGCTTTATTTGTAGCATTAATGAGCGGTATGACATTATTTCCTCAACTTGCTGGCGAAGGTGAAGAGAACTTCGTCACTAGTTATATGACAGGATTCACAAGTTTTATCATGTCGTGGTATTTAATGTTCCTGCTTGGGGCAATATTTGGTAAAGTAATGGAAGATAGCGGAGCAGCAGACGCTGTTGCAAAATGGTTCGTAGAAAAGCTCGGTATGAAGTTCGCTGTACTCGCGATTGTGATGGCCTGTGCAATCCTGACGTATGGTGGCGTGAGCTTGTTCGTCGTAGCCTTCTCTGTATATCCAATGGCTATTTCATTATTTAAGCAAGCGGATTTACCAAGACGTTTCATACCTGCGACATTAGGACTGGGCTCCGTCACGTTCACGATGACGTCTGCGGGATCACCTGAAATTCAAAACTGGATTCCAATCGAATTCCTTGGAACCAATGCTTATGCAGGCTGGGAAGTGAGTCTCCTTGTCGCATTGTTCATGGCCTTCTTCGGCTACTGGTGGCTCAAGCGAATCATCACAAAAGCGGTCAAGAAAGGCGAACGTTTCATTGATAGATCATCAGACCCTACATTCGATACGACTCGTGCATTGCCGAACCCTTTCCTTTCTATGATTCCGTTGGCAATCGTATTGATCATTTCGTATGTATTCCATGATAAACTAGCACAATCTGCATTAATTATAGCTTTACTAGGCGGGATCATCTCCACGTATTTCGTTGGCAAAAAATATTCACAAAGCTACAGTGCAGCTGTTTCAGCGGGTACACTCGGTGCAATGGTCGCAATTGGGAATACAGCAGCTGTAGTTGGATTTGGTGGCGTAGCAAAAGCCGTACCGGCATTTCAAGACGCAGTCGCAGTGATGACCAATATCCCTGGATCTCCGTTGATCGGGGCAGCGATCGCAGTATCTGTTATCGCTGGTATGACAGGATCCGCTTCTGGCGGGCAAGCTATTGCTCTGCCGCTAATCGCACCACACTATATGGATATGGGGGTCGATCCGGAAGCACTTCACCGCGTCGTTGCCATTTCATCCGGAGCCCTTGATTCATTGCCACATAACGGCTATGTTGTCACGACGATTCAGTCCATCGCTGGAGAAACGCATCGTGCAGCTTACGGCGCAATGGCGGCTGTTACAGTCATTGTACCCGTCATCGGTGTCATCATCGCAATCGTTTTATTCTCACTAGGATTCGGTATTTAATAGATCAAGGAGGAAGTCATCATGGTAAAAGATCGAGTACTACTCATCACTGGCGCTGCTCAAGGAATCGGATTCGAAATATCAAAAGCATTCGCAGAAGCTGGCGCCATCGTCGTGTTGACGGATGTGAATGAAGAAAAAGTAAAAGATGCGGCTGTCACGTTGGGTGGCCGCGCAATCGGCTTGAAATGTGATGTGACGAAAGAGGAAGATATTCAACAAGCAATCGATGGAGCGATCTCCCACTTCGGCAGAATCGACATCTTGATTAACAATGCAGGCTTGCAGCATGTATCAAAGCTCGAAGACTTCCCTACTGCAAGATTTGAACTGCTTGTAAAAGTCATGCTCACTGCCCCATTCATTGCGACTAAGCTTGTCTTACCTCATATGAAGAAACAGCAATTCGGCCGAATTTTAAATATGGCATCGATCAACGGATTGGTCGGATTCGCAGGTAAAGCTGCTTACAACTCTTCCAAACACGGCGTCATTGGATTGACGAAAGTAGCGGCACTCGAAACGGCAGCTGACGGGATTACGGTTAATGCGATTTGCCCTGGCTACGTGGACACCCCCCTCGTCCGCAATCAATTTGAAGACTTAGCGGAAGTTCGTGGTGTGCCGCTCGAATCTGTACTAGAGGAAATTATTTATCCCCTAGTGCCACAGAAACGTTTGTTGGACGTAAAAGAAGTCGCGGATCTTGCGCTATATCTTTCAAGTGATAGCGCGAAAGGGATTACCGGCCAAGCCGTTGTGCTCGACGGTGGATATACCGTGCAATAAGGTCTAAATAAATATTTCGTGAATGAATACTAGCCAATAAAAACCAAAAAAGTTCTCAACCGACGACTCGTCACGTTGAGAACTTTTTTCTTACAAAACACTAAGCTCCGAATCTTTCCTATCACTAATAAACATACAACCCGGAGAATGCGTGATCATAATGGACGGCTTACTTTGCATCGCTACCGCTTGCGGCGTCACACCACACGCCCAGAACACGGGGATCTCGCCTTCATTAATCGTAACGGCATCTCCAAAGTCCGGTGCGGAAATATCGTCAATTCCAATCAAACTAGGATCTCCGAGATGAATCGGTGCCCCATGAACGTCAGGGAAACGCGTTGTAATTTGAATTGCTCGAATCGCGTCTTGCGCCTTCATCGGTCGCATGCTGACGACGGTCGGCCCTTCGAAAATACCGGACTTTGTGCATGCAATATTCGTCTTATACATCGGAACATTGCGATTTTCTTCGATATGCCGAATAGGAATTCCGCCCGCCAGTAACGGTGCTTCAAACGTGAAACTGCAGCCGATTAAAAAGCCCACCATATCGTCTTCCCAGTAGTCTGTGATATCGTTCACTTCTTCGGCCAGCACACCATCTCTATAAATACGGTAACTCGGTAGTTCACTGCGAATGTCTGCACCTTCAGCAAGCTTAGCCGGACGATACGAACCCGGCTCTGTAACATCTAGTAACGGACAAGACTTCGGATTACGCTGGCAAAACAGCAGGAAATCAAGGGCGTGCTCTTGTTTTAAGATAACCAAATTCGCTTGCGTAAAGCCTGTAGCCATCCCAGACGTCTGTCCTGTAATGACTTGCTCTCGGATCAACTTCCGAACTTCTTGCGCTTTCATGGAACGATACGCTTCCATCAATACAACCTCCTACCCATCAATCAAAGAGTAATGGAATCTGTTCAATCAACGTCATGACACTCAACACGCCCATTACGACGACAACGACCACGCCGCCAATCGTAAGCCATAGTGGATGCTTGTATTCACCGACAATATTCTTCTTATACGCCGCAACGAGCAACGTACCTAGTGCTAGTGGCAGAATCAACGCATTCAATGCCCCTACTAATAAAAGAATCGTGACTGGCTTTCCAACGAATGCGAACGTTGACGTCGAGACGATGATGAATAAAATAATAATCCAGTTGTGATATTTTTCGATGAATGGGTGGAATGATCGGATGAATGAAACCGATGTATACGCTGCACCGACAACAGACGTGATCGCTGCTACCCACATGATGACACCGAATAATCTCAACCCAAGTTCTCCTGCACCTAGCTGGAACACAGATGCTGGTGGATTGTCTGGATCAATCTGCAACCCTTGTGAAACGATGCCGAGTACTGCTAAGAATAATGCCACTCGGATGATGCCCGTAACGACAATACCTGTAACGGAACTTCTCGTAACTAATGGAACGGAATCAATTCCTTTAATGCCCGCATCTAACAAACGGTGTCCACCAGCGAACGTAATGTACCCACCGACTGTACCTCCGACTAACGTAACGATCGCGAAGAAGCTGATTTCAGAAGGATTAAACGTTCTGACGATTGCCTCTCCAACTGGCGGAGACGTTTTGAAAGCAACGAATACGACCAAAATAATCATGATCACACCCGCAACGGCAACGACCTTGTCCATCACCTTGCCTGCTTCTTTTACCATGAATATCAAAATCGCAAAGACCGCACTGATGACCGCACCCATGATTGGATCGATTCCAACCATCGCGTTAAGCCCTAAACCTGCACCTGCGACGTTTCCTATATTGAACGCAAGACCTCCCGCAACAATGAGGAAGGCCAGAACGAAACCTAGACCCGGCAACACTTTATTGGCAATTTCCTGTCCACGTAAGCCGGACACCGCGATAACTCGCCAAATATTCATTTGAGCAAAGACATCTAGAATTAATGAAATTAAAATAACGAAACCAAAACTTGCTGCGAGTTGCTCAGTAAATACGGTTGTCTGTGTTAAGAAACCTGGTCCAACAGACGAAGTAGCCATTAGGAAGGCGGCGCCAAGTAAGACGCCACGAGTTACTTTTTTCTGTTCCTGCTCATGAGTCAATCCTAACTTCTCATTTTTCATACAGAGCCCTCCCGATCAGCAATAGCCGTCACAGTAATCTCTTCACCGTTCAGCCGGTCTGTAATGTATTTTGCGAACTCGACTGCATGCTCTCCATCTCCATGTATACAGATTGTGTCTGCGCGTAGAGCGACATCCGTCCCTTGTTGAGAATGTACTTTTCCTTCTTTGACCATCATAATGACTTGCGCTGCAGACTGATCTTGATCGGTAATCATCGCATCATCTTGCGAACGAGAAGTGAGCATGCCGTTTGATTGATACGTACGATCGGCAAATACTTCATGCGCCGTCACGAGTCCAATCGCTTCCCCCGCTTTCGATAATTCACTATCCGCAAGGGCGAACAATACAAGTGACGGGGATACATCATAGACAGCTTTGGCGATCGCTTCTGCAATTCCTTGATCTCTTGACGCCATCTGATACAGTGCGCCATGCGGCTTCACATGCTGCATCGGTTCTTGATGTACAGCGAGGAAGGCTTGCAGTGCGCCGATTTGATAGACGACCATGTCGTACGCTTCTTCGGGAGTAATGTTCATATCTCTACGCCCGAATCCAACTAAATCAGGCAACCCCGGATGTGCGCCGATTCGTACTCCGTTATCGATCGCAAGTTGTACCGTCTCGCGCATCACGGAAGGATCTCCTGCGTGAAATCCGCACGCTATATTAGCAGAGGTTACATATTTCAATATCTCTTTTTGTTCCCCTAATGTATACCGACCAAAGCTTTCTCCTAAATCACTATTCAAATCTACTTTTACCATGTGTATGACCCCCTTTATTTTTTAAAATGAATCAAACCCATAAAAATCTGGATGATTCATCTAATTTACCGACGTGAAGTAAGCGTTTGCATATCGCTTAGTTTCGAAATTCGAAACCAAGGTTTTGAACTTGAAACTTAGTCTATCATAAAATTCTTTTATTGAATAGACCATTGTCGAAATATGGTGAGTATTTTTACTAACTGAATAATAAGCTTGTATTTTATTTTTAGAAATCTATAATAGAACTACGATTCGTTTTTCAGAATAACGGTTTCGAATTTCGGAATTTGAAGGAGATGTTACGATGAGTGATCAGAAATCTCTCGATATAAAAGTACTTGGCGATTCCGCCATCATTATAAAACTAGGGGAAGGCATCCATCCTTCCATTCACCAGCAAGTGAAAAACCTGTCTTTCCTTTTGGATGAATACCCATTTGACGGATTCATCGAGTCGGTTCCTGCCTATAATAGCTTGGCAGTATACTACTCTCCGTTTCTCGTCTATCAATCAAACAATGGATTTCAGATTGACGGCACACCTATTGAAAAAGTGACCCATTATATCAATACGCTAGCTGTGCAAATATCCGAACTTCCTGTTACCGAAGGAAGGTTAGTAGAAATTCCTGTTCTCTATGGTGGAGAATTCGGCCCTGATCTGCAGATTGTGGCGGAGACCCATGGCATGTCTATCGAAGAAGTAATTAAAATTCATACGACACCTGAATACCTCGTCTACATGATTGGCTTCGCACCAGGATTTCCGTTTCTCGGCGGCCTCGATGAACGAATTGCGACACCGAGAAAATTAACGCCACGGACATCGATTCCTCCTGGCTCTGTCGGGATCGCTGGCAAGCAAACCGGTGTCTATCCACTCGAAACACCAGGCGGATGGCAAATTATCGGACGCACACCAACGGATCTATTCGTTCCGGATATGTCTCCCCCGTCTTTATTGCAGTCGGGAGATAAAATTAAGTTTTGTCCGATGACACAAGAAGAGTATGATGAGCAAAAGAAGGTGACGACATGTCAGTAAACGTATTGAATGCTGGACTCTTGACTACTATTCAAGATATTGGTCGGACCGGTTCACAAAAGTTCGGTGTTCTTGTAAGCGGTGCCATGGATAGCTATTCCATGCGAATTGCGAACTTACTTGTAGGCAACGATGAGCGTGAAGGCGTTCTAGAAATCACGTTATTTGGAACGAAGCTGCAGTTTGAAGAAGATACATTAATCGCGATTACGGGCGGCGATCTTCAAACGACGATTGACGGGATACCGGTGGCGAATTGGCGGCCTCTCATTGTCAAAAAAGGCTCGATTCTAAAATTCGGCTTTGCAATTGAAGGTTGCCGAGCGTATTTGGCAATTGCCGGTGGGCTTGACATTCCTGTTGTGATGGAGAGTAAAAGTACGTATATGGTCGCGGGTATTGGCGGATTCAAAGGTAGAGCCTTGAAGCAAAACGACCAGCTTTCATTCGGTCAATTAACGGAATCAAACAAGAAAGTCTTTACGTTGATTGAACAAGAAGGCACGCCAGACTGGGCTGTACCGCATCATCCGTTAATCAGTCTAGAATCCACACAAACTATACGAATTATTGAAGGCACTGAGTATAAGCACTTTGATGATGCGAGTAAACAACTACTTGTACGCGAGCCGTATGTCGTCACGCCGCAATCTAACCGGATGGGCTTACGACTCGAAGGACAGGCACTTTCATTAACAGAAAAACTGGAACTACTATCGGAAGGCGTGACGTTCGGAACGATTCAAATCCCCCCTAACGGCAAGCCGATTATTTTAATGGCGGACAGACAAACGGCTGGCGGCTATCCGAAAATCGGACAAGTTATCACCGCCGACTTAGGCAGCCTGTCGCAAGTGAAACCTAACGCGAAACTCTATTTCAAGCTCATCACACATGCAGAAGCAGAACGTGAACTCATCGCAAAAGAAGAGCTGATTAATCAAATCAAAATTGGCATCCAACATACACTTCAGTATTGAAGCACAATAAAAAACCTTGCGTTTCAGTATCACTCTACTGAAATACAAGGTTTCATTCATTCTGTATATCCGAGCTGCCTGGAAATCTCCAAGGCAGCTTCTTTCACTTTTGGAACGAGTGTTTTCAAATTCTCTTCTTGATAATTGGCTTCAATACCCGCGATACTAATCCCTGCAATCACATCACCACTAAAATCAAAGATCGGTGCCGCAACAGCTGAAGTGAAATTCTCAAGCTCCGAATTACTAAGCGTATAGCCATTCCGTCGCGTCTCCTCAATAGAAGCGAGCAGCAACTTCCGATCCGTAAACGTACCGTTACCAAACCGCTGTAATTCCGTCTTATCCAAATACTCGGCAATATAGCTATCCGATTGATGGGACAAAATGATCCGCGAACAAGCCCCCGCATACAACGGACTACTTCTACCAATCGCCGTATACAAACGAACCTTCTGGAACGTATCGATCTTCTCCACATAAATCGCCTGATCCCCTTGCCGGACAATCAAATTAATCGCTTCCTTCACATCTTGGTGAAGCTCTTCCATAATCGGATAGGCAATCTTGCGAATATCTAACCGTTTCGAAACGAGACTGCCGTATTTCAAAAACAACAGACCTAGACGATACCGTGAATCCGCGCCCTTTTCGAGGAACTTCATTTCTTCGAGTGAAGACAGCATGCGGTAGACGGAGGATTTTGGGATACCGGATAGGTCGATAATTTCTTGGAATGTTAGGGCTGGATGATCGACGAATAAGTTTAGTATGTCCAGAGAGCGGACGACTGTTTTGTTGTTTGTGCTCATTTTGGCTCCTTTCCAAACGTAATAGTTTATATAGATTCTATGGACGAGTATACCATTATTATCCTACCTACGCATTACACTCTTTCGAACCTCTCATATCCTTGGATCTTCATTTTCCATTCATAATCGGCAGTCCTTCCACCTATCGTTCACATCATGTTATACTAGTACTTATTGTAAAAAAAGGAGGTTTCTTTATGCCATACGACGTATTATTATTCGATCTAGACGATACATTATTCGATTTTGCTGAAACAGAAAAACATGCACTCGGCAATACATTCAACACGTTCGGACTACCAAACGGCCTAGAAGCTTACCGCGATACGTACCGTGCGATCAGCTCCGTCATCTGGGATGATCTCGAACAAGGACGCATCACAATTGAAGAGTTAAAAGTAGAACGCTTCCGTCGGTTATTCGCACATCATGAACTACAACTTGACGCTGCACATTTCGGAGAGCTATACATCGAAAACCTAGGCTATGAATCTCATTTGATCGACGGCGTTGAAGAAATGATTTCAAAGCTATCTGAATACCGATTGGCAATCTTAACGAACGGCTTCACACTCGCTCAACACGCGCGCATAGCCGGCTCAACTTTACGCAATACGTTCGAAGCCATCATTGCTTCTGAAGAAACAGGATTCAAGAAGCCACAACCTGAAATTTTCGACTATACTTTTCAGAAACTAGGCATTACCGATCCTTCTCGTGTACTAATGATTGGCGATTCTCTAACTTCCGACATTCAAGGCGGAATCAACGCTGGTATCGACACGTGCTGGTTCAATCCAAATCGTCGCGAAAACCATACGGGAATTCAGCCGACATATGAAATTCATTCATGGGCAGAATTCAGCGTTGGCCGTACGACAGTAAAGAACAACTAATCTAAAACCAACACCCCCTCCAATACATTTCGTTGGAGGGGGTTTCTCATATACCTATTAAGCTAGCAATGAAATGACCTAAAGACTTCTGCAGAAAATCCCTTACCTTTTCTCGCTTGCCGCCTCAATAAACTGCTCAAATAACTTCAACGACAAAGGATCTTCCCTCTTCACCATCGCTTCAGGATGCCACTGAACGCCTACCACAAAACGATGCGCAGTACTCTCAAAAGCTTCAATGACACCATCCTTCGCAAACGCGGTCACAACAAGTGGTGCACGTACTTCCCTCACGGCTTGGTGATGCAGCGAATTCACGCGGACTTCCGAAGTGCCTGCCCACTCCACCAACTTACTATCTCCAACAATATCAATTGAATGAAAAGCAAATTCTAAATCGGTCAGTTGATGATGCTGCAACAAATCCTCTGATAGCTGCGCATATATGTCCTGATAAATCGTTCCACCAAACGCCACATTGATCAACTGATACCCTCGACAAATCCCAAACACCGGCTTATCCTGATCCGCCATTGTTTTAATTAACGCAAGCTCCGACTCATCTCGCTCTGGCAACACTTTCCCAAGCTGTCGATGCGGCTCTTCACCATACAAAAATGGATCCACATCTTCCCCACCGATTAGCAATACACCATCTAACCGATTGCAAACTTCTTCAATCGCTTCCAGTCCTACCGGCAACATGACGGGTACGCCACCTGCTTGCCGAACTGCTCGTACATATCTAGTCTGAACTAGTGTATCCCCGTTCTGATCTATATCTGACGTTACACCAATTAATGGTTTCATGTAGTACACTCTCCCTTTTACATTCCTACAAGTGATGAAATAGTGTATACCCGAATTTGCTGGAAGCTACTCAGGGATCGTTGCATTATTGAACAAGTAAATAGAAAACCCAGATCTCAATTCATGCATCGAATGGAAGATCTGGGATAGGTGGAGTATGGTTCTGTTCTGTTAAGAATGTTTTTGTGTATATGTGAATTAAATTAAAAATAAAAAATCAGCCGGATCCCTGTTGAAATGATTGGTCTGCGTTCTATTTTGTTATCAAACACAACGCTTTCACAAAGACGTTAATTACATAGTCTCTTCTAAAGAATTAATCGATATTTTTTCTTCTATTCTATAATACTAGCCACTAATTTGAAAGCGCATACAAATAGAACGTAAACATATGCTTATATAGTAGAGATTCAACACATTCTCATCAGGTACCCGTTACAGCAAACAGTTTTCTTTTACGACGTCTTCTTCCGGCAGAATAATTTTATATGGAATAGGCGACGACAATACAATAGAAGTCGTTAACGTACCGAATGGGATCAGCCGGTCGATTAGCTCACTCATTTTGCCCATGCTAGACGTTGCGGCTTTCAAGATATAATTTGTCGTTCCGGTCACACGGTGACATTCAAGAATCGAATTTTCTTCTTTAATTTGTTCCTCAAACTCGTTGGGCCTCTTTTTCAATTCACTTACTTGGATGAATAGTAATGTGTCCAGTCCGAGTGCCTGCAATGATATTCGCGCAGTAAATTCTTCTATAATACCTTTTTCCTGCAGACGCAGCAAACGTTCCGAAACACTAGGACGACTGAGAGATAATTGTTTAGAAAGATCGCTGATTGTCACACGGCTGTTTTCTTGCAATAGTTCCAATAATTTAATGTCCGTTTTGTCCAAAATCCCACCTCTTTCCAAAATGAAGGATAAATGCTCTAAAGTAATTCAAAGTTGTGTCTTTTTTGTGAAAACCACTTTTTTCTGACATGTAAATAAATTATAACTTACTCTATTATTAAGTCAAAGGGAAAACGGCAGACAAAGGAGGCATGAAACAGACTACATGTATCCCAAACCCAATGTATAAATAAATAGGTATTTTTTTCACACAAAAATGTAAGCGATTACAAAATCCCAAAATTCTTTTCCCATCAATGAAAACTATAACACAAAAGGAACGTGACGCATGCATACTAACAATCAGTGGTCTTCTAAATTAGGTTTTATTTTAGCAGCAGCGGGCTCTGCAATAGGTTTAGGTGCCATATGGAAATTTCCTTATGTAGCAGGCACAAGTGGCGGTGGAGCATTTTTATTAATCTTTTTACTTTTCACCTTCCTAATCGGACTTCCGCTACTCATGGGAGAATTCATTATTGGACGAAGTACTCAGAAGGATGCAATTGATTCATATAAAACAATCGCACCAGGTACATCCTGGCATCTGATCGGAAGACTGGGAATTGTTACGTGTTTCATCCTTCTATCATTTTACAGCGTGGTGGGCGGCTGGGTGCTCATCTACATCTGGAAAGCTGCAACGGGCAGTCTGAGTGGTCTAACGCAGGCTGACTATGGTGATTTATTCGGCAGCATTGTATCCAGTCCCTACGTGAGTGTAGGTGCTCAGCTCCTATTCATGATTATGACTACATTTGTCATAGCTAGAGGGGTTACAAGCGGTATAGAAAAGGCCAGTAAATATATGATGCCTGCACTGTTCGTATTATTCATCATCTTGACTATACGTTCATTCACTCTCGACGGAGCGATGGCAGGTGTCAGCTTCTTCCTAAAACCGGACTTTGGCAACATTACTTCTGAAACGATCTTGTTTGCGATGGGTCAATCATTCTTTGCACTCAGTATCGGTGTTTCCGTAATGGTTACATACAGTTCGTATTTATCCAAGAAGGAGAGTTTGCCACAATCCGCTATTTCCATCGTATTAATGAACCTACTCGTGGCCGTTCTGGCCGGATTGGTTATTTTCCCAGCGGTCTTTGCATTCGGTCTCGAACCGGACGCTGGCCCTACATTACTCTTTAATGTATTGCCCACCATTTTCGGGCAACTGCCGTTTGGCACATTGTTCTTCCTAGCATTCTTGATTCTGTTCCTGTTTGCCGCGCTGACTTCCGCATTTTCCATGTTGGAAATCATTGTAGCGGCTACTTCCAAAGGGGATCACAAGAAGAGGAAAAATCACGCCTGGTTGATTGGCGCGGCCATCTTTATCGTCGGTGTCCCATCCGCGTTATCGTACGGCATCTTATCCGACTTTACGATTTTCGGTATGATTCTGTTTGACGCCTTCGACTTTTTAGTAAGTAATATTCTCATGCCACTTGGTGCGTTGTTGATCGCTCTATTCATCCCAATAAAAATACCGAAAGAAAAGCTCTACGAAGAATTGAAGGCCGGCTCCAACATCAGCACAAAATTATTTTCTGCCTGGTTTTTATTAATTCGTTACCTTGCACCGGTAGCTATTCTCATCGTGTTTGCAGACGTACTTGGACTATTGAACTTCTTGAAATAAATAGAGAGATTGCTGATGCCCTCTTATAGGTTCACAGCAATAAAATAGAGGAGGAAATGATTTTGGTAACTTTTGAACAGACTTTACAAGACGACAAGGCAAGTGTATTGGATAAAATGGTCGAGCATGAACAAATTCTATTCTGTCATGATAAAGCAACCGGTCTTCAAGCCATCATTGCAGTTCACGATACGACTATGGGACCTGCACTCGGTGGATGTCGCATGGCGCCGTATAAAACTATGGATCTCGCATTAAAAGATGTTCTTCGCCTTTCTAAAGGGATGACATATAAATGTGCGGCAGCTGATGTAGACTTTGGCGGCGGAAAATCCGTCATCATCGGAGATCCGTTAACAGATAAAACTCCTGAGAAATTCCGTGCTTTCGGTCAATTCATCGAATCATTGAACGGACGCTTTTATACAGGGACAGATATGGGCACAACGCTTGAAGACTTTGTGCATGCCATGAAAGAAACAAACTACATCGTGGGCAAGCCGGTCGAATATGGTGGCGGCGGAGACTCATCGATCCCTACTGCACTCGGAGTCTTCTATGGCATTAAAGCGACAAACCAGAATCTGTTTGGCGACGACAAAGTAGAAGGCCGAAAATACAGTATCCAAGGTCTTGGAAAAGTCGGTTACAAAGTAGCTGAACATATTATCAATGAAGGTGGAAACGTGATCGTCACAGATATTAATGAGCAAGCGATTGCAGATATTCAGAAGCTCGGTGGAAACGCTGTCAAAGTCGTATCAAGTGAGGAGATTTACAGTCAGCAAGCAGACGTTTTTGTTCCTTGTGCATTTGGTGGCGTGATCAATGACGACACGCTCAAGGTGCTGAAAGTACGAGGAATCTCCGGTTCAGCCAACAACCAGCTCGCGGAAAGCCGCCATGGAGAGCTGCTACGTGAAAAGGGTATTTTGTACGCTCCAGACTATATCGTCAACGGTGGCGGTTTAATCCAAGTGGCGGATGAATTGTACGGAACGAATCCTGCACGTGTACTCGCTAAAACTGAAAACATCTATACCTCACTGCTTGAAGTATTCCATCAGGCAGAACAGGATCATATGACAACTGCCACTGCCGCAGACCGTATGTGCGAAAAGCGTATTGCGGATGCCAAAAATCGCAACAGCTTCTTCACACAGGCAAACCGACCGAAATGGAATTTTCATCAGTAATAAAAATAGCTGAATGAGGTGATGAATTCATGGAAGAATTATATCCAATTATACAATATGTGAATGAAGAAGGAACATTCTCGGATGACTCGATTAAAGAAGAGATCACAGCCGAATTAGTTCAGTCCTTTTACTATCATATGCTACGGATTAGAACTTTTGACCGCAAAGCGAAGAGCCTACAACGTCAAGGCCGCCTTGGAACATATGCCCTTTTCGAAGGGCAGGAGGCTGCACAGGTAGGAAGCGCTCTTTCTTTAAAGAAAGATGACTGGGTGTTTCCTACCTACCGTGATCACGGCGCCCTGTTGACATTCGGCGCGAATATGCCGAAAGTTCTGCTGTACTGGAACGGGCGCGCGGAAGGTAATTTGCACCCTGACCGCAATATCTTCCCTCCGGCCGTTCCCATTGCCACACAACTCCCGCATGCAGCAGGTGCTGCGTGGGCAGATAAGCGCAAGGGCAATAAAAATGTCTCTATCGCCTATTTTGGCGACGGGGCGACATCTGAAGGTGACTTCCACGAGGGCATGAACTTTGCCAGCGTATTTAAATTACCTGTCGTTTTCTTTAACCAGAACAATGGATATGCCATCTCGGTGCCAATCGAGAAGCAAATGAACTCCAAAACAATTGCTCAAAAAAGTGTCGCCTACGGCATGCCTGGCATCCGTGTGGACGGAAACGATATTTTCGCAGTGTATATTGAAACGAAAAAAGCATTCGACAGAGCGAGAAATGGTGACGGACCCACTTTAATCGAAGCCGTAACCCAGCGATTCGGTGCGCATACAACAGCTGACGATCCGACAAAATACCGCGATCAACACGAGGTGGATTCTACACGTGATCAACTGGATCCCCTGCTACGCTTAGAACGTTTCATGAAAGACCAAACATATTGGGACGAAAAATGGGTTCAAGAAATCAGTACACAGATCAACGAGGAGATCGAAGAAGCAATCGTTGAAATGGAAAACTTCCCGAAAGCGAATGTGGAAGATTTATTCGACCATGTATTTGAAGAGTTGCCGTGGCCACTACAGGAACAGAAAGAACAGTATCTACAATCAGTTAGGAGGGATCAGTAATGAATCCAGTCGCTGAAACATCAACAATGGAAACGAGTAAAACGACACGTTCATTAACGCTCGTTCAAGCTGTGACAGATGCACTTGGCACGATGCTTGCGGAAGACGACCGGGTCATGCTGCTCGGAGAAGACATTGGAAAAAATGGCGGTGTATTCCGCGCAACCGAAGGACTGCAGGAAAAATTCGGCGAAGACCGTGTCATTGACACACCGTTAAGTGAAGCTGGCATTGTCGGCTCCTCTGTCGGACTGGCAGTGAACGGGATGATTCCGATCGTAGAAATACAATTTCTCGGCTTTGTCTATCCGGCATACGAACAAATTGCCACGCATGTGACCCGTGTCAGAATGCGAACGATGAGCAAATATACGGTGCCGATGGTGATTCGTGCGCCGTACGGAGCGGGCGTGCGCGCACCGGAAATTCACTCAGACAGTCCGGAATCTCTTTTCACACATATGCCAGGCATTAAAGTCGTCTGCCCTTCATCCCCTGCCGATGCGAAAGGTTTGCTAATCGCAGCGATTAAAGATCCGGATCCGGTATTGTTCATGGAGCCAATGCGCTTATACCGCGCTGTTCGTGAAGAGGTTCCAGAAGGGATGTATGAAGTCGAAATCGGAAAAGGTAAGAAAGTGACTGAAGGTGATGATGTAACTGTCATCACCTGGGGCTCCATGGTACCTGTCGCGAAGAAAGCGGTTGAAAAAGCGAAAGCAAAAGGAATTCAGTGTGACTTAATTGATATCCGCACTCTGTTTCCTTTAGATAAAGACATCATTGCAGAATCCGTACAAAAAACTGGTCGCGTAGTAGTGGTGCATGAAGCACATGAAACGACAGGCGTCGGAAACGATATTCTGTCCATTATCAATAAAACTTCATTCTTATATATGAAAGCACCGATTGAAAAAGTAACAGGATTTGATGTACCAGTACCCTTCTTCGCACTGGAAGATGAGTATCTGCCAACTCCTAAACGGGTAGAAGAAGCAATCGAAAAAGTGTATACATTCTAAGGGGGTCTTCAATTGTTAGAGGTGAAACTGCATGATATAGGAGAAGGGATGACGGAAGCGGAAATTCTTCACTACTTCGTGAAGCCCGGCGACTCCGTTGTTGCTGATCAAGCACTTGTAGAAGTACAGACCGATAAAATGGTGGCGGAATTACCGTCACCCGCAACCGGAGTTGTAAGAGAACTATTAATCAATACCGCCTCTACTGTAGAAGTAGGGACCACAATCTTGCTGATAGAAGCAGAAAACCGATCCGGACTGGTGGATCAAAGCGTGGCTACCACCGAGACAGCGCCAGCAGCAAAGGTCGAACCTATAAAAACTACACCTGCCGCAAACATCAAAGGACCACGTCGCATCATGGCAGCTCCGTACACACGCAAAATCGCCAGAGAAAACGACGTCGATATTACACTAGTCAGCGGAACAGGTCCTGCAGGCCGTATTTTAGTACAGGACGTGTTCCACTTCATGGAAGAAGTCAATAACCAAACTTCCGTAGCGCAGGAAACGGCTGCAACGGACACCACCGAGCCCGCTCCCCCCTCCCCTGCAGCTAAAGTAGCATCGGTTCGGACAGAAGCGGAGACGATCCCTTTCACAGGCATCCGAAAGCACATCGCAAAGAAAATGACCCAGTCACTGACGACGATCCCGCATGTGACGCATTTCGAGGAAATCGATATGACGAATCTCCTTGCGCTACGCCAGGAATTAAAAGCAGACGGTGTCTCTGTTTCCGCGGTCGCATTTTTCATCAAGGCACTCGTCGTTGCCTTGAAAGACTTCCCTGTATTTAACGCTAAGTTGGATGAGGAAAATGAAGTCATCATTCTTGAAAAAGACTATCATATCGGACTTGCTGTCGATTCAACACTTGGGCTGATTGTGCCTGTTTTGAAAAACGCTCACAAGAAAACGTTGCTAGAAGTCCACGCTGAAATGAAAGAGCTGAATGAAAAAGCACGGCTCGGTACATTGTCAGGTAATGAAATGCGAGGTGGCACGATGACAATCACGAACGTCGGACCACTTGGGAGTACTGGAGCGACGCCAATCATCAACCATCCTGAAACGGCAATTATCGCATTCCATAAGACGAAGAAATGCGCAGTAGTCACGGATGATGACGAAATTGTGATCCGCTCGATGATGAATATTTCCATGTCATTTGACCACCGGGTAGCAGACGGTGCCACGGCGGTAGCCTTTACAAATCGCTTTGCAGAATTAATTGAAAATCCTAAGAAGCTTTGGCTGGAATTGATATAATCAATAGTAGATGAAATCATCCACGAAAAAGAGCTGATTATTGGTGGCGGTCCGGGCGGCTATACTGCTGCAATCCGTGCCGCTCAGCTCGGTGTGTATGCATCAAAAAACCTTTCCCGTGTTACCGAAAAAGGTTTTTAGAAAGCATTTTCACAAAGCAATAAAACCGCTTAAATAATCTGTACATAAACGCTAAGTGGACTTCTCTTTGCAGTACTGGTTCAACTTACTTAGCCAAGATCATGACAGAAGAAACGACGTCCCCGACTTTCTTATCATGTTGATACAGGCTAGCCACAACGTAAGCCATCTTGCGTCCGAGCCGCTCTACACGTGCTTCCACCTTTACCGTCCCCGCGAATACCGGTCGGTGGAACGTCGTATGTATATCCACAGAAGCAAATGTCTGATCTTCGGTAATTTTTGAAGCAATCGCATAAGCCATCATAATATCTGCCGCAGATGTTAAAAAGCCGCCCATCGACACCCCGTTTCCGTTCATGAACTTTTCATCCACTGTCCAAACACCACGTGCCACTCCATCCTCTGCTGACAATACTTCAATCTGCAATGTTACATCACAATTCGGTGGTGTCGCATTCCCCTTTACTACCTCCATCAAATCCACTGTCTTCGACTGTGCCATAAATTCATTCACTCCTTTCCACTAGTCTACTATCTAATTATTCCCATACACACGATAATACTGCTCTAACCCCTCGAGCAAGCGCTCCGTCCGCTTCGCTGTATACTGTTCAAACGAAGGATCTTCTATTTCTTTAACGAGCGACCATAACGACCAAAGAAAATCTGACTTCAACTTCTGCAGATCAAGCGACTGTTTCGAAGAAGCTGGCAAACCGTAATAACTGAGTAACTCTTGCTCTTGTTGCTCACTTAACTCACGCTCCAAAATAAATGCCGCCAAATCCCACTCCGGCAAATAATTCCCACTGTACTCCCAGTCGATCAACAGCAGCTGCTTCGCATCATTCAGAATAAAATTAGCCGACACCGTATCCATATGACACGGCACATACTCCTGCCGCTCCCCTTGCGTCAAATTCCTCAACCGCTCCTCCAACAACACATAAAGCGAAGGGATTTCCGTTAACGCAATTTTATACTTCTCAACCTCACCCCAATAATTAAAGCGATTCGGGAACTCCTTTTTCGACGAATGAAGTGTAGACAACACACCTGCAATCTTCTCCAAATATTCTTTCGTCACAATCAAATCTCGCGTTAAATTAGCCGTCGCATCATAATACGGAGTCATTTTAATGCCTTCATCGGTAAACACCACGTTGCCGACCGTTACTCCAATTTCTGCTGCAATGCGCTGATTTTCTTTTTCATGGTGGCGGTTAATAATATCTTCGAACTCATGCGCTGGAAAACGTAAGACGTATTTTTGTCCTTTGTGTGCGACGAGGAAGTTTAGATTAGTGAGACCGCCTAGTCTTTTTATGTATTTTAGATCTTCAATTAGAAACACTTTATAACACCCCTGTTTTTCGTACTGTAGTATGTACGGTTCTTCTAGTAAATTTCCGATTTCAACATACTTATTAATTATTCGGAAAATTAATCAGAAATCCGTAAATTCAAATCAATCGTTTTACCGAATAGATCTTTTCTTATCACTATATATATCAAGCATCCACTTACGAATAAGACACACCTATTACGTTATTATCTTTCAACGCTCCATTTAAATCAATAGTAATACTAGATTCACTATAGTCCATTGGAAATTGAATTGGCGAAATCTATTCACATAGTCTTGCAGTATCACCGCATCCTGTGTGGATTCGCTTTGCATGTCCTCTCTCATTTGTCATATAGAGCTTTTTTCCGAAAAGGATACACACTGTAGCAATTATTTTTGAAATCGATATGATTTCTAATTTCGTCACTCATGCACTGCATAAAGAAATGTGCAACGTCGAGATTCATCTCGACACTATTCTTATTTCTTAAGATTCTTTAAGTTCTTTAGTTATTGGCTTGGCGGTTTTAGGCAAGTGCACTTGCTCAATGTCGTCAGGTACACCTGTCGACTTTAGGCAGACCACCTGTAACTATTGGGCAATGCTTTTTTGTTTGCCTGTGCATCATACAACTCCAAAATAATTCAGAATTGCATCTAAACCGTTTGATGGACAGGTAGGCTACACTTTGACACATAATTCTTGACGATCTCATAACCTGCAACCAACCACTTTGATGCAACAACTGTTACATAAAGTGGTTGGCTTAAATAACCCCTAATTGGATATTCTTCGAAAATGTTATATGTGATATCATAATAACGTATGGAACAAAGGAATTTATTTTTAAAAGGAGGACTTCATCAACTTGGGCCTTATCGTAGCCATGATTCTCGTTATTATTGTTTTAGTTGTCGGATTGATTTTGACCCTATCCGTTGCCAATTCCAGTACTACTTCCAAGAATAAAAATTACAGTAGTAAAAAAAGTTTTTCCAATTTGCTGTGGATTTATGTTTTATCAGTACCCGTGATTATTATATTGACTGTTATCGCTATATTTATATTTTATTAAGACTGGAGGACGGTTTGGTAGTACTGAAGAAACACATGTTTTTTCGATTCTTAGTAACCGTCTAAACCACTTCTTGTTTACCTGTCCATCACACAATTCTGACACTATTTAGAATCGTTACTAAGTTGTGTGATGCACAGCGTTTAATGTGAAATAAGTCAAGCGCCACGTTATACGAATTTTAGCCGCACGAAACTAAAGCCTCAAGATACTATTTTTTTGAAACTCGACAATCACAGAACACTCTATGATGGCGTCTTTCCGCAGCGGGAAAGGTCTCGCTTTTTTCATTCCACAGGGATACATCCTATTAAATCCAAACTATATGCTTTTACGTTTTATCCGTATTTGTGGAACTAGACCCATAACGCTGTGCACCGAGGTCCTCTACGGCCTCAAGGTAGGTTTCTTTGTGATCTACGCTCCGGAGAGACGCCTTTTTTAGGAAGAGAGATACATTTCGTCTTTTATACACTGACAAAGTGATTGAAGAAGACCGCTTGTTTCGCTTTATTTCTCAATTTCCCGGCAATTACTGTCAGTAAGACATAATCCGGATTCGTGCTCTGGTAAAGTGATTGATGTTTTCTCATCGCATAGGCAAGGCGTAAGATTCGATTCCCCAGTGCGATATAGGCTTGGCCTGAAAGCTTTCCCTGCTCTTTCATCTGTTGATACCGGGCGTTCATTTCAGGATTATGGGTAGCTACACACTCTCCTGCTTGGTAGACAACGCTTCGAAATGCCGCTCGCCCCTGCTTCGAGATAGCGAAATGCGAGGCTTGTTTACCACCCGATTGCTTCACTACGGGATTTGTACCGGCCATCTTAATGAGTTGACCTGAATGGGTGAACGCGTTCAGGTCTCCCATTTCCGCTGTCAATTCCGCTGCCAGTGTCACGCCGATTCCCGGGATACTTAATAAGATTCCGCCGTCGGTTTCCAAAAGCAGTTCTTCAATGACTTCCTTTAATTCAGCTGTGTGCCGGGAAAGGAGTTCGTATTCATCCAACTTGAGCCTCAGAAGAAAGAGTTCGGCAGCTAATGCCTCTTTCGGCTTGGAGATACTTTCTTTTGCGTATGCCAACAGTCGATCAATCGTGGCGTCACGCAATTTTAGGTTGTGTTCAATAGACAGGTTGCGCAGTCCATCGGCCCCGAGCTCCAAGATATCTGTCGTATGCGGATAATACCTCATGAGGAAGAGGGAAGCATTGGACGTGAATTCAGAAAATACCTTCACCACTTGGTTCTTTCCGTCTTTTCGTACATTCTTGCCCTGAAATTCACGAAAGATGTGATCCATATACACACTCATCACATTCATACAGCGGGTCTGCTCATTAATCAACCGCCTTCTTGCCCGAGTCAGTGTTTGAAGCCTTTCTAGGTCGTGTGCCTTCTTCTTGCTGCTTTCTCCACGCCCTTGGAGGATAGATTGTACTATCGCCTGTAAATCCACTCGGTCGGTCTTGGTATAGTTCAGCATCTTTTTACGTTCTTCCGCTGTAGTCGCCGCATTAATTACGCGCACCATATAGCCTTGCTGATCACATACTCTAACCAGGTCTTCATAGTAATGGGCAGTAGTTTCAATGCCCAAGATAACACGAGTTAATTGATAGGCTTCTCGCGTCTGGTCAATTTCCTTCTTTAATACTTGAAACCCTGTTTGAGATCCGTCAAATTCGAAAGGTCCTCTTAAAATATCTCCAAAAATGGTACAGATCATCGCCGTATTCACATACTTGGCAGCGTCAATCGCTACGATACAGTACTTGTCTGCTTTTTGGCTCCTCATCAAGTGACTCCAATTACTTCCGTTTCTTCCCTGAATATGATTAAATGTTGACATAACCATTGTTTTCAGCTCCTCTTTTACTAGTGAGGTTGGGTAGGAAGTTCTGTGATTGGTACTCTCCTATACCCTGAAAACAATGGTTTCTTCGCGTTTTACTAAATCTATTTCATATAATAGCTCAATATTGAAATGGAATAAAGATAACTTTGATATAAAAGATTTTTAGGCGGCACAAAACTTTCCATTCCTACTTTATAACTCAAAGTGCCGTAAGATGAATTGAGCATCATTACAGCATGCTCTCTATGCCATTTCAGTGAATAAGGCCGCTGTCCTTCCATATGTTGATCTAAGAGCCTTTCATCCATACAAACAGCCCCTTAGTGTAATTTGTTTTTTCATTTGTTTTTTCATTCATTTATCCTACGGTAATAGAAAATTAATATCCAGAAACCACAAAAACAGGTAATCCATTTGAATAGTCAATGTTTATTTTTGTATTTGCAATAATAACTTCGTCCTCATTTTTAAACTCTCTTTTCATTTTTCTCATTTTATCTTTTTCGTCAAATACTTTATACGCGAATTTAAACATTTCAAGAAAATCAGCATTTAAGCCATGAGTATTTGACTTATACTTTATTCCATCAACATCTTTTTCATCTATTAAAATAAATTTAGTATTTGGAATGGAAGAAAATATTTTCTGTTTGTATTCATGATCTATTAAGTTATCATTTGTGCCTTGAAAAGTAAGTATGTTGGCTTGGTTTTCAAAGTTATTATACAACTTGTCCAGACTAAAAATCATTTCGGTAGGGACAATCCTTTTTGCTAAGTAATCAAATTCTATTTGCAAAGTCATTTCGCTGAATTTCTGAAATAAATATCTATTCGACTTTAGATAAGCGGGCTCTATCCATCCAGAATTGTCTATTATATTTGACAGGAGGTTAGGAGCAATACGATTTACTAGATGTAATAGATAGGCTCCATGGGAATGCCCATAGCCAATAATCTGATCAGAATTATACTCCAAATCATTTCCATCCAATAGTATTTTTACAGCTTCTAAAGTAGTAATTAAATCAATCGCTTGCATAATACCCATATCATTAAATATATTTTCTGTTTCTGTTAATTTCGCTTTAACTGGTAAAATGAAATCTATTGTTGATAACCGCTGAATCATTTTATCTGTATTGCCTACTACATAAGCTTTCTCTTCTTCAGTTAAATATTTTTGGGCATACGCTTCTATATCCTCAACGATAAAATCCTCTGAACTTTGCATGAATTGATCTCCAAAGAATGCAGATTGGACAGTCAGCATATTGAAGCCATCGGACAATTCTTCACGCATTTTCTTATAAACCTTGGAATCAATATTCCCTCCAAACCCTGGAACTAATAGTATTATACCGGTTTGTGCATTCATACCAGCGGAAGGTAACGAAAAATCTATTCTTAGTTCTCTACCTATGTAGCCATTGTAAATTGTGGGATGCGCCCCTATTAATATGCTTTGATTTTCCGCCATGATTTCCGCCCTTTACTAATTTAATTTTAAATATTTGTACCTTATGTATACTGCCTATGTAATCCACTATTTGCTGCTTACTCACATCTAGTTCTGCAAACGTTTAATATACTCTTTAGTATGGAAGATACGGAATTGCATGTAGGTATTATATCGGTTTTAATTGGAGGAGTTTCACTGGTAGAAAATCTTTCATGGAGTAATTAAATACGTGATATGTAGAAGCGTATATTTTATTAATATGATATAAGTCGCTTGATACAAGATTCTCTTAAGAAAATAAGTTATAATAAGAACAAGCATTCGTAAGGGGGGTAGTACAATGGATCAACAATTTAATTTCTACGCACGAATTTGCGGAAAATTATTAGGAGACGGTTGCATAGTGAAGCAAGGTAACCGAAAACCAAGATTTCAATTCATGCATCGAACAGAGGACTTTGGCTTGGCACAGTACTGTCATGAACGCTTACAAGATTTCCTGCCACTCTCGCCGCCAACCTACTCGAGAGTCGTTGATATGCGTCTGATTAAACAATACTCGGAAAGATATATAGTGCAGTCCAAAACGCATCCAACCATCACTAATCTATACGAGACATGGTATCCACAAGGAAAAAAAGTCATTCCATTCGATTTCCTTGAATCTTATTTAAATGAGGAAGCATTATCCTGGTGGTACCAAGACGACGGTCACGTGAAAATAGTTAATGGAACCATGAACAAAGTTATACTTTCCACTGACAGCTTTACCGCACTAGAAAATGAACAACTGATCCAACTGCTATTCAAGAAGTTCAAACTGCGTTTTTCAATAGATGGACAGAACCGGCTCATACTCTATGATCAGTTCCAAATTATCTACTTTCTCAAACTGGTTTCTCCATGGCTGAGCCCTGCGATGAAACGCAAAGCTGCTGTCACGTTGCCATTAAAACCTATCGCCAAAAGAACGACTGTATACCTGCCATCCGCAATCAGCTTACGGAGGCCGACTGCTGAAATCAATGAAAAACTAGTCAACCTTCATTCACTTTTGTGTGAAGAGAAGAAATTAGTCTGCCTTCATACGGTTTTCAACGACTTTGAGCAACTCGCTTCAGTTAAAAACACGACGACAGTTGGATATCAGATTGTTATTCAAGAGCCATACCGGAAGTTATTAGCTAGGGTTCGTCAGCAGACTGGATTTTCCGTTAGCTTGTTAGTGAGTTATTGTTTTATCGCTTAAGTCTGCGAATCTTTTCCATTTTTCTTCATGCTTGCCTTGCCATATTTGTTGAAAACCGTTGACTCTAGTTTAACGTTTACAATATTAAATTCATACTAGAGTCGTTGGTATATCGGACTGTTTTTTGTAATGGATCAAGCAACATTTACGAGTAAATCATTTGTTTAGCAACTCTCCTAAAGGCATTCGGAATCAAATGCTAATCACGTTGATCAAGTTTGCACTGATTGAAATCATACGTTTATACATCAACCGCGAAATTCTTCGGAATTTTCTTCTTAAAGTCCGCCATATATTTTTAGCCATTCAGTCACTTACTGAGAACTTGTGACCTCAATTCAAGGAAAAGCAAAGCTAGGCGGAAGCTTCAAGAATACCTTTCCATCATGATTCGATATGGCGAGGACTTTGTCATCGTAATACTTAAAAGTAAGGAATATTATTTGAACGAGAAAAAAATATTGCTAAAAAGCAATCATCTTATAATTAGCGGAGTGATAGACTACTTGTTTTGTGAGAGTATTATCTTGCATTAAATTGACTTTATTGTAATCTCTGCAATGCTAGTGGGTAGACCGTTATTTGAACGTAGCAATATCGATTTTCAATCAGCTACACTGTACAACTAATACAGATGCATTGAGTTACAATTTAATTTTTTTGATTATTTTAGCTGGGTTTCCACCAACAATAGTAAAATCTATAACATCTTTCGTAACAATACTACCGGCAGCAACTACAGCATTTTTCCCTACTGTAACTCCAGGTAATATTATGGAATTAGCCCCAATCCAACTTCCTTCTTTAATCAATATAGATTTAGATGGCGAATGTCCCTGATAGTATATCGGTTGTGTAATATCATCATATTTGTGATTACTAACATACATATGTACACCAGATCCTATCAACACATTTCTCTGAATATTAATTTCTCCCGTCTCAGTTGCGATTAATACACTTGCTGGCCTTATTACTACATTATCTCCTAATTTTATATTAGAACATTTGACTGCAGTTGCTCCCATCCTAAATTCTGCATTTTCTCCAAAAAACTTAAACTTTTCTTTACATATCTTCTTTTGCATAGTTGGTAAAAAGAATAATATATAAGTAGCCAAGATATCTGATCCCAATCTATCTGACTCTTTAGACCACTTCCAGCGTACTCTAAACTCATTTAATAATTTGAGCACTTTAAACATTTCATCCCTAGTCCTTTCATATTTAGAATAAAGGTATCACTTTACATGGTAAGTGAATTATCCCAAGGCCTCTCTTAACTGTTTCACTCAAAAATCACCAAGCATTCAATCCACCATCAATAATTATATTCTGTCCTGTAACATAGCTAGACGCATCAGATGCTAAGTAAATAAGCGCCCCGACCATCTCCTCTGCTTGAGCCATTCTACCCATAGGGATACGGTTGCTATAATTCTTTTTAAATGTATCGTTCTGTCCACTCTCTACACCACCTGGAGTAATAGCATTCACACGAATACCATCTTTCGCCCAGTAAGTAGAAAGATACTTTGTTAAGCCTAGTACACCCGACTTAGAAGCTGAATATATCGCAGGAGAATTTATTTGTCGATCTAAGTAATGAGATCCTTCATAAATACGTTGGTCTGGAGCCAACACACCATAAATGGATGATGTTTGAATAATAGATCCACCAGTAGACTGACGTTTCATAACTTTCCCAACATGTTTTGCCATTAAAAACATACTGTCTAAATTACTACTCATAATTTCTTTCCATTGACTAAGTTCATAATCTTCAAAATCAGCGAAAAACGCATCTAGATCACTTGATTTTCCAGCTGCGTTATTATGTAGGATGTTAATCTCACCAAATTTATTCACAACTTCTTGAACCATCTTCTTTACAGAGTCTTCTGAAGTTAAATCACAATACAGAGCAATAGCATTTCCAGAATACTCTTGACGTATAATAGACGCTACTTTCTGTGCCTCATCAATATTAATATCTACGACCATGACATTTGCTCCCGCATCAGCTAAACCAAAGCAAAAATGTCTGCCTAAAATACCTGCACCGCCAGTAACTACTGCGACCTTCCCATCCAATTTAAACTTATCCAAGTAACTTTGATTCATAATAATTCTCCTCTTTTTGTAGCTATAAAGGAAACAAATTCAAAATCAAGTTCTGAATCTATATCAATTGAACGTTCTTCAGGCATTTCATATAAAATCGTATTCGATTGGAACAGCTTTTCCGAATTCATTAACGCTCCTCTTTTCCACACATAAATTGAAGCATTCATATCATAGCACTTTGGAGCATCTTGCCTTCTACTAACCGACTTTTCTAACGACTTAGATAGTGACACTATTCCATTAGAATCAACTTCTACAAGATTGAAATAAGGGCTTCTTCTAGATGGCATACCAGTAATTAAGTTCGTTGCATCAGATGTTTCCTCTAATAGCTGAACAGATTTCAAAATGTCATCTACCAACCTGAGCGGAGATGTTGCATCCATGTCTACTATGACATCATAACGTTCATTCCTATTCTCTTCTGCAACTCTAACACAATGTTGTATAGCCGGTAGTTTAGCAGCAAAATCCGTTGACATTTCCTTTGGTCTATCAATTAACAAATCAGCTCCATACTTTTTTGCGACCGCTAATATCTCAGCACTATCACTACTGACAGCAATACAATCAAACAAACCACTTATTTTAGCTTGGTTAATAGTATGTGCTATTAAAGGTTTTCCCAGTAACAATCGAATGTTTTTGTTTTTAACCCCCTTTGATCCACCTCTAGCACAAATCGTACAAATTCTACTCATTAGTTATCCACTCCTTATCATTGGATGCTTTTTCAGCTTTTTCAATCATAGTCACAACTCTTAGTCCGTTTTTTAAATCACACAACTTTGTTACATCATTATTTAATACTGCTAAATGTTGTAATCGATAAGTATCATTTCGTTCAGTTTCAAAATGAATTACTTCATCATTAATTTGTAGAGTATTTTGAATAAAATCTGCTTTATAAGTTTTCTCATTACTATTTACAATAATAAAGCGTTGAGTTATAAAGTCTAAATAATTCATTTGTACAGTAACTAAAGGAACTTTCTCTGTATTAAACATAATCGAAAAATGATCATCTGTCTCAACATCTAGGCTACTAAACTTACCGCCAATCGCTGTCATCGTCTCCCAGTCACCGAATAAATACTGCAAATAATCTAGTTCATGACTTAAATCACGTAATACACCACCACCTAATACTTTACTAGAAGAATAGGTTTTTCTGTAATCTGTACCCGGCCGCCATGATGGTAAATACTGACCGACATACGCTTGTACGGATACTACTTTTCTGCCTTGTAATTCAGTAGATAGCTTCTGAATCAATGGATGAAATCTTAAATTATAAGCTACATATACATCATCAAATAAAAAATTAGTATCTTGTTTCTTATTAAATAAAGGTTTTTCTATTAATATTTTTTCATTGTATCCTGTACTCTTAATTTCAAGCAGTGTTTCATAATGTTTGTTGGTTTCATTTGCCACAATTATATAATCAGGATTCAGCTCTTTAATTGCCTCTTTGACGTTAGGAAAAGTAGATGGATAATCTATTTTACGCTTCGTAACTACAGAAACGTCTTGTCCAAGTAAATTCAATATATCTGTATGTCTTTTTCCAATAGAACCATAGCCTACAACTACACATGTGTACTTATTAATTACGCATCAATTCCTTCATTAAATTCAACTGTGTAATCCCAATTAGCCTTCTCGTAATCCGCAATCCGTCCAATATCCAACCAATATTCTCTCAGTGGAAAAGCAGAAACATTTTTCTTACTGTCTATAAGATATTTATATAATTCCGGCATATCAAAGAAATCATCTGTCGGTATATAATCTAATACTTCCGGACTAAAAACGTAAATTCCTGCATTGACATAACTTTTATGTATAGGTTTTTCAATAATTGAAAGCAACTCATGGTCATTTGTTTCAATGACCCCATAAGGAATCTGATACTCATGTTCTCTGACACACATCGTCGCACAAGATTCAGTCTCTAGATGAAACTCGAGTAGTTGCTCGAAATTTACCTTTGTGAGCAGGTCTCCGTTCATTACAAAGAATGGTTCTTTCAATTTGTTATTAATTAAAGATAAAGCTCCAGCGGTTCCCAATCTCTTAGTTTCTTCGATGTATTCAATATTTACACCTAAATGCTTACCATCTTGAAAGTAATTCATGATCATTTCTTTTTTATAATTCACGGAAATTATAAAGTTCGTGAAACCATAGTGTTTAAAGCCTTCGATGATAGTTTCTAATATAGGTTTATTTCCTACGTTTAACATTGGTTTCGGTAGCGTGTCGGTTAGTGGTCGCAGTCTGGTTCCAAGACCACCCGCCATCAGCACAACTTTGTTTGGTTTGCTAATTACCGAATCCAAATCATCTGAAAACAAAATATAAAGTAATCTATTATCACTAGAGATAATAGGTAGCTGTTTCAACTTTTTTTTCTTCATATATTGTTTATAATAATTAATGCTTTTCCCTTCAGATTCGTAGTTAGGTGTCGTATTCATCACCACACATATAGAACTGTCTAAAGGTAAGCCCTTTAAAATTCCTCGTCGGATATCTCCATCGGTTACTGTTCCAAGTAAATATCTATCATGATTGACTACTGTGGCAAACTGCATAGAAGTTTCATCAATCAATTTCATCGTTTGAATAATCGTCATTTCCGGTTTGATTAAGATGTCTTCATATTTATTCATCGACTACACTTCCTTTGCTGGGACTCCATAAGCTTTTTTATTGCTTGCTATATCAGTTATCACGACCGAGCCTGCTCCGATTAAAGTATTGTCGCCAATAGCAACCCCTTGTATAACGGTTGCACCTACTCCTATATGGCACGACTCGCCAACATAAACATTGCCTGACAAAGTAACACCAGGAGCTATATGTACATGACTTTTAACATTACAATCATGATCAATAATAGCTCCAGTATTGATAATAATATTGTCTACTAGCTTTACATTCGTTTGTACTATAGCACCAGCCATTATCTGCGTACCTTCCCCTAAACAAACAGAAGGAGATAGAGTCGCACTTGGATGGATAACATTTGTAAAGGCATAACCTTTGTTCTTAAACTTTTCGAATAAGCCTTTACGATGGGTAGTCACATTTATTGTGCCAAGCCCAATTACCAGTTCTACTTCATCGGAAGCTAAATCATTGATAACTTCATCCGTACCTAGATATCTAATATGAGTTAATTCAATTCTTTCTTTTGGGGAGGTATAGCCTATCACTTTTCGTTCCATAGCATGTAATATCTCGAGTAAGACAGAGGCGTGACCACCGTCACCTATTATTATTATCGGCTTATTCATCAAGTAATTCATCCTCTACATAATCTTTCGAAGCTTTCTTACCGATTAAAGTCCAATACGTATTAGGTGACATACCGTTACCAGGTCTTTTAATACTTAAATGGGCTTTTGATATAATTTCACCTGCAGCAATAGGAACTTTTGCAACAATACTTTTTCTGGCAACATTGCGATTTTCCAGTTCGATTTTAGTAGGTATTTTCAATCCACTTCCCAAGGATTTTTCTACAGCGCGAATTCCACTTACCATTTCAGCTAACTCTTGCGGTTCTAGCGAGGCTATATGGTCAGGTCCAGGCAATGCTCTATCAAGTGTAAAGTGTTTCTCTATGACAGCCGCTCCGAGTGTTGCAGCCGCTATCGGCACGGCAATACCTACTGAATGATCTGAGAAACCGATAGACAATTGTAATGCATTTTTCATTTTATTGATTGCATCTAAATTAATCGTTTCATAAGGTGCAGGGTATTCAGTAGTGCAATGTAAGACAGTAACATACCTCTCCAAATAAATCTTTGCCTCATTAGTGCTATAAAACCTTGTCACTTCGTCTAACTCAATTATTTGTTCAGGAAACGCTAAGCCAAATGCCAAAAAAGCCAGTGCTTCATGTATATCATCCATAGTCGCCATACCCGTTGAAATAATAATTCGCTTTCGCTTCGTAGCAATATAATGAATAAAAGGGCTATTGGTTAACTCTCCTGATGGAATTTTCACAGTGGACATATTTAAATCATCTAGTAAAAAATCGACACTTTCAAAATCAAAAGGCGTCGATAGAAATTCTAACTCTTTAGTTTCGCAGTAACATTTCAACTCATTAAACACTTCATATGATAACTCTAAGCTTTTTAACATATCGTATTGTGAAGTGGCTTCTCCCATGTTATTCACTTGGTAAGCAGCTTGCTCTGCGGTTTTCGTAACTAAGTTTTCAGTTTTATACGTTTGAAACTTTACGGCATCTGCACCAGATTCTTTTGCTACATCAACAAGTTGTTTTGCTAATTTAAGTGAACCATTATGATTTACACCAGCTTCTGCAATGATGTATGTATGATTCCTCATATATCATAAAACTCCTTTCTAATTGAAAGCGAGGGCAATTCCTTTATGATGTCCACTATTTTAGCTGCTACTTCACCATCCCCAAATAGTTTCTGGTGAGTTCCTTTAAAGTTTAAAGCCTTTCTAATCTGGCATTGTATTGAACGTTTTACAAGTTTCGCATGAAAGATGGTAGTAGGACTTTCCCTTCCCGCTTGTCTATCGCCACAATTCACAGTTGGCGTCGATAGGTAGGGCACTTCTATTAAACCACTAGAGGAATTTCCGACAACTACTTCGGCATGTGCAACAGCACTTAAGTAGTTTAATTGACCCAATGAATCAAATAAATATGCATTGTTATGTTTTAAAGTGAAGCTTTCTATCAACTCATTGATTAACCTTCCACCATTATCTGCATTAGCTTTTGTAAATATAAAATTAAACTCTGAATAATGCTCTAATGCTGCAAGTAATGGATAAATACCATCAGTCTGTCCATTGGTTTCAGGGTGATAAGTGATTAAAATATATGGCTTATCGTTGTCTATGGCTAATTTTGAATAAAGTTCGTCTTTGGAAAGTAAAGGGATTTTCAATATGTTTTCAATCCCAGGTGCACCGACATTCCAAACTCTTTCTGGCGATTCTCCTAACTGAATAACACGATTCCGGTGTGACACAGTACTTGTAAAATGCCAAGTAGACATCTTAGTGATTGAGTGACGGATGGCATCATCGTATGCACCGTACGTCAATTCTCCTCCGTGAATATGAGCAATAGGGATACTTGAAATTAAGGCTGTCTGTGCTGCTGCAAACATTTCAAAACGATCTCCGAGTATTATTAGCAAGTCTGGCTCTAATCGCGCAAATGCGTCAGCAAGCCCAATTACTCCTAACCCCATTGATTTAATTACTCCCGAAGCTCTATCTGATGATAAAAGCATCTCTACTTTCACATCAATCTTAAAACCATCTTCCTCAATTTGTTTATAAGTAAGACCAAACTCCGGTGAAAGATGCATTCCTGTAACGACTAATTGTAATTCTAGTTCATCATCCTGCTGTATTGTTTTCATAAGCCAGTACAGCAAGCCGTATTCAGCTCGAGTACCTGTGACGACACAAATTTTACGCTTCGTTATAAAAATGCATCTCCTTTCAATGGATTAGATGGAATGTTGACAATACTCTTCTTTAATTCTTTAGTTACAACTAGTTCCGATTTGGGACAATTACTATATTCCTTTAATTCGTTTAAAGGCTTCCAAATGGGACGTACCATTACTCCTACATTATTTAAGAGAGTCAATACATCATCTCTTCTATGTAGATCAGCATCTAAAATCACCGTCTGCAACCAATAGTTACTAGTAGCAAAATCAGGTTCCATGAATAATTGACCCCCATCTATCTTCTTAACCAGCTCTTCATAACGTTTGGCTAGTATTCTTTTAGAAGCTAGAAATCCTTCAATCTTTGTTAACTGAGCACAACCAAGTGCAGCATTTATATTCGGCATCCGGTAATTATAACCGATTTCATCATGTACATATTCCCATTGGTGTGGAACCTTTGCTGTTGTCGTAATGTGCTTGGCATAGTCGGCTAACTTATCATCGTTAGTTAATATAGCTCCACCGCCACCTGTAGTCATAATCTTATTACCATTAAAACTTAAAGCCGCTGCTACACCGAAACCGCCCGTATGTTTACCTTTGTAATAAGAACCTAAGGATTCTGCAGCATCTTCAACAAGTGCCAGATTGTAGCGTTCACAAAGCTCCACTAGTGGATCTAAGTCTACTGGATGCCCAAATGTATGCATAGGAACTACTGCACGGATGATTCTACCAGTCTGTTTATTTATTAAATTTCCATCTTTCATTAAACCGATTTCTTTAATATGTTCTTCTAATTTCGATGGATCTAATCCAAGTGTCTTTTCACTTACATCTACAAAATGTGGGATCGCTTGTAGATACGATGCTGCATTCGCTGTTGCAATAAAAGTTAATGCCGGCATAAAGACTTCGTCATTCGGCCTTACTCCAGCGATTTTCATTGCAATCTGGAGTGCTGCAGTACCATTAACAACAGCGACAGCACGTTTCACACCTGTAAACTCCGCTAACTCTTTTTCAAAACGACCTACATATTTGCCAACAGATGACACCCATCCAGACTTAACACAATCTGTTACATATTCAATCTCCGAGTCGTCAAATGTCGGCTCATGCAAAGGCACAAAATCTTTTGCATACATCTTCTTGATTTCATTCGCGAAATTTATCCATTGCTCATTCATTTGTTATACACATCCGTTTTATAGGAAGCTAAGTTTACCGGATTTGTAAACCATTCAATCGTCTCTTCCAAGCCTCGTTTAAATCCTTCTTTACCGCCATATGATGGCTCCCAACCGATCAGTTGTTTAGCTTTCTGATTATCTGCCCACAAACGTTCTACTTCACTTTTATCTGGTCGCAATCGCTGTTCGTCTGTTTCAATTTTAAGATCAACATTCATAATGTTTGCAATCGTTTCTGCCGTCTCGCCTATAGACACTTCAAAGTTAGAACCTATATTTATGACTTCTCCGACCGAACTCTCACTATTCATGACTGAAATAAAACCATTCACCGTGTCTTTAACGAAGTTAAAATCACGTGTTGGAGTGATCGAACCCAGTTTGATAGTAGTAGTTCCTGAAGCGATTTGACCAATGATTGTTGGAATCACTGCACGGGCGGATTGGCGTGGTCCGTACGTGTTAAACGGTCTGATAATAGACACAGGAGTATCAAACGATTTATAGAACGACAATGCCATTTGATCTGCTGCTATTTTCGTTGCAGAATATGGGGACTGTCCCTGCAACGGATGGTTTTCATCAATTGGAACATATTGAGCTGTACCATAGACTTCACTTGTCGATGTATGCACTACCTTCTCGATTCCTAGCTCTCGGGCTGCTTGAACTATATTCAATGTGCCCTTAATATTTGTATCTACATACGTATCCGGTGAGTGGTAAGAATATGGAATCGCAATAAGTGCAGCTAGACTCAACACATGTGTGCAGCCCTTCATTGCTTCTTTAACACCGTAGGGATCTCGAATATCGCCTGCGAACACATCAAGATTACGCTTAATATCGCCCGGCAGACTATCTAGCCACCCCAATGAATTAAACGAATTATAATATACAAAAGCTCGTACATCGTAACCTCTTTTGATTAGTTCTTCAGTTAGATGTGAACCAATAAAACCATCAGCTCCAGTTACGAGAATTTTTCTGTTTGACTTCATATCAGCTTACACCTCTTTGCTAATCAATCTTACAATTTCATCATGCATTTCTTTTACATAAGGAGAAACCGATTGAATATGCGATTTACAATCCAATATGTAATTCATAAAAATATGTGCAATTCGTTCACCTTTTTTCAGTAAATTCTTCTCATACCGTACTTCTCGCGTCAATTCTATCATTCTCTCTTGATGCACTCTCAACATAGGTTCTATAAATGCTGATTGATAGTGATTAATTCTTATACTATTAATTTGGTCGTCCAGTTGGTTAAACATCTGATCAAGCTCATTAGTTTGCTTCGATTTTACCGCTGAATTCATTCTTCTTAAAATATTGAATGCTAATTGCAAGTTTCTTTCTAATTGTTTTTTATTTCTTTCCATTTGAATAATACGATCTTTAATATACAGTAAGTTATAATTTTTACTATTATCTATTTGAATATCTTTTACTACATTTTCTTTCAGGTTTTGTTCCAACATGCTTTTTAGCTCAACAAATACTGAACCTTCTATATGCGCACCATGTTTCGTAGTATTAAATACTTTTATATCCCGATAGTGACTGATGTACATCTCAATTTGTTGACGCATACGAATAAATCCTTCATTTGTTTGAACAGAATTACCATACACATCTTTAACGAGCATGGTATTTTTTTGCTCTATTTCGCTTAACTCATTTTGTACATGGTCATATTGAATTCCCTCCGCATAACGTCTATTATCTTGATATGCTAAATTCTGACCTACTAAAATAATTTGTGCGCAACCTAACTTCGCTAGTAATTGAAACGTCACTACTGCTATAGATGGTGCATCTGATACTACATTAATTTGGTCGGAATGCTCTAAGTAGTTAGGTGAAATGGTGTCCTGATTTGTCAACATATGAAATAAATTTCCGGGATAATCCACAAGAGTCTCATACCCAACCGAACTACCAAATATTAAAGGTATTTCTTTAATATCTTTTTCTTTTAACTTAGCAAAGACTATTTGATTTAATTCTGTAGGATCATACGTACAAGCTGCATCTGGATAAATCCCCTGCTCAATCAACGCATTAATCGCCGAACCAACCGAAAATATATAAGCCAAGCCATGTTCTTTAATATACCGCAAGTTTTCAAATTCCTCATTTAACGAAGGACCGGCTGCTACAATGATAGCTGGCTTCCCTTCAAATGCACTGCGATCGATATCATGCAGGATGTTCGGTGTTTGCAGTACTGTAGGAAAGTTTTTAATAGAATTGATCGTCCAACGTTTTTGAAATGCTACATTCGTCGCAAGAGAACTGTGCTTATGTTTGATGGCTTCCAAAGCTTTTTCCAGAATACTATTCACCTGGTCTCCGTATATTTTTTCGTATACAGGCAACGTAATGATTTTTAGTACATTATTCGATTGAGCCAGCAGTTGCTGCACTTCCACTGTCACTTGCTCTTGATCCATTCCTGTAAATAGCTTCAACAAATTCCGAACGGGTAACTTGTCCATTCTAAAGTTCGATAAATAAGCATGCAGCACTTCTTCATTCGGCTCGTAAATCGCAAACTTGACATCTGGGTGGTCTTCTATAAATGCTTCGATATGATACGCTGTGCCGATTCCTACGAACAATACATAGTTAATCGATTCTTCAGCAAATTTCCCTGCAAAGCGTTGCGCTTCTCTTTGTGGGTCATACTTACTTTGCAGATATTGCGTTTTGCCGTCTTGAACAATTTTTATAGTTGGAACACCTGTCTTCGCCTGCTCGACTATTACTTGTCCTGTCGGCTGTTGAAGATCCCATTCTGATATTATATTCAACAGCTCGCGGTCTTTCATACGTAAGACGTTTCGATTATCAGTTAAAATCATAGCGTGTTCCCTCATTGTCTATCGTCTGTTTCACTTGTTCGTTAAGCGCTTCGAAATTGGAAATCAGTTCATATTGAATAATATCACCAGCTAGTACATGGTCTTCATTTTTGAGCGCTTCCGCTAGGTTACGTATCTCTTCCTGCATAGCAGATGACACACTCAAATAGCCCTCCCAGTTAGACGGTATGGCTTCGGTCTTGCCGATTGTCATTAGCATCTGATTGATCCACTGCAAGCCTCCAAGTAATTGGTCCATTTTTGTCCACGAATCCGCTGTCGGGTTATCATAGAATTCTTCAGCGAGGCCCCCGAGTTCTGGTAATGCCCCCTCGACATACATTTCCGTTTCAAGCAGTAGTTCATTTACAAACTCCTTGACCGTTTTCGCGTACACTTCAAGTACGATAATGTTTCCTGCATGCTGTTTCAAAAATTCTTCATGTTCGTCAAATATACTTTTACCATCCGCTATAAAGTGGCTGAAATAATATCCTTTATCCAAGAGTTCATTCATTTTCGCAATAATATCGTCAGCGCTTGATGCGTTATGAAGCTGTATCTTTTGATCTTGAAAAATCAATTCCATGGAGAACGCCTCCTATTATGTATTTATATAAAGTGTATCATAGTCATATTGCTTATATCGGTTACTTTTCAATAAAATGAAACCCAAAACACGGTTCAATTACTCGGATCGTTAGCTAATTTCATAGTACTAAACATTCATTTTGAATAGATGTAAGCGCTAAGTAAAATCAATATTTTTCATAAAGTAATTCTTAACAGTTTTTCTTCATACGCCGTATTTGTATATTAGTTCTTCTATCATTTTATAATTAGCAATCTATCCTCCATTATTACACAATAAGAACATATATTCTTATTTTATAGGAGGGCTCTCTATGACGATTGGAACATTGAAGTACTCTACTCATTCACAATCTTACGGCTTTTTACTAGAGGATGGTAAAGCTGCAAAGGAGCAATACATCGTAAATTGTAAGAATAGTAATATAAAAACAAACTCGCTGCCTTCTTCAACAGAAAAATTAAACAGCCTGTTTTGTGCATTGTTGCTCGGCAGTGGACGTATTATTTCTCCCTCAACTAGCCACAAGTATTTCCGATTCACTTTCAATACAAAGCATACAGAATGGGCTCATTCCTGTTATCAACAGCTGCAAGCCTGTTTGCCGAGCTTTGTTATAGAGAAAGAGCAGACTACGGATACACGAAGTAAACTAGGCTTTACAGAGCGCGTGGCGATTGAATCTGCTCCTTGCGAAATCGCTGACACATTATACTCCGCTTGGTATCAAAACGGCTCCAAGGGCATACCTCTCGAGTTTGTCGAACAGCATATGACTGATCAGACTCTTGCGTGGTGGTACCAGGACTGTGGTCACTTGAAAGTGAAAGATAATGGGACGTTGGAGAAGCTGATCCTTTCTACTGAGCAATGGACTGACGAAGAGCTTCGATTACTGCAATATGTAATGAATAGTAAATTTAATTTGCTGTTTACGGTAGATGGTCAGAGGAGACTTATACTCTATGACCAATTGCAAATCAAATACTTTCTAAGCGTAGTAACGCCTTGGATCCATCCTTTGTTCACTTATAAAATTAAAGACCTAGCAGTTCACAAGCCGGTCGCGAAACGAACTACCATACGACTGCCCAATCAAATTTCTATCCCTGCACCTACTAAAGAAATTAATCAAATGATTCAGCAATATGTCTCTTCTATTCAAGTAACAGGAGACAACTTTCAAAGATTGAATTATGCCAGACAAGAGAACAATGAAACGACACGCTTTCAAGTGAGCTTGACTAAAGAAAATCAACACTTATTATGTTCTGTCCAAGCATCGACAGGTTTAACGTTAGGCGAGATTGTGCAGGAGTGTTTCCAGCAGCATAACAGCATTTCACCGCGCCCCCTGAATACATTGGATGATCTTTCAACTACACAGCAAAATATCATGCTAGGTTCTATTATTGGAGATAGCATGCTGACGCATAAAAAGTCCAAATACAAAGGTATACGAAGCAGTTATCATGAGCACTTTTCAATCAAACAACAAGAATATCGTGCCTGGGAAGTAATGAAATTGAAGCCTTATTTGAGTTTCATTCCAAGAGGGGATCATATTATTTCAAAAACAGGAGACTTGTGGAGCAGTCTTGAAGAGGTGATTTACAGTGAAAAATTAGAGGGGAAGAACAGGATTAAACAGCTGCCTCTCAGTATTCTGGAAAAATTAGACGATTTGCACAGCTTGGCTACTATCTATATGGATGACGGGTCGCTGCTGCTAACTACTCGTGTAAATCACAATCATAAAAAGATTTACATCACTCCCCATATCGCACTTTATTTACAAAGTTTCACATACGAAGAATTGTTGCTCTTACAAGAACAAATGAAAAAGTTAACCACAGTTAGTTTCCGACTGACTAAACTGCCAAGCGGCAATGGTTATTATTTACGAACTAGCCGGACAGCCAATACTCTACAATTCCTTCAAGACTTAGAACACGTTGTAGTTACCTGCCCCTCAATGAGTTACAAAACCAACTGGCAGTATCGATTTTACTTAGAGAAACAAAAATGGTGTCAAAAGTACCCGAATTATCAGTTGATTGTCAGCGACAGAAAACGAATGCGCGCTTATACTGAAGATGAAATAAGTGATTTACGGCTTATGAAGCAATCCGGCAAGACGGATCAACAGATAGCAGATACACTTGGTCGAAGTTATTGGTCGGTGGTCTATAAAATCAGTGAGCTACGATCGCAAAATTTATTATAGCACCATTAAAAAAGAGACTCCCATTAGGAAGTCTCTTTTTACGAGCCTAAAGTTCTATTAACGTAGTAATTGTAGAACGCCCTGCGGCTGTTGATTGGCTTGCGTCGCCTCTAATTGTTTCCAATTTAGTCTAGACTACATCTCCATCCTTGTATCTAAATACCTAGGATGCTGGGCACTTCGAACGTCAGTTGACGCCCTACGGATTTCATCGTCATAGCTTGTTTGCCTTAGACGGTATATCCTAGTCGTTGAACCTTCTCCAGAGTTTCCTCACAGGAGCTTGGCTGCTGATTGTCCAATTCCACTTTTTTTCAACCGTTCACGTTTGCCGTTTCCAGCTACGTTGTCGGAAAGTGGACTTCAGGAGGTTCCAGCAATTCACCCAGTTATGCGTCCTATCCGTTACCGAATAGGCGTCCCTGAACCGTTTACCGTAGGAGTTGTAATACTCCATTCGGAAGCTGATTCGATTGAGATAGCATTGCTTGTGCTGCTTGAGTTAAGATGTTGTTCTTCGTAAAGTCCATCATCTCTTTCGCCATCGTGCGAACATTAGCTTTCACTAATGACTAGACTATATCTTCACCCTCCACTTTCGGTAGGGGCCGGGCACTTCGGATTTACAAGATACTCAACCTTGTGTTCCCTACGGATTTCATCACCTTAGCTTACGCCTTAGATGGTCTATCCTAGTCGTTGAACCTTCTCCACTCTTTCGAGACAGGAGCTTGGCTGCTGATTGCCCAATCTGTTCTTTTTTCAAGCGTTCACGCTGACCGTTTCCAGTTACGTTGTAGCAAGAACAGTTTCAGGGGTTTCCAGCAATTCACCCGGTCGTACTCTCTAACCGTTACCAGTTAGGACGACTGTGTCTGTCACTGCTTACGCAGCTAAGACATAATCCACGTCGCGGATACGTGATTCCGCGGCTGTTAAGTTCTCGGAAGAAGTTCCAAGGTTGTTGATTGTGTGTTCTAGACGGTTTTGATTTGCACCTAGTTTAGAACGTTCTGAAGACACATTATCAATAGCAGTTTGAATTTTAGTAATTGCTTTATCTGCTGAAGTTTGGCCAGAAATACTTAAGCCGCTAATTCCCAATCCTGACGCTGACATACTCTTAATTTCTAGTTCCATTTTCTGACCTGAATTAGCACCGATATGGAATGTAAGTTTTGCACCGCCAGAAACAGACCCGTCAATTAACTTTTTAGTATTAAATTCAGTGTTTTTAGCAATTCGATCAATTTCACCGCTTAATTCCTTTAATTCCGCTTGCAATTCTTTTCTATCATTATTTGTGTTAGTATCATTGGATGATTGAACAGCTAGTTCACGCATACGTTGAAGAATATCGTGCGTTTCATTCAATGCACCTTCAGCAGTTTGAATTAAAGAAATTCCATCTTGTGCATTTTTAGCTGCCATATCCAAACCACGAATCTGGCCTCTCATTTTTTCAGAAATCGCTAGACCTGCCGCATCGTCTCCAGCTTTATTGATCTTCAAACCTGAAGACAATTTCTCAATATTGTTAGCTGCCGCCGCGTTGTTTGAACCTAGTTGGCGGTGTGTGTTCATTGCTGCCATGTTGTGGTTAATAATCATGTTAATTTCCTCCTTGAGTGTTTGTTGGGTACACGTCCTTGTGTCCCTTATTTGTTTTACGGTTTTGAGTACCGGCCGGACGCTCTCTGCCGCTTACACTACTAATATCGGATGAGTGACCAGAGTGTTTAGTAGTTTATTGAAATCTTTTTTCTATTTATTTGAAATGTCGGGTTCAAGTGACTTCTACTAGCTTTTGTGATGATGTTAACACGATTCACTTGCTATCTTTCAAGTTTTTATACCAGTCAAGATCTAACGTCAATGATTCAGTATTCGTATCCTTAATAGATTGAATGAGTTCACCGCGTACAATTTCCACTGATTTAGGCGCCTCAATCCCTACCCGTACCGTATCACCTTTTACTTCCAAAATCTTTACTTCTATATCATCTGCGATTTTAATCGTATCGCCCGCTTTGCGTGAGAGTACTAACATCTTATTCACTCTTTCCGCTAGTTGTTTTTTCTTTCATTTCATCCAATTTCTTTTCATCGATTGGATGTTTGATAAGATAGCGCTTATCATTCAACACCACTTGTTTGGCTTTTCTGTTATTTGTTTGGAATAGAAGGGGTGCTTGTAAGTTAATTGTGGATTCTTCAAATGGTTCTTTGATGAAGACAATACCAAGTACCATCAATTCTTCTGGACTTTTCACTTCTAGTAAATCTATTGTTGGATCGTCTATTTTGAAGTCATACTCTTCTACAATTTTGTATGGATTCGCTACGACGAATGCTACAGCGGCTTCTTTCGTAGACTGCAATACTTGAAATTGTTGATTCTCTCCGATTGGCAAGATGACGAATTCTTCTTCCTCTTCGAATCCTGGAAGTCCTTTCGGGAAGTTCCAGGATTTCGATAGGTCTACTTCTATTTTACCGTGGAATTTTGTTGCAATTTCTTTTAGTGTTTGTGTCACTAGGTCTCTCTCCTTTTCAACGTTTTGCTAGTTTACTACTCAACGTACTTTTTATTAAGCTTTCCAATCAATTTGTATCGATCCGTACTGCTGCATCTCTACAGCTACTTTCCCAGGTGTGTAACGATGAATCGGTTTATTTATTTGCGCATCAATTTTCGGCTTTTGTGGTGTCACATTGATATCCAGTGATCCTTCAGAAAAACTCATTTTGATTTTGGTACGGTCGCCTACGAATTTCACTTGAAGTTCGGCCATTGGTTTTTCCGTATTTTGTTTCACGATATCCGCTATAGTTGAACCATTTTCAATTTTCATGAGTTGCATACCTTCTTGCGCGCGACGAGCTGTGCCTTCTTGTACTTTTTGTAATCCATACTGAGCATTTTCTGCCGTTCGACGAAACACACTTTTCATATCGATATCTGCACGATTCTCTGTGGTGTCGAGTGATAGTTGTGGTCTGGTCGTCGACATTTCCAAAATGGCTGCTGGTTGTTCAATACTAAGAGTGGCTTTGGGTTGCTGGATTTCTTGAACAGGTTTCGTCACTTGCAGATCAATCTTTGCCGGTGTGGTTTGGATTTGAAGCTGTGGAATGTTCACTTCTATCACTCCCTTACTTTCTTATATAAAAATAGCGGACACTTGCTTAGTGTCCGCCACATCTTTTAGCGTAGGAAATCCATTAAAGAAGGCTGCATAATTCTAGCGCCAACTGATAATGTTGCACGATGGATCGATTCTGATGTAATCAAATCCGTAATCGTTTTTTCATAATCGACGTCTTCGTTTTGAGAGCGTTGTTTCTTCGCTGCACCTTCTTGCATTTCCAAGCGGTTATGCATCAGTTCTGCGCGATTGGAACGGGCACCGATGTCTGCGCGTTTTGAAAGAACATTATCCAAATGGCCATCGATATCGCCAATCATCTTACCAAAACTTTCAGTACCTGAAGAACCTGTTGCCGTTAGATCTTTTACCTTAACAAGCATATCATCTATTTCTTTAAACATAGAGCTTACATCGGTACTGACTCGTAAGCTTATGCCGTCGAATACTTCTATTTCTACGTTTTTAGAAAAAGCATCTCCATCTTCAAACGTACCTTTATCCTTATTAAACAGTGGTTGATCCGTCATACTGCCGCTGAATATATGCTTATCGCCAACTTTAGTATTGGCCATATCTTGCAAGTGTTCACGGAGCTGACCGATCTCTGTTTCAATCGCTTTCCTGTCTGTTTCCGTCATCGCACCCGTGTTGGAAGCATTCGTAGCCAGCTCTTTCAAACGATGTAAAACTTGTCCTACCCCATCCAACGCATCATCCGAACTATCGAGCCAGTTATTGACTTCGCCCATGTTCTTTTGGAATTGCTCCACCTTGTCGACTTGCATGCCATACCCCATGCCTTTCATGACGACAACAGGATCATCGGATGGACGAGTGACTTTTTTCCCTGTATTGAGTTGTTCTTGTAATTTCCCCATATTATTATAGCTGCTTGATAAGTTACGCAGCATATTTTGGGATAGCATAGATTGTGTTACACGCATGAAGATTCCTCCTAATTTATCTGCCGACCGTACCCATCCCGTTGATGATTTTATCTAACGCTTCATCCATCACGGTGATCATACGGGCAGATGCGTTGTATGCTTGTTGGAAACGGATCATGTCGGTCATTTCTTCGTCTAGTGAGACCGTACTGATTGAGTCACGTCTGTTGGATACTGCTAACAGCAATACGCCTGAGCTATCCGTCATTTTAATGGCTTGTTGTCCTTCTACCCCTAGTTGGCCGATTGTTTGAGCATAATAGCTCTGAACGCTTGAACCGTCTAGTCCTGGTAACTTCGCAAAGAATACATCGCCCAATTTTTTCGCGTTTTGGCCGTTACCGACTTCCGCACCTGTTTTTGAATCCGAGGCAGCCAGTTTATTCGGATCTTTTCTGATTTCATTATTTACTGCTATTGTACTCGCAGTAAACTCAGGACTTGGATCTGTATTTGGACCGAAGAAAGGCTGGCCTTTTTTACCTTCTAGATCAGTTCCGGACTTATGAACTGCATTAAACGCTTTCGCGAACTCATTCGCCATTTTGTCTAACTTAGCAAGCATCTCAGGATACAGTCCTTTTACTTGATTACCGTCTTGATATCCATACGAATCCACAAGTGATTTCAATTCACCACTTTTGACCATGTCAGTGACTGACAGCTTACCGTCTTCTGGTTTCTCAATCGGTCCACCTGTAAACGTGAAACCTGTCATAGGATCTGGAAACGGTTTATCTGGATCAGTGCCGTCTACAGTGAGCTCTGCGACTTTGTCTTTTTGTACTACAGTTACCGTTTTTCCTGGAACATTCGTTTTGATTTTAACGGTCACCGTACCTTCTGAAATAGCAAGAGCACGTCCGCCAGATTTTTTATAGCTCGTTTCAATCGGTACATAGCTAGACAACTGGTCTAGTAAACCGTCACGCGCATCATAGAGATCGTTCGGCAAGTAGCCATTCGGTTCTACCGTGGCAATTTGTTTGTTTAATTCTCCAATTTGACTCAGCAACAAGTTAATATCGTTTGTGCTAAAGTCAATTTGATCGCCTAGATTTCCTTTAATTTCAGAAACGGACTTATGAATATAGTTAAACGAGTCGGCAACCGCCACCCCTCGCTCCACAACGACCGCACGCGCTCCACCGTTCTCCGGATTCGCCGCAAGTGTCTGCAACGATTGCCAGAAGTCACTCATCGATTGTTGTAAACCATACTCGGAAGGCTCACCAATCGCGTCTTCCATTTGTGCAACGGCATTAGTACGCGATTCCCAGTACCCAAGCTTCGTCGATTCACTACGAAACTGATGATCCACAAACGTATCCCGAATCCGCTGAATACTTCCCGCTTCTACACCTGTCCCAAGAAAGCCAGGAGTCGTTCCAGCGTTCAATCCTACCCCAGGAAATCCAGAAGTCGCTTGCATGTTCACGCGCTGACGTGAGTAGCCGGGTGTATTCGCGTTTCCTACGTTATGCCCTGTCGTATAAAGAGCGGATTGCTGTGTGTACAATCCGCGTTTGCTTGTTTCTAGTCCCATGAATGTCGAGCGCATGTTGTGTCCTCCTTATGCTTGGGAGTCGAATGAGGAGAGCTTCGTTTTGGCTCTGCTTTGTGACTGCCCTTGTACTTCGTTTTTCGAATAGTTGACGGTTTCCGGACGCGGACGGACCATGTCCAGCGATAGATTCACAAATTGAAGAGATTGATAAGTCAGTTGCTGATTGAGTTCATTCTGCTGTTTCAACTCATGAATCGCATGCAGGAGACGGTCCCTCGCCTCTGCTAACTGTTCTTTGTCCGGTTCGTTCGCTACTTCGATCAATTGCGTCATCGTCGGTTCAGCAGGCATTGCACGTCCTTGTGCGGTTATATACTGCTTCACTTCCTGCAGGCGCTTCTGGTCCATTTGTACAATAGCTGCTAGGTGAGCTTGCTCCTCCTTCAACAGCTGGTCAATCCCGTCGACGTCACCGCTTTTTAGCAGTGCGGTCTTGTCGTTCGACAGACGGAGCAAGCTCGTATGCAGTTTTTCTAGGTGATTGAGCGTTGTCAAAATTGGTTCAATGGACATGTGTAACCCTACTTTCCTTATTGCTTATTGAAATACGACAGCATACTGGAAGCGAGTTTGCTCGCATCTACTTGATATTCTCCAGATTGCACTTGCGCTTTCAGTTCCTGTACACGCTGTTGTCTTGCGGATTCAATCGGTGAAGTGGCGGATAATTTTTTCGCTTCTGAAGAAATTTCGAGCTTATCCGTTTTCACTTGCGCTGCTTGCTTGGTTTGATCTACTTTCATTTGCTGATTGCGGTACGGGTTGACGGCTTGTGGTTTAAATCCATCTATTTTCATACGTCTCGCTCCTTTCAATTCTTCTGGCAGATTTGGGTCCTACTCTTTACTTCGGCAGATTTCAAGAAGTTTTTAGAGGCTTTTGTACGAAAAAACGAGCAGTACGAACTGCTCGTTTCGTATTTACTCATTTACCGTCTTTTTGAGTGTAGTATGTGCCTCGATCATGTGCCTTTACGGCCTCACGGAGCTCTTGCGCAGCATCAAATGTCCGTAAATCGGATTGAATCTCCTCCGTACATTTGGCACAGAGCTTACCTGTTGATGTTAATGCGCCACATTTATCACATGGATAGCCAAGGTTCGGGAACAATGCCGGTTGCAGTCTTCCTTTACGCACCCAGCGATACAGTAATTCCTTTGTCACACCTGTCACTTCCACGATTCGGTCGATATTCGCCGCACGGTTTTCCCGTTTGCGTAAAAATCGATAGACCGTTTCATACATTTGCTCTTCCGCTTGCGCACACGTTCCACACACATCCCGAAGGCCCGTGTAATTAAACATACCGCCACATGTCGGACAATTTCTTACTTCCGCCATTTTGATCACTTCTCCCTAATAGGTCTGAACAACGTCACAGCTTCCACCCGTTGTACGCCGCGCTGTTTCAACGCCTCTGCTGCGTGACGCAATGTCGTGCCAGTCGTATAAATATCGTCAACGAGCACATACACTGCTTCATTACGTTGTATATCGGCTGTTACGCGGAATAGTTCAGTCATCGCGAGACGTTCGCTACGAGATTTTTCTCCCATGACCGATTCCGTCGTTTTTTCAAGTAGCGACTGATACGGAATCTTCGCTGCTTCTAACAACGCATCCACTTGAGAAAAGGTTCGTTTCCTTTTATTGATTGGATGCATCGGAATCGGTACGACAATCTTTTTAGAATCATTCAGTACGCTACGTAATGAAGGCGCGAAGATTTGTGCGAGCGCAACGTCTTGCATGAACTTGAACTGATGCAAGTACTCTCTCGCTGCTTCATTATATGCATAAAGCGAATCAACAGAATCGAGTACATCGCCTTCTATGACACGGTCGATACGTTCGAACTTCTCAAAACAAATTGAACAGGCGAAAGCGTCTTTTTGAATGCCGAGGAAGTGTTGCCAAGTGGGCTGGTCGTGTAGGGTTTTATCGCATAGCAAGCACGTCAATGCTGCACCTCGGTGTGGTTCAGCTTGCGGATTTCTCGTTTCGCCTCGTCCATCGCATGTGTGATCCCTTGATGAAACAGTACGAAGTCTCCTGACGTGTTCGGTACAGAGCGCCCCACTCGTCCACCAATTTGAATTAAGGCGCCTTTATTGAAAATGGCTTGCTCCGCTCCCACAACCGCCACTTGCACGTTCGGTATCGTAATCCCCCGCTCAAGAATCGTTGTCGTCAGCAAGCCGGGAATTTCTTTTCGCCTTAGTAACTGCACCCGTTCTTTGCGATCATCATGTTCCGCATGGACTGCACAAATTCGCTCATCGAGTTTCTGAAATAACGGTTCTGCCAATTCCATCAGTTCAATCTGATGAAAGAAAATGAGAAACGGCTGCTGTTTGTCGAGACGTTCGGTTGTCCAACGCAACAATTTCTCTGGAATCCGTTTCTTTTTCAGCTGCTTCTCGTAATTCCACAGCGCAACGCTCCGCGGTATAGGTAGTGGCTGACCGTGATAACGTCTCGCAAGAATAGATATGTTGCCTTGCTTTTTATTCATCGCAAGCAACTGACTAGAAGGCGTCGCCGTGACGAAATGGATCGGTGCGTTAGGTTTCGCTGCTTTCCTGACGGCTCGCTGTAACGTTTCATCCGCTGTATACGGAAACGCATCGGCTTCATCAACGAAAATCACGTCGAACGCCTCGTGAAAGCGATAAAGCTGATGGGTCGTCGCAAGAATTAATTGTGCATCGAAATGTTCTACCTCTGCTCCACCATATAATGCTTCTATTTTAGTATCAGGAAAGGCAGTCGTTAACCGCGGCAATAGTTCCAAAACAACATCCACTCGAGGCGCTGCGAGACACACCCGCTTGCCTTCATTCAATACATAATGAATCGGCTGAAACAACATTTCGGTCTTGCCCGATCCGCACACCGCATAGAGTAAATGAGATACCCCTTGTTTCGTACTGTCGAGCAATTCACGCGTTGCTTTCTGCTGAGAAGGCGTCAAATTCCCTTGCCAGTTCATACAGTGGTCAGCTGGGAATGCGGGTGGAGTGCCTGTCCATGTGAGTAATTCTGAACAGCATGAAACGCGCCCCATGTTGAGACAGTTTCTACAATAAGCGCACGGTGCTTCACATTGCGCACACGTAAATACAGTGAAGCGTGTTGGATTTTCATTATGGCAACGCTGACAAGCATAATGCGTTCCGTGCCACGTCTTTTTTGTCGTAACGCCTTGCTCTATATGGATCTCACCTTGACGAATCGCTTCGTCAACGGCTTCTTCCGGGAATGGCAAAAGATGACGCAACCAAATGCGCCCTGCTAAAAATTGCTTGAGTTGGTCTCGTTCGGACATGCAGTTCCCCCTGTTCAGGTTCCGCGTCGTTTCACCCAACCGAGTCCCATGGCCCCTTCGCCAAGATGCGTGCCGATGACCGGGCCAAAATGGCTGATCGTGAAATCGACGTTCGGATGTTTTTCTTCTAAATGTTTCTTCCATTCTACTGCGTCGTCATAGCGATTAGCATGGATCACTGCTGCGTCGAGCAATTGATTCTTCGCATCTTCCGACAATAAATCTGAAATACGCTTCATCGCTTTTCTCGCTGTACGGATTTTTTCGAACGGTACGATGACTTTGTCTTCGAAATGCAAGACGGGCTTCACTTGCAGCAGTCCGCCAACTAGCGCCTGTGCTCCGGATAAACGACCGCCACGTTGCAGATGCGATAAGTCGTCCACCATGAAATACGCTTTAACGTCTTTCTGCATTTCTTTCAATTCCTCAATGATCGCACGTGGATCTACGCCTTCATTCGCAAGTTGCGCGGCACGGATCGCGTAAAAGCCTTGGGGATAGGCCGAAATTTCAGAATCAAACGGTAGCACTTCTAGTTCTGGCACGAGCTCGGCAGCTTGAATTGCGCCCATATACGTTCCGCTGATGCCGCTCGATAGATGAATTGTAATGACCGCGTCGTAGTCTTTTGCGAGTTCGCTAAATAGCGCCTCGAAGTCGCCGATTGCGGGTTGTGATGTTTTCGGTAGTGGGCCTTTGCCGCGTACCATGTCGTAGAATGCTTCGGTTGTGATGTCGGCGTCTTCTTTGAATTCTTTGCCGTCTATTGTTACGAGTAACGGGATGGTATGGATCCCGAGTTCTGCTTTTATGTCATCCGGCAAATACGCCGTCGTGTCTGTCACAATCGCTGTTTTCAATATGATCAACTCCTGTTACTTATTCTACCTGAAATTGGCGGAGTTGGCATCTGTGAAGGGGGAATTGGAGTGGTTAGGCTGAAATGCTGTACGTGGGGGATTTGCGCTCTGGGCGGACGCTTTCCCATGAGCTCGGCTTGAGCCAAGCGAACAGCGAAGGGTTCGCTTTGCCGTATTTCTGCGTACTTTGCAGAAATTAAGGCACCTGTCCAGGGTCTCAAGCTCTCGCTGATCCATCGGGAGTCGCCGCCCTCCGCTCCAATCCTACATTCAGTGGGGTGGCAACTATTGTCGTTCATTGAAATCAGGCTTGTCTTCTAGTTTGAGTTCAAGTGCATATATCAAGAGATTAAGTATGAACGGCAATGTTCATACTCACTATCGTCACAATGAAACTCACCAATAATTTAAAAATCGGCAACCAGTAAGGGATGGGGGTGGAAGATGGTCGACTCTGGGAGGATCAACCCGACAGGTGAGACCGCTGAAGGCGCGCAGCGACTAGCGGGCTCACCGCGGGTCCTCCAGAAAGCGTACCATCTGGAACCCCCATCCCCTTGCACTATCCCACGTGAAGCTACTCTTTAATTATAGAATTCACACTAGTGAAGCGGAGTGGAAGGCGGCGACTCGGGGAGGATCAGCCCGACAGGTAAGACAACTAAGAGAACGCAGTGAACAGTTGGCTTACCGCGGGCCCTCCCGAACGCGTCCGCCTGGAACGCAGCGTAACGATGCCCTTCAACTCTCTAAAACTGACGAAGTAACTCTTTCATGCTATCTTGTAACTAGACTGAACACTTCAAGGAGGCGTTTGATTATGCAGGAAATTATCTATGAACAGCGAGACGCGGTAGCGTATGTGACGTTAAACCGACCGGAATCGATGAATGCGTTTAACTTTCAACTGCTACTAGAGCTTGGGCAAGTAGTCGAAGGTATTCGAATCGACCCCGATGTGCGGGCTGTCGTATTTACAGGCAGTGGCGATAGAGCTTTTAGTGTAGGGGCTGATTTGAAAGAGCGTAAGACGTTGACTGAATCGATGGTGCGAAGGAATTTGAATAAGATTGGCGACGTCTTTACGATGATTGATCAGTTGCCACAACCTACGATTGCGGTCATAAATGGCTTTGCGTTTGGTGGCGGTATTGAGCTTGCGCTAGCTTGTGATTTCCGGATTGCGGCGGACAGTGCAGTAATGGGACTGACAGAGACGGGGCTGGCGATTATTCCGGGGGCTGGCGGGACGCAGCGGTTGCCTCGGTTAATTGGTGAATCAAAAGCGATGGAATTGATATTGACAGCTCGACGCGTGTCCGCTGAAGAAGCGTTACAAATTGGCATGGTAACGCAGAAAGCGCCTGTCGATTCATTGGATGAAGTGGTGAATGCGTTTGTCGATTCATTGCTCGCTAACGGGCCGATTGCGATTCAGCAGGCAAAGTTTGCGATCAAGCAAGGGATGATGGCGGATTTGCAGACAGGGCTTGCGATCGAGCGTAAGGCATATGAAATGACGCTGCCCACGGAAGATCGTGTGGAGGCATTGATTGCCTTTTCGGAGAAGCGGAAGCCTATTTTTAAGGGGAAGTAAGTGTTTTTTGGGGGTAAATTGCGATGGATTGAGGTTCATAGCGTAGTGAATTGGGCGTTCGATCGGCTGGGTAGAGCGGTTGGACGTCTTTATTGAGCGGTTAAATGGATGGATAGAGCGCTCACGGTAAAGTATGAGCGGATAACACGCTAGATAGAGCGGATCTTGCCCAACTATGAGCGCGGCCCGACAACCACCCTCTCTATAAGCACTGAATTCGTCCTAAGCTTCACGGCGTGGTCGATAGAGCGGATAATCGTCTTCATTGAGCGGTTAAACGGTTGGATAGAGCGCTCACGGTAAAGTATGAGCGGTTAACACGATTGATAGAGCGCTTGCCTAGCTAGATAGAGCGGATCTAGGCCAACTATGAGCGCGGGCCAGCCATTGCCCTTTCTATAAGCAATGAATTCTTGCTGAGCTTCACAGCATGGTCGATAGAGCGGATGAACGTCCTTATTGAGCGGTTAAATGGTTGGATAGAGCGCTTACGATAAAGTATGAGCGGATACCACGCTAGATAGAGCGCTAACCAAGCTGGATAGAGCGGATCTCGGCCAACTATGAGCGCGGGCCAACCATTGCCCTCCCTATAAGCAATGAAATCCTCCAATAGCGTGAGTTTTCCAAAGAAAAAATCCTTCCGAATCACTCGGAAGGATTTTTCATATTGTCGCATCGCGGGTTTTGCCCAACAACTCCAGCAGCCCACGCAACTTTCGTCAAAACGGCAGTAGCCCCTTGACGATCCGCTTCATGGACAGCGCGGATATACGCACTCTTTGCTTCATCAACGACATATTGAGGTTTGACATTGTTCAACGTCATCGCCAGTACATCATTAAGACAATGCTCACACGTACACGGCAAATGCAACTCGTTTTGATATTTGGAAATCACGTCGCGTACCACAACTTCCATAATATTATGCACTTTCATAGTCAGATACTCCTTCTAACACAGAGTAGGTAGATATTGGAGATATGAATTGCTTGGAAAGTTATCGTTCAATATGTGCTCTATGACTTCAGTACAACTTTCACCTAGTATGCCAGTGTATTCTTATAGTCTCCTCCACTATGCACCTAGGGAATGGGGCGGAAGACGGGCGACTCCTGGGGATTAGAGTGATCTTGAGACCCTGGACAGATGCCTTAATTTCTGCAAAGTACACAGAAATTAAGGCAAAGCGAACCCTTCGCTGTTCGCTTGGCTCAAGATTGCTCCCCCGGAAAGCGTCCCGTCTGCAGCTCCATTCCCCAAACCACTAGCCCCAGTCAAGCCTCTGCAAAGTAAAACCTTACTTAGAAAGAATAATCTTCTTCTTCAACAACTCTTTACCCGAAATACCAGGCTTCGTCATCTCGAACGGATGCAAAATCGTATCCAACTCTTCTTTCGACAAAATATCTTTCTCGATACAAATCTCACGAATAGACTTGTTCGTTAACAACGCCTCTTTCGCGATCTCAGACGCCACTTCATACCCGACGTGCGGATTGATTGCCGTGATGATCCCAATACTCTTCTCCACATACTCATTCAAGTGCTCGACGTTTGCAGTGATTCCATCTAAACAATAATCGCGGAATGCGCCGAAGACGTTCGTCATGATTTTCAATGACTGCAGCAAGTTGAATACAAGCACTGGCTCCATCACGTTTAATTCGAACTGTCCTGCTTCAGATGCCAATGCGATCGTCATATCGTTACCGACTACTTGGAACGATACTTGGTTCATGACTTCTGCCATTACCGGGTTCACTTTTCCTGGCATAATAGAAGATCCTGGCTGTCTTGCAGGTAATGCAATTTCAGATAGGCCTGTACGTGGACCAGAAGCCATCAAGCGCAAGTCATTACAGATCTTAGACTGGTTCAGCATCGTGCCGCGTAGTGCTGCAGATACTTGAACGTATGAGTCTGTATTTTGTGTTGCGTCTACTAAATGCGTAGAAGACTTTAATTCGAAACCACTGTTTTCTGACAGATAGCTCGCTACTTTTTTAATATATAGTGGGTCTGCGTTCAAGCCGGTTCCGACAGCTGTTGCACCCATATTGATTTCATATAAATAAACACGTGATACACGAACGCGTTCGATGTCGCGGCGTAGTACCATTGCGTACGCTTCGAATTCTTGTCCAAGACGGATTGGAACTGCGTCTTGTAAGTGTGTACGGCCCATTTTCAAGACCGATTGGAACTCGATGGACTTTTTCAAGTAGGTTTTATGAAGGGATTCCATAACACCGAGTAATTTATCTACTTTCATTAATGTTGCGATATGAATCGCAGTCGGGAACGCGTCATTTGTCGACTGCGCCATGTTGACATGCGTGTTCGGGCTAATAATATCGTATTCGCCTTTTTTGTAACCGAGAATCTCCAGTGCACGGTTGGCGATGACTTCGTTTGCGTTCATATTTACTGACGTTCCTGCTCCCCCTTGGATTGGGTCGACGAGGAACTGGTCGCGCAATGCGCCATTGATGACTTCTTCAGATGCCTTAATAATCGCTTCTGCAAGAGTAGCGTCCAATTGACCAATGTCGCGGTTAGCTTGTGCTGCAGATTTTTTGACGATTGCAATCGCACGAATTAAGTCGCGGTTGACGCGGTAGCCCGTGATGGGGAAGTTTTCTGCTGCGCGTAATGTTTGTATGCCGTAATACGCGTCTTGTGGCACCTTCTTCTCTCCGATAAAATCCGACTCTATTCTGTACAGTAATTGTTCTTCCATCATGCAGAACCTCTTCTCAAGTAGTTTTTATAAGTTTAATTCGTATCCCATTATACACACAATATGTTCCATGTATAGCCGTTCGGGCATACAAATTCATCTTACCTTATAGATAACGTTTAAACCACCCGGTAATCTCTTCTAATCTCGCAATTCGTAGGTTTGGTTTCCCTGTTCTTGACATATTATGATCGGATTCGGGGAAGCGCACAAATTCTGTCTCTTTGCCTAAATCTTTTAATGTAATAAAGAGTTGTTCCGCTTGCTCGATCGGACAAACGAAATCTCGTTCTGCATGAAGAATCAATAGTGGTGTCTCGACATTCTCTGCATATTTTAACGGCGACTGCTTCCATAGCGTATCGACATCTGTCATCCCTGCTTTTAAATGCCAGTCGGTGAAGTAGTAGCCGATATTGGATACACCGAAAAAGCTAACCCAGTTGCTGATGGAACGTTGTGTAACGGCTGCTTTGAAACGGTTCGTATGCCCGACAATCCAGTTTGTCATGAAGCCACCGTAGCTACCACCCGTTACGCCTAGGCGCGTTTCATCGATCCAGTTTTCGGTTTTCAATACTTCATCCAGCCCCGCCATAATGTCTTCATATCCACCGCCACCGTAATCGCCACGTACTGCGTCAACAAATGCTTGACTATAACCGTGACTGCCACGCGGATTGAGATAGAGAACACCATAGCCTTGCGCCGCTAGCACTTGCATCTCATGGAAATACGTATAGCCGTACATCGCATGCGGTCCGCCATGAATTTCCACAATGAGCGGATACGATTTACCTTCTGTAAATTTTGCTGGCTTCATGAGCCACCCTTGGATATTTTCATTGCCATTCGTATAATAAATCGTTTCCGGTTCAACTAACTCGACTTTCTTCAACCAGCCTTCGTTGAATGAAGTCAATTTTGTCCGTTCGCCCGTCGCAATCGTTTGGCGATACAGTTCTCCAGGATTCGTCATCGTGCTTACGGTGAGCAATGCGAATTCAGCGTCTCCCGCAACGTCATAACCATAAACATGTTCTTCTTCGCCGGTTGCAGGATAAATCGCGCCGTCAAGTGTAGCCGCATATAATCGTACTTCCCCCATACTCGATAATTGGAAATACAGTTGCTCGTCTTCTGTCCAAACTACACCTGGCGCAATCGTTTGTTGCAAGTGATCAGAAATACTTTCGTCTCCGATCGGTGCGTCAATTCCCGCTGTCAGGTTCAGCGTCTGGCCATTCGTTTGGTCATAGACGAAGACATCTGCCTGCGTAACGTTTTGGAACGTCATGTCATACCCTGTATACGCGATATAGCGGTCGTCTTTAGAGAAAGCGACATTGCCGAAAAAGCCTTGTTCATCGAGAATGACGGTTTCGTTTTTCGTTTTAATATCCACTAGTATTAACGGAACACTGAAGTCATGATCCGTCTGCGCGTTTCGATTGACACCAATAACCAATTGCTTGCCGTCATGCGAAACCGCTTCTAATGAATGATTAAATGGTTCCTTTGTGAAATTACAAACAGTGCACGTGGCCACATCGACATAGCCGACTTGTGTGTATTCGTCTTGCGGTAAGACACCAATGAAGTCTTCTTTGTATTTCATTTTCGTCACACGGATCGGTTGCGGAAATCCTTTTTGCTTTTGTACCGTAGTAGAAAATGTTTCGCCTGTTTTAAGCTTGCCCGTAAACCAGATTTTCTTGCCGCATGGCGACCATTCGAATGAATCAATTCCTTCTTTACAGCCCGTCAGCGCGCGTGCTTCCCCGCCTGCTGTTCGCATCATATATAGTTGATCCGCTCCGCTACGATTCGATAAAAACGCTACTTGCTTGCCGTCTGGAGACCATTTTGTTGCGCCGACTCGTTGCTTGCCATAAGTCCACCGCGTTACCTCACCCGTCTGTAAATCGATATGATGGATGGCTGAATGATACGTATTATCCTCTTTATTTAATTCCGTCACCGTACACACCGCTTCTTGATCGTTAGGTGCCAATACCGGGTTCGTTACCGACTTCGTTTCAAATAGATCGTCCATCGTTACACATCGTTTATTCATCTAATCCCTCCTATTTTCTAACTTTTCTCTCTAAACCATAACAAGACCGCACTTGCTTTGGCAATACATGCGTAAAAAAACGAGTGACGGGCGATCATTCCCCATCACTCGTTCTTATGAACTTTAACTCTTAACTTGATCTTTCAATGAACGTCTTAAAATCTTACCTGTCGTATTTTTCGGCAACTCATCAAGGAACTCAATCGATTTCGGTACTTTATACTTCGCGAGACGCTTCGCACAAAATTCATGCAGCGATTGTTCCGTAGCATCTGAACCTTCCTTTAGCACAACATAGGCTTGTACTTCTTCACCGAAGTTCGTGTCTGGTACTCCAACGACTGCGGCTTCCACAATATCGCGGTGGCTAAACAGCACTTCCTCTACTTCACGAGGATACACGTTAAATCCGCCGACGATGATCATATCTTTCTTGCGGTCTACGATATAAAAGTAACCGTTTTCATCTCGTCGCGCCAAGTCGCCTGTATAGAGCCAACCGTCACGAAGTGCAGCTGCTGTTTCTTCAGGCATTTTATAATACCCTTTCATGACATTCGGCCCGCGTACAATCAATTCACCGACGTGATTATCAGGAACCTCTTCGCCCATTTCGTCGACAACTTTATTCTCGACATTCATGATATTCGTGCCGATCGATCCTGGTACACGCTCGCGATCTAACGGGTTGAAACACGTAACCGGCGAGGCTTCAGATAAGCCGTAACCTTCCGAAACACGCACATTAAATTTCTCTTCGAAGTTATGAAGCAAGGAGACAGGCAGTGAAGATCCACCTGAAATCGCCAGTCTAATGGACTCGAAGTCTTCTGTTTTACCTTCCGGGTATTGATAGAGGAAGTTATACATAGTAGGAACACCCGCAAATACTGTCGCCTTCTGCTCGCGAATCATTTGGAATATCTCGCCCGGACTAAAGCGTGGTTCAAGTAAAATAGTAGCGCCTTTCACGAGTGGTGCATTCGCTACAACCGTTAATGCGAATACATGGAATAAAGGCAATGCGGCTACGATTCTATCACTCTCGGAGAAGCCTAAATAGTCTCCTACGTCACGCGCATTCGAGTAAATATTCTTATGTGTTAACATCGCACCTTTAGGATGTCCAGTCGTTCCAGACGTATAAAGAATGATAGCGCTTTCATCATCGTCAACTTCAACCGCTTCCGTCATCGGTTTAGATTTCTTAATGAGCATGCTAAATGAATGCACTTTTTCCTTCACCGCTTCGTTCAGCGCAGCTAATTTCTGTCCTGCATCTGGACTCATTTCACAGATGACATAGTTCTCAATTGTCGGGAATGACTGGCTTGCTACTTCTACCAATGGCAGTAATGGGTCGATCGCAATAACGGCTTTGGCGTCACTGTTTTCTAGAATGTATGAAATTTCGTCAGGTGTATAAAGCGGATTGATCGGCACAGCTGTCGCCCCGATCCGCATAGTAGCATAGAGTGAGATTAAGTAATGCGGCGTGTTGCCGAGTAAGAATGCCACTTTGTCCCCTTTGTTGACCCCTAGGTTTTGTAGTGCGTTGGCGAACATGGATACGGACATGTCGAACTCTGCGTACGTCGTGTCTTTCCCCATGAAGTGATAGGCGATTTTACTTGGCTTGGTCTGTGCGGTTTGCTGAACACTAGTAACTAAATTCATGCTTTCATCTCCCTAACAAGTGAATGAATAACCATTCAGTAATTTGTTCATTATACTGATAAAACAATTAATTGGCAAGAGTTTACTGGGAATTTTGTTATTTTAGTTTATTAGGGTAGGCTGGACGAGCTTTAGGGGTGGGGATTTGCGCTTCGGAGGGGACGCTTTCCTGCGGGCATGGCTTGAGCTTCCTCGTCCGCTTCGCTACCTGCGGGATCTCAAGGCTCATGCTATTCCCGCGGGAGTCGCCCCTCCTACGCACAAATCCCTGCAAAGTATGGATAGTTACCTACTGTCGTGCATTGAAGTTAGTCTTGTAATTAATTTGAAATCGAACTACATAAAGTGTAAAGAGAACAACAGTTCGTGGACTATCTACAATGATCGAACTACCTACCTCCACTATAAACGTAGGATTGAAGCGGAAGCTGACGGCGACTCCCGATGGATCAGCGAGAGCTTGAGACCCTGGACTGAACGAAGTGAGGGAAGCGGCTCAAGCCGAGCCCATGGGAAAGCGTCCGGCAGCTGGAGCTTCAATCCCCACCCACTTACTCCTTCCACTTACACTTGAATTCAAATTCAACTAACACATCACTACAGAAAGTGATTTAAGTACCTCCACCTCCCACGTAGGGATTGAAGCGGAAGCTGGGGCGACTCCCTCTTGGAAATACGATAGTGACAAGGTTTATCGAGTTTTGAATAAGACTAAAAATTATTTTTCGGATGTATCTGTAGTATGCATCCCCTAAAAAATATATGACTTTACGTTATCTGTAAGTAGA
>NZ_PDYR01000013.1:0-88148 GCF_002743165.1 Sporosarcina sp. P19 | reverse complement strand
GAACAAGGTGGTAAAGATGAGAAACTAATCGGCATCATTACTCCATTGGATTTATTGAAAATAGATGAATGAAGAAGTGTGGAAAAGGTGAAATGAATGGATAGTGAACAGAATACAACCTTGTATGAGCCTGCGATTCATTTTCAAAATGTATCGTTTAAAGTGGAGGGCACGAAGATTCTCGATACGATAACCGGATCTTTTCCTACAAATGAGATTACGGTGTTGGTCGGGCCTTCGGGTGCAGGGAAAACAACTTTATTAAAAATGTGTAACGGTCTGCTGAGTCCTACTTGTGGGGATATTACGATGCAGGGGCGGGCAATTCATGAAATGTCGCCGATCGATCTCCGTCGAAAAGTGGGGATGGTGTTACAAAATTCACCAATGATTGCTGGAAGTGTTTATGATAATTTGGCACTGCCATTGCGTTTACAAGGCAAGACGTTGAGTAAAGAAAAAGCGTTGGATATTTTAGATCAGGTCGGTCTTGAAGGAGAGTATCTTGAACGTGACAGCCAGAACTTGTCGGGTGGTCAGCAGCAGAAAGTATCGATTGCCAGAACGTTATTGAATCAGTCGAAGATTTTGTTGATGGATGAAATTACGTCTGCGCTAGATCCATCTTCGTTGAATGAAGTAGAGGATTTGATTCGTAAACTGCATGTTCAGCATGCTATTACGGTCATCTGGATTACGCACAACTTGGAGCAGGCGAAGCGAATGGGGCAGTATGCATGGATTATGGTGGATGGGAAGTTAGTGGATGCCGGCGAAATATCTGTACTTGATCATTCAGATATCCCGTCAGTCCATCGCTTTTTGAAAGGGGACTTTTCATGAGTACGACTGCTTTATTCCTGACACTGATCTTTGTGCTGATCCCGCTAGTCCTGTCCAAAACACTCGGATTGCAGTTGGAGAAAGATACCATTGTCGCGACGATCCGTTCAACTGTGCAATTAGTGGCGGTAGGCTTCGTACTGAAGTTTGTCTTCGATTCGGAAAGTTATGTGTTCATCTTCTTGATGGTCATCTTGATGATTGGAGCAGCCGTGCAAAATGCGCGTAAAAAAGGCCAAGGTATTAAAGGGATCACGTGGAAGTTGATCGTGACGTTTGTATTGCTGGAAGTGTTGACGCAAAGTATCTTACTTGGCTTCAAGATTGTCCCAGCTACTGCACAGTATATTATTTCATTGACCGGTATGGTAATCGGAAATTCGATGGTCCTAGCGATTTTATTCCTCAATCGTTTCGTGTCGGAAGTTGAAGCGCATCGCTCGGAAAGTGAACTGATCTTGTCACTTGGCGGCACACCAAAACAGGCAATACATAAACAATTAATGCGTTCTATTCAAGCAAGTATGATCCCGACCATTGAAAGCCAAAAGACGATTGGACTCGTGCAATTGCCAGGTATGATGAGCGGTCAAATCATTGCAGGGGCGGACCCGTTAGAGGCTGTCCAATTTCAAATCTTAGTCATATTTCTATTATTGACAACGGCTGCATTAACGAGTGTTTGTTTAGGATTACTTTCCTATCCGACTCTGTTCAATGAACGCATGCAAATGATTCAACGACAACAAAAGCACTCGAAGTAATTACTTTTCGAGTGCTTTTGAAAGTGGATAAATACCAATACTTTGCACGATGAGTGACAACAAGACTACGGAGAATCCTAATGAAACGAGCGCATCCGCTGAACTGTCTGCGGCATCGGCCAAGCTTAGCAATAAGAAAATTGACATCGTTCCACGAATGCCTGCCCATGATAGGAGCGAGGCTTTTTTGATGTTTAATAACTTTCGATAACCTGAGAATACTTGCATCGTCCCGGTGATTACGATAAATCGTATGATAATCGAAACGATAAATATTCCGATTGCAAACAAGGCATTATGCAAAGGGAACAAGTAGTCAGCTGACACAATTCCGATAGCTAAAAACAATATCGAAAGCAACGCAGGTTCCGCCACATCCCAAAACCCATCCAACGACTCTCGGTGCATTTCCTCCTCATCAGCACGTCCTAGTTCAGCAGATAACATAATACCCGCGGCAACTGTTGCCAATACACCTGAAAACCCGAATGCTTCGGCTAAATGAAACGCTCCGTACGCAATGATGATACTGAGTAATACTTGATTTTCCCGATGCGTTGAAAGGTGAATCGCTTTACTGACTATCCAACCTGCGACTAATCCTGTAGCCACACCACCGATCGATACGGAAAGAAACTCTCCTACGAATGACCAAAATTCAAACTTTTGCTGCGTCGTGAACATCGTCAACAATACAGTGAATAACACCACACTAGTCCCGTCGTTAATCATAGATTCCCCGTCGACAATATCCGCAACCGAAGGATCATCCAACGACTTTTTTAATATGGATACAACAGAAACAGGGTCAGTCGGCGTCAAAATAGAAGCGACCAATAATGCCCCTACTAATGAAATCTCTATACTCGCTCCCATCCAATATGTAGCGAGTCCTAAGAGGAGAGCGGTCACGAGTAAACCAGCAGTACTAAGCGTTCCGATAACGCTGGCGTGCTTTCGTAATGAGCTAGCCGAGTAGTGGTACGCAGATGTGAATAGCAGACCTGGTAAGAAAATAGTATAGATGATTTCTTTGGATATATTGATGCTATCGAAGTAGGGGATGAATGACAGCCCGAAACCAATCGCAACTAGAAAGACAGGAAGAGGAAAGTTCTTCTGCTTTTTATCGATCGTCATCGCGACGTAGCCTATGGTTAATAAAATGAGGATTTGTGTAGCGCTCATCTCATTCACTCCTTTCTTTGTAGTTTGTGTTATAGCTAGCATTCCCTTGATGGAGGAGGAGGAAACAGGTTTTAGCGGTTACATTCAAGATTTAGGCATGGTGATAGGTGCGTAAAAAGCGGCTTTGGGTTTTGGTTCTTGTACGTGCTTGCCTGTTCGAGTTTGGTCAGATGTTCGTTTTTTTGCTGGCAATGTAAATAGAAATCACGATGTTGCTGATCTTCTTCTAGTTAAAACCACAATCAAATTAAATACCACTCAGTAGCGCAGGCACAACTGCGGGGTAGGCCATGGCTAGGAGACAACTGGCAGCACTACCGCCAGCTGGCTCCTGGCTGGAGGCAATCCCCCACGTGCCTGCGCGGGTCAAAAAAGCAGACACTCACTAACTTCAGTACCCAACAACCAGTCGAGCAACGACCCCCTACAATAAGAGTTTCCTTGTTGGGTAACGTACAAATCCCTTACCAGTTACAATATCCCAACACTAGGACAAAGTATTCATTCTTGTAAATCTATTTGACAATGATTCTCATTATCGACTATGATGTTACTCAATGAGAAACATTCTCATTGTATTCGAGGGGGAATGAAAAGAGATGAAAAGGTTAGCAGGCGTGTTAAGCGTACTGATGTTACTGTTTGTACTCAGTGCGTGCGGTGCAGAGGAAGAAAAAGCGGAAGATAAAACAGACGCATCCGCAGTGAAAGCAGAAGAGATTGAGAAAACAACTGATACAAGCATCGAAGTGACAGACATGACCGGCCAAACATTAACATTCGACGAAACACCAAAATCTGTCGCCACGCTAAGTTCAGGTGATCTCGACATGCTTCTAGCGCTTGGAATAGAAGTAGATGGACGACCGACAGTGCAAGGACCTCCGAATAAAGATTTAGAAGGCATCGCTGAAATTGGGAATCCGCATCAGCCGAATTTTGAGAAGATTGCGGAAGTACATCCTGAAGTCCTGATCGCTGCACCAAGCTTCAAGCAACATGAAGCGAATATGGAGCGCCAAGGAACGAAAACTGTCTACACAGCAGCTAACTCTGTGGAAGACATTCAAAACACGATTAAACTATTCGGTCAGCTGTTTGATAAAGAAAAAGAAGCAAAAACCATACAAAACACTATCACAGAACAAATTGAAAAAAGCACAGCGGACAAAGCAGATGCTGTGAAAACTTTATTAGTATACGGAGCACCGGGTACATACATGGTGGCACTTCCGAATTCATTATCAGGTAATCTACTAGAACTGGCTGGTGGGGAAAATATTGCTAGCGATTTCCCGAATGAAGAAAAATATCCACAGTATGCAAGCTTAAGCGTCGAGAAAATCATCGAACGTAATCCTGAAATGGTGATGTTGATTACACACGGTGAGCCGGAAGCTGTTAAAGCGGCATTTGAAAGCGAAATGTTAAAGAATCCAGCGTGGAAAAACTTAGATGCAGTGAAAGCAGGAAACGTTATCGTCTTACCTTCTCACTTATTCGGTACGAACCCTGGAACAAAAGTAGTGGAAGCACTAGACGTGATGAAAGAAAGTTTAGGACAGGTTAAATAAGGTGATTGCAACAGAAGAACAGACGCAGAAAGAACGTCATCCACTTGCCAGAAAGCGGGTCATCGTCCTCGTAACGAGTGGCAGTTTACTCATCATCGCAGCTGTCTTAAGCCTAATGATTGGCCCAGTTTCGTTCTCTATACAGGAAATTTGGAACGGAATTTTTATAGCCAATGACACGATGGAACGGCGAATTGTATGGGAACTTCGCTTTCCACGTGTACTGGTCGGCATGATTGTTGGGATCAGCCTTGCAGTCGCCGGTGCGATATTACAAGGAGTTATGCGAAACCCATTGGCTGACCCAGGTATTATTGGTGTCTCATCGGGAGCGGGACTCGCGGCGACAGTCATTATGATTATTTATCCAGCCTACATCATGTTCTTACCGCTTGCCGCATTTCTTGGAGCGCTTGCAACTGCCGTTGTCATCTATGCATTGTCATGGAGAGGCGGGGCATCGCCTTTACGAATCATCTTAGTCGGTGTCGCAATTAACGCGGTAATCGGTGCGTGTATGAGTGCATTGATGCTACTATACAGCGACCGTGTGCAAGCGGTGTTACCTTGGCTTGCAGGAGGAATCGCAGGTGTCGGCTGGGTACAGTTTGAAGTGATCATCTATTATGCAATTGCCGCATTCGTGCTAGCCATCTTCTCAGTCAAGCATATCCGTATACTACGTCTTGGCGACGAAGTGGCGAAGTTGCTTGGACACCATGTGGAGCGAAGTCGATTTTTCCTCATCGTGTTGAGTACGCTACTTGCGGGAATGGCTGTCAGTGTTTCCGGTTTGATCGGTTTCGTTGGTCTTGTTGTTCCGCATATTATGCGTTCCATAGTAGGAGGCGATTACCGGTTTTTATTACCGGCTTCCGCGCTCGGTGGAGGATTGCTAGTCGTAGTTGCGGACACGATTGCCCGTACAGTATTTAATCCAATCGAACTGCCAGTCGGAATTTTACTTTCATTCCTTGGCGGGCCATTCTTCTTGTATCTCATTCAAAAACGGAGGGATTCATTTGCTGATAACTGAGGAACTTACCTATCGTCATTCGGATTCATTCGAATTAACGTCCATTGATTTGCATATTAAGCAGGGGGAAATCGTTAGTTTGCTAGGCCCTAATGGTTCAGGCAAGTCGACATTTCTGCGGTTGATTTCTAGACTGATCACACCCGGAAGCGGCGAAGTTCTACTAAACGGCGAACGATTGAAACGAATGAAATCTCAGGAAGTGGCCAGGAATTTAGCCATGCTTCCGCAAATGCAAGATCATCAGCTCGATGTCACGGTAGGCGAGTTGGTAGAATTCGGACGACATCCTCATCGGTCAGGCTACGGCAAGTTAAGTCGTGAAGATCAGGAGATTATTGACTGGGCAATCGGTGTAACGAAGTTAGAGAAGTACAAGAATCGCATGTTGCAGTCATTATCCGGTGGCGAACGTCAGCGTGCGTGGATTGCGATGGCAATTGCCCAACGACCGAAAGTGTTATTGCTAGATGAACCCACTACGTATTTGGACATTTCGCATCAATTGGAAGTCATGGAATTGGTCACACAATTAAATGAAACGTACGGAATGACTATCATCATGGTTCTTCATGATATTAACCAAGCGGCAAGTTACAGCGATCGTCTCATTGTGTTGAAAGACGGCAGTGTGCGTTTTGACGGAATTCCACAATGCGTGCTATGCAAAGAAATGTTCCATTCCATTTTCGAAATCGACGCAGAGATTTTCATGAATAATGGGAAATACTTTTTCACACCAAGTACATTAGAAAAGGGTGAGTGCTATGAGGGCTGATGTAGAAAAGAAGCAACCCATTGATCAAGCGCTGGTACGTGACTACTTGATTGCAGCACATGGGAATTTTGAAGAAGTACAAAAGCTGATTGAACAGGAGCCTGATTTGGTACATGCTGTCATGAACTGGGGTGGTGACGACTGGGAAAGCGGTCTCGGGGCTGCGGCGCATACCGGCAATCGCGATATTGCGGAATATTTATTGGAAAAAGGTGCACGTATGGATATATTCGCAGCTGCTATGCTCGGTGAACTCGAAATCGTGAAAGCGTTGTTGAAATGGTATCCGAGCTGGGATGAACTGAAAGGTCCACACGGCATTCCGTTACTTCGCCATGCAGCAGTGGGTGGGGCACAATCAGCGCCCGTCCTCGAATATTTACAGTCAATTAAATTGGAGGTAGTATGATGCAGAAAATGATCGCAATTAATACGATATATGTTCAAAAAGGGAAAGGCGAGCAAGTAACCGCACGTTTTGCAAAAGCAAAATCTGTTCACACATTTGAAGGCTTCATTCGCATGGAAGTATTGTTGAATGGAGACAACGAAGAACATGACGAAATAAAAGTATGTACGACGTGGGAAGACCGTCAGTTTTTCGATAGCTGGCTACATAGTCGTGAAAATGCAAAAACACATGACGTCAAAGCACCGACTGTATCGAGTCCAATCCTAGGAAATGAATTGAAGACATTCGATGTGAAAGTTCAGCACTTACCGGCAGAGACAGTAGAAACCAAGTAATTCATCACAGCGGCAAGACAAAACTTGTCGCCGGCATTCCGAAGGTGATCTATGCAGTGGAATAGGCCTCCACTGTATAGATGGCTTTCGGTAACCCCGTCAGCATACACGTATATCGCGTAAACACTTGAAAGCAAACTGTACACGTCTATTCATTGGTAATTAGCGTACAAAAGCCCACCATTGCTTTGCCACGCTAATTTCCAAACGCAACCCTCCCTTTACTTGCGGACATTCACGACATTCCAGCAGGGTTGCTTTCAAGCTGTTTCATTTGGCTGCTCTCTTTATTGAGAGCAGTTTTTTTGTGTTGGAATTTGATGAAGGTGGATGGTGTTGTTGGGGGCGAAGTGCTCTATGTTGGGCTTGATGCGCTCTATCGGTTGAGCTCTCCGCTCAATGTTGGGGGTGGAGTGCTCTATCGGTTGTGCTATCCGCTCAATGACGGAGGTGGAGCGCTCTATCAGTCGGGTTATCCGCTCAATGCTGGGGGTGGAGCGCTCTATCGGTTGTGCTCTCCGCTCAATGTTGGGGGTGGAGCGCTCTATTGATCGTGCTATCCGCTCAATGTCGGGGGTGGAGCGCTCAATCGGTTGTGCTATGCGCTCAATGCTGGGCGTGGAGCGCTCAATCGGTTATGCTATGCGCTCAATGTCAGGCGTGAGGCGCTTTATCAATCGAGCTACCCGCTCAATGCTGGTGGAGCGCTCAATCGGTTGTGCTATGCGCTCAATGTCAGGGGTGAAGCGCTCTATCAGTTGTGCTCCCCGCTCAATGCTGGGGGTGGAGTGCTCTATCGGTCGAACTATCCGCTCAAAGTCAGGCGTAGAGCGCTCAATCAATCGTGTGAATCGCTCTATCTCAAGCTTCAAGCGATCAATCAGTCAGGTGAACCGCTCAATCCCAAGCCTTATCCGCTCAATCTCAAACAAAAAAAACCGTCACTTCAAAAAGAAGTAACGGGTTCTCACCCTACTTAAAATAATAAATGCGCAATACCTGCAATGATGGGCAAGGCGATGATCGTACGCAATAAGAAAATGATGAGTAAGTCAAAAATATTCAATGGGATTTTAGTACCTAGGATCAAGCCGCCGACTTCAGACATGTAGATCAGCTGGATTACGGATACTGCCGCAATTGTAAATAGCGTGATAGGCGATGTAATGACGCCTTCTGCTAAAATAACAGGCAAGAACATATCCGCGAATCCAACGACCATTGTCTGTGCAGCTTCGGCAGCTTCAGGAATCTGCAAGAAATTCAGGATGTATTCGAACGGCTTACCTAAAATGCGGAATACGCTCGTATACTCGGCCATCACTAAAGCGACCGTACCGAAAGCCATAACCACTGGTGCCACGCCGAACCACATGTCGAGCACGTTCTGCATACCTGCACGAACCGTCTTCACAACTGAGCGTTGTTTTGAAGCCGTATCAAGTGCGCTAGTGAGACCTAGTTTAAATACGCTTGTCCCGGCAGGCAGTTTTTCATTTTCAGTGGAATATTCCCGATCGTCAATATACGTATTCTTAATAGAACGTAAAGGATAAATTCTTGGCATAATGAGGGCGAGGATCAACCCTGTGAACAGAACCGTCGCATAAAATGGTAGGAAGTAGTTTCCAAGACCAACTTTATCAATGATGACGAGTGTGAATGTAATCGAAACAACAGAGAACGTAGTCGAAATAATCGCCGCTTCACGTTGTGTATAGTGACCCTCTTCATACTGTTTGCTTGTTAGCAAGACACCTATTGTGCCGTCTCCAATCCATGAAGCGAGTGCATCAATGGAAGAACGTCCAGGCAATTTGAATAAAGGTCGCATAATCTTTACCATCAACGTACCGAAGAATTCGAGCAAACCGAAGTTCAGTAATAAAGGAAGCAATAGACCAGCGAAGAAGAAGATACTGAACAGGAAGGAAACGAGTCCATCACCTGCAAGTAGCAATCCGCCTGTATTCTCGCTCCAAATCGCTTCAGGTCCTAATTTATAGACGACCATGATCGCGAAGATTGCCCCTACAATGCGGGTAATCGTCCAAAACGGTGTCACTTTGAATAAGTTTGTAAAGAATGAAGGTCTGTTTGGATCTTTTTTAACGAATAAATAGAGCACGGATCCGAGTGCAGATGCAATGATCAAGTACATCATAAGTTGTGGAATAATCGGTTCCAATGAGCCTGACAATAAATCCGCCAATTTGGCAATCGGTACTTTCCAGCCTGCTGCAAATGGCAGTGGAATCATGAATAATAGCACACCGATTATTGATGGAATTAAAAATACTAACCAAGTGCTAGCTGTATATTTTTTCAAGGTATTTCTCTCCTTGTGTATAATCTAGTTGATGTATATTTATTCATTATACTGTTTAACGAGTCGATGTAAATACTTTAGCACAAAGTGTAACTTTTCAGTCAGCGAGCAGTCTATATTGAAACAGGGCATACAAAAGCATATGATCGATAAAAGGTCGGGAAGCGAGGCGTATGCATGATTACAGTAATTGGCAGTGCGAATATGGATGTCATTGCACAAGCGGACAAGTTTCCGTTACAAGGCGAGACGGTTAGGGGAAAGGACTTTCAGACGGCACCAGGTGGTAAGGGTGCGAATCAAGCTGTAGCATGTGCAAGACTTGGGCAGAAAGTTCAGTTGATCGGCACGACGGGTACGGATTCATTTGGAGAAATGATTGTAGCTAATTTGCAGAATCAACAAGTGAATACTTCATATATCACAAAAGCAGACGGTCCTTCCGGTGTAGCCGTTATTTTATTGACGGAAGGGGACAACCGAATCATTTCCATACCGGGAGCGAACCACGCGTTGACTCCAGAGCGAATTGGGGAATTAAAATCTGTTATTGGGGTTAGTCAACTGGTGATGATGCAACTGGAACTTCCGATAGATACGGTGTGGTCTGTGCTGGAGCTATGTAATGAATTAGAAGTGCCTGTCGTGATGGATCCGGCTCCTTCGAGCAGCTTTCAATTGGAGTATATGCCGTATCTTCACTATTTGACGCCTAATGAAACGGAGTGCGCGCAACTCTTCGGTACTTCAATAGAAGAAACTTTGACCAACTATCCGAATCAACTGCTCGTGACACTAGGAAAAGACGGTGTTTGTTATCATGATCAAGAGCAAGTAATCTACGTGCCGGGTGTGCCTGCAAAGGTTGTAGATACAACAGGAGCGGGAGATACATTTAATGGAGCGCTCGCTAGCCGACTAGTGCAAGGGAGCAATTTACAGTCTGCCATTCAGTTCGCCAATGTGGCGGCTTCATTATCGGTAGGCAAATTCGGTGCGCAAGGCGGTATGCCTACTGCGCAAGAAGTAGTAAATAAAGTAGAACAACTAGCGTATGGAATAGAGTAGAAATCCTTTTATATCAAGGCTGGTTGGCACCCTTCTGTCACCATTGACAAGCTTTACAAAAAATATAACCGTTCCCCCTTTAAATCTCTGAGTAAAAGGCGTATGCTATGGCAATAGAATGGATTACGAGGAAGAAATGGAGGTAGATGTTGATGGTTTTTGGAGAAAACATCAAGGTCCGTAAACGCATCTTGCAGTTGATTGATGGCTTAACAGATGAGGAATTTAACGGAACACCATCACATGGCGGCTGGTCACCCAAACAGATTGTAGAACATTTAGCATTAATGGAATGTCGAGTTGCTACAAACATCGCCCAAGAATTGAAAAATCCTGAGAGTTTGCGTGTATTCAAAAAACCGATCAGTGTATCGGCAAGTCCTTTAGTAAAGGCGTATTTCATGGAATATACACAACCAACAGATATGCATCTTTCTATTCCAGAAGTTAAAGAGAAGTTGCATGCATCTAGAAATTATTTGCTGGATATCTATGAATCTGCCACTATTACAGAACTTCGCTGTAAATCGCTCAAGCATCCGGTTTTTGGCAATGTGCCGTTAATTCAATGGTTCCGTTTCGTAGGATTCCACGAAAAACGTCATCTACGACAGTTGAAACGTGCAGTGGAGCAAGTGAAGTCGGCTCGCGTACAGCTAGTTTCCACGTCTGAATAATAAACAAAGAACTTGTTTGCCTCACTCTGGCATACAAGTTCTTTTCTCATTTTGCTACGAATCAGCTATACTTTACCTAACCGTGAAGGAGGAGATGGAATGAATCGATACCGTTTTGATACCCCTGAAAAGCTGCGTGCATTACTGTGTGAACTAGTAAGTTGGGATAGTCGTACGTTGACGGAAGGAGAGCGTTTCTTTTCCTGGAAGTTGCAAAATAAGTTGAGTGAACTGGAATATTTCACTGAGAATCCTGACAATATTACGCTTCATGATGCGGGACTTGGACGTCAAGTCGTGCATGCTTTGTATGAACATCCGGATGCCATAGATACCATTGTCTTGATCAGTCATTTCGATACTGTGCAGACAGATGAATACGGAGCGCTTGAACCGCTCGCTTTCCATCCGGAAGAATTGACGAAGAAGTTGTTAGAAAACAAAGAGATGTTGCCTGAAGCTGCACGCATTGATTTGGAGTCAGGAAAATACCTATTTGGTCGAGGTACGATGGATATGAAGATGGGTTTGGCTTTACATATTCAGTTGATCGAACGAGCAAGTATAGAGAAGTGGCCTATAAATCTATTATTGTGCACAGTACCGGATGAAGAGGTAAACTCAGCGGGGATGCGTGCTGCTGTAAAGGAACTTGTCCGTCTGCAAGAGCAGGAAGGTCATCGCTTTAAATTATTCCTAAACGGAGAGCCTTCATTTTCACAAGGGCCTTCGGATACGAAAGAATATGTTTATTCCGGGACAATCGGAAAGATTATGCCTTCCGCTTTATTCTATGGGAAAGAAACGCATGTCGGTGAACCTTTAAAAGGAATTACTGCAGATTATATGGCATCATTTTTGACGCGTAAAATGGAGTGGAATCCTCTATTCCGTGAAATACATCAGGACGAATCAACACCTCTTCCGGTCACACTGCACCAAAAAGATTTGAAAATCCAGTACTCTACACAAACACCACAGCGAGCAGCTGCGTTATATAATGTCTTTCTATTCAAGCGGACAGCCGCTGAAATCATGAGTTTATTCGAACAAGTGGCGAATGAGGCGATGGCACAGTGTAATGAACATTATAAAGCAGTATGTGATCGTGAATCAGCAGTGCCGCTAGGAGATATTCGAGTACTGCGTTTTGAAGAGTTATTAAAGTACGCTGAAGAACAGTTAGGGAAAAACGAAGTGAATCGATTGAAACAGGAAGTGCTGTTACAAGAAGAATGGGATGACCGCGAGCAATGCATACGTATTGTCGATACGCTAATGATGGAGTGTCAGGAACTAGGCCCAGCGACCGTGCTATTCTATGCGCCACCTTATTATCCAGCTGTCAACTCGTCTGAAGATCCGCTTGTACAGGAATCGATCGAGTTTTTGCAGGAGCGTGCACAAGTGTTTGATCTAACCATTGAGCAGGTGCATTATTTCAATGGGATTTGCGATTTAAGTTATGTGCACTATAAGGATGAAGAGGATCATTGGAAGGCGTTTGCAGAGAATACACCGGTCTATGGTGCGACGTATTCAATTCCGTTTGAAGATATGCGTAAGCTAACTGCGCCTGTGTTGAATGTGGGTCCGTTTGGTAAGGATGCGCATCAGAAGACGGAGCGGTTGCATATTGATAGTGCGTTCAGGGAGATGCCGGTGTTGTTGGAGCAGTTGGTGAAGAAGCTTGCGGGCATGAATCAGCCGAAGTCTAGATGATGTTTTTTAACGTTTACATGTTAGCGGAATAATTATGCGGCTGCGGGTCTTTGTTACTTTTTGTTGGGTACGTCGCTCGACTGGCGTTTAGGTATTAAAGTTAGTGAGTGTCTGCTTTCTGGACCCGCGCCGGCACGTGGGGGATTGCCTCCAGCCAGGAGCCAGCTGGCGGTGGTGCTGCCAGTTGTCTCCTGGCCACGGCCTACCCCGCAGTTGTGCCTGCGCTACTAAGTGGTAGTTATTTTGGTTGTGGTTCTAAGTAGGATAGAGAATGATAAATTGCGATCAGTACCCAACCTAGAAACGCGGTTGGCGGAAGACTAGGTGGCTACGGGTCTTTGTTACTTTTTGTTGGGACGTTGCTCGACTTGCTGTTGGACATTAAAGTTAGTAAGTGTCTGCTTTCTGGACCCGCGCAGGCACGTGGGGGATTGCCTCCAGCCAGGAGCCAGCTGGCGGTGGTGCTGCCAGTTGTCTCCTGGCCACGGCCTACCCCGCAGTTGTGCCTGCGCTACTGAGTAGTATTTATTTTGGTTGTGGTTCTAATAGGAAGAAGATCAGTAACATCGCTAAAGCCCATTGACCCCACCAGCGCCGTAGTGGAGTCAATGGGCTTTCCAGTTTTATTGCCAGCGAAACAAGAAATTCATGATCCAACAAGCACTTCATCCCTAACTCCGGAAAAACAACTTCCTCAGACCTCTCCAAACTTACCAAGACACCGTACACAAACGTGCATGTTTTCAACTTACCCGAATTTCGGCTATACTAGGACTAGAAGCAATTTAAGAATAGGATGTGCCAGGATGAGTCATTTAGTAGTAGAGAAATTAACCAAAACAGTTGGAGAAAAAACACTTTTCAAAGATGTAGGATTTAATTTGAAAAGTGGAGACAAGATAGGTTTGATCGGGATTAATGGTACTGGGAAATCTACGTTACTCTCCATAATTTCGGGGCAGGGAAGTGCGGATACGTTGACAATGGATCATCCGAATAAGTTCCGTGTGGCATATTTGCCTCAAGAACCGATTGTCAATCCGGACTTAACCGTGATGGAAGCAGTATTCGAAAGTGATGCACCTGTTATTCGTACAAATCTTAATTACGAGCATGCATTGCAACTACTTACCGAAGATTCTTCAAATGAGGAGTATCAGGAGCGTTACTCATTCTATCAAAATGAAATGGATTCAACGGGTGGCTGGGATTTGAATGCATTGGCACGTACTATATTAATGAAGCTAGGTATCGAGACATTCGATAAGAAAATGGGCGAATTATCAGGTGGTCAACTGAAGCGTGTGGCTCTCGCTAAAGTATTAATCGAACCAGCAGATTTATTATTACTGGACGAGCCAACAAACCATCTGGACGTTGCATCGATTCAGTGGTTACAAGACTTCTTGCAAAATGTTCAAGGGGCAGTATTATTCGTTACACACGATCGATACTTCTTGGATCAAGTCGCTACGCATATTTACGAGTTAGCGGATAAAACACTTTATTCGCATACTGGAAATTATGCAGATTATTTGGAGTCAAAAGCACTGCGTGAAGAGATGTCAGCTGCTTCGGATCAGAAAGACCGTAATCGCTACCGTAGTGAATTGAAATGGATTCGCCGCGGTGCTAAAGCACGTTCGACGAAACAGAAAGCGCGAATTGATCGCTTTGATGATCTTCAAGCAAAAGTGAAGCAGACCGATGAGTCATTGGATTTTGAAATGGATTTACAAACGACACGTCTTGGTAAAAAAGTGTTGGAAATCAATAATATTACGAAAAGATTTGACGATAAAGTTATATTGAATGGTTTTTCTGCTATTCTACAAGCGAAAGAACGTATTGCGATTATTGGACCGAATGGTGTAGGGAAGACGACACTTCTTCAAATGCTGGATGGAACGACTATGCCGGACACCGGTGAAGTCGATAAAGGTTCCACTGTAAAGATTGCTCATTTCCATCAACATTTGCCACCAATGAAGGAAAATCAGCGCATTATTGAATATATTCGTGAGACGTCCAATGACATTGAATCAGGAGACGGTGAGCGATTATCTGCGACGCAAATGTTGGAGAGATTCTTATTCCCTTCCTCTGCACACGGAACGCCAATCGGTAAATTATCAGGTGGGGAACGTAAACGTCTCTATCTATTAAAGTTATTAATGGAACAGCCGAACGTTTTGCTGCTAGATGAGCCCACGAATGACTTGGATCTCGAAACACTTTCCGTTTTGGAGTCATTCATTGACACGTTCTCTGGAGTCGTCGTGACGATTTCCCACGACCGTTTCTTCTTGGATCGAATCTCACGTAAGCTATGGATTCTAGATGGGTCAGGTGAAATTGATGTACGTCTTGGCCTGTATTCAGACTACCTTGATGAAAAGAATACAAAAGACGTGAAGCCACAAGCGAAAGTTGCGGTTGTTGCTCCAACTTCAGAAGTTAAAGAACCTAAAAAGAAAATGACATACGCTGAAAAAAGTCAGTGGGAAACGATTGAAACAGATATAGAAGTAATGGAAGAAAAAATAGCAGCGATAGAACAACAAATGACGACTACAGGTTCAGACTATGATCAGCTTCGCCAATTGGATGAAGAGCTAGTAACGCTGAATCAACAATACGAAGAACTGGTCGAGCGCTGGTCTTATTTGCAGGAATTAGCTGATTAATTATATAGGAGGAGATTTTCTTGAAAATCAAATCGATTGAACCAACACCGAGTCCAAATTCTATGAAAATTGTTTTAGATACCCCTTTACCTGATGGAACTAGCCATAACTATAAGAAGAAAGATGAGGCACAAGCACCTGAGCCGATTCGTTCTCTTTTGGCTATACAAGGGATTAAAGGAATCTATCATGTATTAGACTTCATGGCAGTAGAGCGAATCGGAAATGTTGCGTGGGAATCCATTCTTGCCGAAGTGCGTTCTGTCTTAAGTGAAGGCGGCGAATCGCTAGAACAAGCTGAGGAGCAAAAGATAGATGAGCACTACGGGGAAGTCTACGTTCATGTACAAACGTATAAAGAGATTCCGTTACAAGTGAAAGTGTTCAATAGTGATGAGGAGTCTAGGTTTGGATTAAGTGAACGTTTCGTTCAGGCAATGGAAACCGTTCACCATTCTGAAGTAGAAAACTATATTTTACTTCGGAAGTGGGCAGATTACGGAATCCGTTACGGAGAATTGCAGGAAGTAGGCGAGCAAGTTGTACAAGAACTTGAAGCCGCGTATCCTGAAACACGCTTGCATGAGCTTGTGGAAAAAGCGGAAAAGGCAGACGAGGAAACAAAAACTCGTGGGCAGAAAGTAAGTGTGGCCGAATTTGCTGTTCCCGAATGGGAAACGCGCTTCCGCTTACTGGACCAAATGCCGGATCCGGACGTATCGGATTATCCAGTATTAACGATGGCACTTGAAGATGAGAAAATGTCCATCCGTAGATTGGCCACTGTATACCTTGGTATGATCGAAGATGAAACGGTCATTCCGTTTATCGAAAAAGCACTTAAGGACAAAAGCTGGGCAGTTCGTCGTACAGCCGCAGACTGCATGAGTGACCTTGGCTATGTTGGTTTTGAATCTGCTGCTATCCGTCTATTACAAGATAAAAACAAGTTAGTACGTTGGCGTGCAGCCATGTTCCTCTATGAATCCGGAACGGAACAAGCATTACCCGCACTGCACGAAGCCGAAAACGATAACGAATTTGAAGTGAAACTGCAAATCCGGATGGCGATCGCCAGAATTGAAGAAGGCGAAGAGGCAAAAGGTTCCATCTGGCGTCAAATGACAGAAAGAACTAAATAAATGATAAAAGTCTATGGAGATTCTTGTCGAATCTTCATAGACTTTTTTAATAGAATTGTTGACAGAGAATTCAAACGGGGTTATGATGAATGTAGATATTCGGAAAGGTATTCCGATAATCGTGAAAGTATATACATTGTGGGAGTAGAAGAATGGAGGGTTTTACATGTTTAAATTAGCTATTGAAAATACAGATGCGCTAAGACCGGCATCTGAAGTAATGGACATCCAACGACTAGGCGTAATGCGCTCAACAAGTCTCAGCTTTTTACGCATTTTAATTCGTAAAATGATGCGTGAAGCTTGGGAAATTGAGCAAACGACCTTTGATATAAATGACGAAGGATACGGTGAAGCGCTTTATAGTATTACTACCCCACAAGGTACGTATACATTTGTCGCATTATCCCGTGAGATCAGTGAAGAAACTCGAAGTGATCGGGTCATTTCTGAAAGATGGGATGTAACATTTGCGCTTTGCGATGGAGCAATTTCCGATAAAAAACTAAAACGAATGAAACAAGAACTTCCGAAACAGGAAGTGGGCCGAGGAGATGTCACGGATCTCGTATGGTCGAGAGCGAATAAAAGCCAACGTGTCTTTTCTCATGTCGTGGAAGCGCTATCTCAAGGTAAGCAGCCAGATGCAGAAATGATTTACGATATTGGTTATCTATTCCGCACAACTGCAGTCTATGGAAATGGTAAATTTGGAATTGCGCCTTATGAACATATGAAAGATAATCATACGTTCAGCGGTGCCTATCAATCTCAAATGTTTGCTGTCTATATGTTACGTCACTTCAGCTTTGATCTGGTTGAACATATCGCGCGCAAGAATAATCCTAAAGCGGCTACATTAAAGCCGGAACTAAAGAAATTACTTGGAACAGGTAATGCAACGGGACTTGGAATGGTACCTTACTTGATATCTCATCCAAAACTTCTTCATCAATGGATGTGGATTCGTGAAGTAGCATTGGCACGTGCAAAGAAAATGAAACCAACGGCAGATGATTGTCAGCGCTTCATTGCAAAACTACAACAAATACGTACATTCTTTGAAGACGCTCCAATCCCGGACATGGAAGTATTTACAAATCCGAGAGACTTGGCAAAAGAAGTCGGAGAGATTTCCAAGTTAGTAGAAGATGTGTGTAACACTATAGGGCGTTCCAATAGTGAAGTAGGAGGACTGTGGTTGGAGTTTGCTGATAAAGTACAAGCGAATTTCACAATGGAAGCACAGGAATTGATTAACTCAGAACTAATCGATCTCTATCCTGAAGTAATCGTCGACTTAGAGCATCAGACGAATGCAGACGACGGCCTCCATTTGATACCTGAAATGTCAATTGGTTCATTACGCGAAATTATTAAGAAACAATACCAGTGGGCATTCCAATACGACTTCACAAAACGCGAGTCGAGACATTATTTCTGGTACCGTTCAGCTGAAAAAGAAGAACCGCGTATTGGAGAACGTGGAATCGACCCGGGCGATGAGTTGTATATGCCAATGAATATTGCAGAACAAGTACAGCAACTAGCTACGGAAATAGAAGTCTGTGATAATGATCTGAAAGTAGCGGCATTTTTATTGAAAAAGCCGGAGCTCAGAGGGATCGTCAGAAGAATACAATCGTTGGACGGTCTGGAGTATGGTGAGATACAAGCGAACTTGACAGGAAAAGATCTACTTCCGGTATATCTATTACGTTGTAAACTAGCGATACTTGGCGCTGAACGTTATGATCCGAAATCCAATCGGTGGGTACGAATTACGCTATTCCAAGGAGCACCGCTAGTTGAAGAAATCGGAACTACTTCATTCGAGGATGATTGGTTCTATCCATTAATAGCAAAAACGGAGGAGATCAAATGACTATAGACATGAAAGATATGATTGTAATAGATGCTTTGGAATTAAGTAAATGGGACCGCGATTTTGTCATCATGCTACAAAAAGGTGGCGTTACGGCTGTTCATGCTTGCGTTGGACTGTGGGAAAATGCTCGCGAAACATTAACTAAAGTAGCGGAATGGCATCGCTTCTTTAATGAGAACAGTGATTTGGTTATGCCTGTAAAAACAGGAGAAGATATCGAAACAGCGAAGCGTATCGGTAAACTAGGAATCATTTTAGGCGCACAAAACACTTCTGCTTTAGAAGATGAATTAGGTCTCGTTTCTGTATTCAATGAGATGGGCGTTAAAATTATGCAATTGACATACAACAATCAAAACTTGATCGGTAGTAGCTGTTATGAAGAAACGGATCCTGGTCTTTCTCGATTCGGTAAGAATGTGATTAAAGAAATGAACCGAGTAGGAATGGTTATTGATTTATCACATGTCGGAACGAAAACATCACTGGATACATTGGCACTTTCAAGCCGTCCTGTCGCGATTACCCATGCTAATCCGGATTGGATTTATCCATCTAAACGTAATAAGTCAGAAGAAATACTTTCTGCTTTACGTGACAACAAGGGAGTACTTGGTGTTTGTGCATATCCTCACTTGATTAATGGAGCGGATACAACACTAGAAGAGTTCTGTAATATGATTGCTCGTACGGCTGATTTCATGGGAATTGACCATGTAGGGATTGGAACGGACTTAACACATAATATGTCTACGGACTTCCTTGCATGGATGCGGATGGGTCGCTGGACTCATGAAATCGATTATGGTGCAGGTTCGAAAGCGAGTCCAGGATGGCCGGATTGGCCGGAATGGTTCCAGACGCCTGATGATTTTCCAAATATCGCAAATGGATTAGAAGCTCGCGGTATGACATATGAGGAAATATCTAAAATTATGGGCGGTAACTGGCACCGGTTCTTTACGGAAGGGTTCAAGACTGAGAAGGAGTTGGAGAAATGCGTGTCTCTCACTTAGAATTATATACTCATTGTAAGAAAATCTTCCAAGCTCTTGGAGTTCCTTATGGCTATGCGGAAGAAGGAGCAGAAACGGTAGCAAATGCTGAGTTTCTTGGATTGTATGGATTACAACAACTTTACGATGAACTGCAGGATTTGCAAGGTGAGTTCGAAGAGTTGGAAGTATTGAATGAATCGGATCGCGTAACTGTAATAGATGGCGGGAAGCAAAGTGGAATGCTGCTTGGAAAAGCATGTGCCGATTATTTAATCGCGCGCTTGGAAGCTCAACCGTCAGTAGCTGTCTGCGTCCGGGATGCACGACCGTCCCGGGTGCTTGCTCAACAAGCGATGTATATATCAAAAAAAGGATTGGCTAGTATTATTTTGTACAAGAAGCCTAGTCACTCATCATTAATCATTTCATCACCGAATTTCGCATACCCGATCATGGTCCACAAACGTAATAATGAGGATATCATGGAAGGAATCAATAAAGAACTAGGCTTAACAGGTGATCAGAAATTGAAATTACCAACTGTTACAACAAGATTTTGTATATTTGGTACAACCAATATTGAAGCAATTGATGAAGTGATTGAACGCTTTGAAAACACAATAGATACATCGTATATTTTAACGACCACAGATGATTTCGAACAACGATGGGAATCTTCGTGGCAATTTGGAACAGAAGTCAGCAGAGAACTGTGGCTTGATTTAAACGAAACAGGCAAGCGTATGCTGGTAGAATCTACTGATCAATCGCGTGAACGCGGTGCAGGAGAAATGGCATAAAACTATATTATTTACTGGAGGAGACTATACATGATGACAGTTACAAGTGAAGTTAAAGTATTAAAGAACTATATTAACGGTGAGTGGGTAGAAACTTCGGGTACAGATATGTTGGAAATTAGAAACCCAGCGAACACAGATGAATTGGTTGTGAAGGTTCAGCAATCCAATGCTGACGATGCACAGGCGGCTATTGAAGCAGCAGAAAAAGCATTCCCTGAATGGAGTAAGACACCATCTCCTGCGAGAGGCGAGTATTTATTCAAAATTGCTGCGATCATGGAAGCTGAAGCTGATGAAATCGCGCGCATCATTGTACAAGAAGAAGGAAAAACGTACGCGGATGCATTCAAAGAAGTAAATTATGCAGCGGGTATCGTTAAATTCTACGCAGGTGAAGGTCGTCGCATGACAGGCCGTATCGTTGAGTCAGATATGCCAGGTGTACAAATCGAATTACACAAAGAAGCACTCGGTGTCGTGTTAGTCGTCACGCCTTGGAACTTCCCGCTGTCTATCCCAGCTTGGAAAATTGCTCCGGCTATTCTTAGCGGAAACACAGTCGTATTGAAAGCTTCATCTGAAACGCCATTGACAGCACAGAAGTTCGTCGAAATTGTTGAAAGAGCTGGCGTCCCTGCTGGTGTCGTCAACCAATTAGTAGGACCAGGTCGCTTGGTAACAGATATGATCAATCACCCAGCTGTAAAAGCAATCACATTCACTGGCTCGAATCGTGTAGGAAACTTAATCTATAAAGAAGCAGCAAAAGATATGAAGCGTGTATTACTTGAAATGGGTGGTAAGAATCCATTACTCGTAATGGAAGACGCAGACGTGGACGCAGCTGTTCAACTTGCTGTAGCGGGTGGATACGGTCAAACAGGTCAAGCGTGTACAGCAACTAGTCGCGTACTTGTCCACAAAGATATCCGTCAAGAGTTCACGGATAAATTAGTAGAAGCTTCGAAGAAAATTAAAATTGGTAATGGTATGGACGAAGGTGTAACAATGGGACCTCAAGTTAGTGATGGCGAGCGTCAATCTACACTGGATCTTATTGGAAAAGCTAAAGCTGAAGGCGGAGAAATCCTAACAGGTGGCGGTATTCCTGAATTCGAAGGGTCAGATAAAGGATACTTCGTGGAGCCGACAGTAATCGGTGGCGTGAAGACAGAAATGACGATTGCACAGGAAGAAGTATTCGGTCCAGTAATCAGCATCATTGAAATCGAGTCAATCGATGAAGCGATTGAAGTAGCGAACGATGTAGCATTCGGTCTGTCCGCAGCCATCTGTACACGTAATCTAACATACATGAACCGCGCATTGAATGAAATTCAAGCAGGGATTGTTAAAGTGAATATGACGACAACAGGTACGTTCTTCCAAGCACCATTTGGCGGCTATAAGCAATCAAGTACTGGAACATATAAGGAACTCGGCAGCGAAGCGGTTGACTTCTATTGCCAAAATAAAACTCGTTACATCAACAGCAACTAAGTTAGAATGGATGAAGAAGAGGAATAGAGCAGTCTCTCCTCTTCTTTTCTATTCATCACGCAAAAGGAGTTTATGAAAATGACTAAGACACAGGAAGTTTCATCCACAGTGGTGAAGGCCATATCCGTCATCAACTATTTGAATGAAGTGTCAGGTCCTCAAGGAGTCAGTGATATTAGTAAAGGTCTCGGTTTATCGACAACGATCGTACACCGTTTACTGACTACATTGAAACTGGAAGGTATGGTTTTTCAAGATCCGCGTTCAAAACTATATACGTTAGGGACCATCTTTTTAGATTATGCCAATAAAATCTTGACTGAAATGCCGATAGCACCGGTTGTAGAACCATGGCTCATGTCGTTGCGCAACAATACAGGAGAAACAGTCGGATTCTATATGCCTACAGGACAGATGCGCATTTGTGTGTTGGAGTATGAAAGTCAGCAAGAAATCAGACGTTCAGTCGGAATCGGTAAGCGTCTGCCATTACATTTAGGTGCAAGCGGAAGAGCGATTCTTGCCTTCCAATCACCTGAACAGCAGGAAAGAGTATTAGGTACATTGTCTGTAGAAGAACGACATGAATTGGAACATATTTTACAAGAAGTACAAAATCAAGGGTATGCTACCAATGAAGAGGAAATTAGCTCAAATGTTGCGGCTTTGTCAGTACCTGTGTTTGATAAGCAACAAAGCGTCATTGGTGCATTATCTGTTTCCGGACCATTATTCAGGTGGAATCGTCAAACGATGGAACCGTATATAGCTTCCGTAATCGCGGCAAGTAAGGAAATAACAGATGCATTATAAAAAGGATGGGATTCGAATGAGACCAGAAGATAAATTACAAGAATTAGGATTAGAACTACCCGAAAAACGCGCAAAAGGTGGAAATTACATATCTTGTGTGCGCACAGGAAATCTTTTATTTCTATCCGGTTCACTGTCATACGATGTACTAGGTAAAGTTGGCGATACGCTTACAATAGAAGAGGGTTACGCTGCGTCTAGACAGGCCATACTATTTGCACTTTCCACTATTAAAGAAGAAGTGGGCGAGTTGTCAAACGTCACGAAGTTTGTGAAGCTTCTCGGCATGATCAACACGGCTTTTGATTTCACTGAACAAGCAAAAGTTATGAACGGTGCTTCGGATTTATTGGTTGAAGTATTCGGTGAAGAAGTAGGTACGCACGCACGTACAGCAGTTGGGATGATGTTGCCACGCGGTGCAGCAGTTGAAATTGATGTCATTGTAGAAGTGAAGTAAGGAAGTGGAGATGAATTCTCCACAGCTTTCTAAGTAAGCGGTTACAAGTATGTGCAGCCTAGAGGAGGTAGAACTTTGAATAAGTATAAATCAAAAACGGACCGTCCCGTTTTATTTATTAGCGGTGGATTGCTTGTAGCATTTGTCGTCGCATCATTTATTAACTTGGATTTCGTTGCAAACATGGTAGATTGGGCATTTGCATTTGCGGTGAAATACTTTGGCGCGTTCTGGCAACTATTATTAATGGGTACGTTTTTCATTGCACTATTCCTAGCATTCTCAAAGTATGGAAAGATTCGCTTAGGTGGAATGAATAAGCCGGAAATTGGTTATTTCAAATGGCTAGCCATGATTATGACGACATTGCTTGCGGGAGGCGGAGTTTTTTGGGCGGCTGCAGAACCGATGTATCACTTTTTGGATCGTCCTCCATTGTTTACAGGAGTCGAATCGGCAACGGAAAGTGCTATTATTCCAGCATTTGCTCAGTCCTATTTGCATTGGGGATTTCTTGCCTGGTCAATTCTTGGTACGTTAGGGACAATTGTGCTAATGTATGCGCATTATTCCAAAGGAATGCCGTTAAAACCGCGTACATTGCTTTACCCGATACTCGGTGAAAAGATTATGCGTAAAAGCGCTCTCGGTACTACTATTGATGCGTTTTCCATCATTGCAGTAGCTGCCGGCACAATTGGACCGATTGGCTTTCTCGGTCTTCAGGCAGCTTATGGAATGGAAGCATTATATGGCGTGCCGAATACGTTAATGACTCAAATACTCATTATTATTGGAGTGGTGGCGATCGCTACTGTTTCGGCGGTAACAGGTTTACGTAAAGGGATTCAGTTCTTGAGTAATCTGAATGTGATCATCACGTTAATTTTGATGGTCGCAATCCTCATTCTTGGCCCTGGTGCATTTATCATCAATACATTCATTTCATCGTCGGGTGTGCATCTTCAAGAATTCTTCGGCATGGCGACATTCCGCGGTGATTCTAGTTGGCTTGGGTCATGGACGATCTTTTTCTGGGGTTGGTTCCTTGGTTATGGACCGATGATGGCAATCTTTATCGCCACGATTACACGCGGACGTACGATTCGCGAGCTCGTATTAGCTGTATCCATTACGGCACCCATTGTAACGGCATTCTGGTTCACTACTGTCGGTGGGGCAGGTATATTTTACGAAATGGCGCAGCCAGGTGTAATATCCGAAGCATTAAATACATCGGGTATGCCTGCAGCGATGATTGCCATTACCGAGCAACTACCGTTGAATGTGATCATTGGACCATTGTTTCTTCTCGTTACAATCCTGTTCGTAGTCACGACAGGTGACTCCATGGCGTATACGATTTCTGTCGCGATTACAGGTGACGGCCATCCACCAAAAGTCATGCGCGTATTTTGGGCGGTAATCATGGGAGCAGTGGCAAGCGTTCTATTGATGATTAGTGAAGGCGGAGTAGAAGCCATCCAATCCTTTATCGTAGTAACGGCCATACCGGTCTCACTTTTACTTTTACCTACATTCTGGGCTGCTCCAAAAGCAGCTAAACTCTTATACGCTGAACAATTCGGAGAAGAAGCGCCAGCGGAGAATGTAGAAGTCAACTTAGCAGATATAAAGGCTGAGAATGAAACAGTACAGAATAAAATAAATCAAATAAAAACTTCATAATGATCCATTTGTAACCTTGTCGATCCGGCAAGGTTTTTTTATTGTGTGACATTTAGCTAAAAGGTATACTTTTAACAAGGACTAAAGGTATACTACTAGTGTACTTATATTTTACTAGGAGGGCCTATAAAGTGAAGAAGTCTGCAAGTATTGCGATGAAACTCTCAGGACTCATTATCGCATTATTCTTATTATTGTTTTTGGTTTACTCAATCGTAACGAGCGTCATGTTACATAGGCAAAGCATTAAAGATGCGGAGGAATATGCGTTAGAAAGTGCAAATAAAAACTCGCTTGTTCTGAGTGCGAAACTAAGTGAAACAAATGAAATGTTGCGCACAACAAGTCACATATTGGAAACATTACAAACGACGGGCGATATGAAACCGGAAGAAGTCATTCGCATCATCAAAAGCAATTTGCAAAAAAATGATGACGCGACAGGTATGGCTGCGGTAATCGATCAGACTGCATTTGCTAAAGGAGAAGCCATACCAAAGAATTTGCTTGATGGAAATCAGCAATTCATACCCTATGTCTTTAAAGAGGACAATACGACTAAAGTAGAGCCGTTAAGTGGAATGGATGATCCTACAGCGAACAGCTGGTACACCATTCCGAAAAATGAAGCACGTGCCGTTTTGACCGAACCTTATTCGTATGAAACGAATGGTCAAACGATTCTTATGACTACTATTTCTGTGCCGATGGTCGATGCATCAGGAAATTACTTTGGTTTATTGACAACCGATTTATCTATAGATTTCTTGACTGATGTAGTGAAGACCATTCAACCAAAAGGCGGTTATGCTTCTGTCATTACAGACGCTGGTTATATCACAGCGAATAGTTTGAAGGCTGAATTGAACAATAGCAATATGGCAGATGCGATTGATTGGAATAGTGCAAAAGTGAAACTGGATATAGGTGAATTGGCGAGTATGTATGTAGATTCTCAAAGTCTGCATGAACAAGCATTTAATGCGTTCGCTCCTATTAACTTAAAAGGAATCAATGAGAAGTGGTCAGTGCAAACTGTTACACCAAGATCTGAGATTCTAGATACGTTTACCACTATATTGTGGATAACCATTATATCTGCAATTGTTATCGTGTTACTGATGTCAAGTGCATCAACGCTCTTTATTTATCGTCAATTGAGACCGTTGAAAACATTACAACAATCTATGGAAACCGCTGCAACTGGCGATTTGACTATGATGGTAGATGAACAGAAAATTCGCCACGATGAGATAGGCCTAGTGGCGCTTGCTTATAACGATATGTTGCGTCGAACAAATGCGGCTCTACAAACGGTGCAGCAGTCCTCGGGGCAACTAAGTGATTCATCGACACAAGTCACATATGCCTTTGAAGAGCTAGTAGCTGCCAATCAGGAGGTATCTCTAGCAACGGATGAGATTGCTCAAGGGGCTTCGAAACAATCCGAAGATACTGAAATAACCAGCCTACGAATTTCTGATTTAGCAGACCGTATGGATCATATCCACACGATGTTCATGACGATGAACGAGTTATCTACAGACGCATCCAATTCTGCGGAAAATGGAATGTCAGAAGTGAAAAAACTACGTGATCATAATACGACAGCCAATGAAGTCAATAAAAAAGTACAACTACAAATACAAACACTGACCGATAAAATTTCATCTATCAATCAGGTTATTCAAACATTGCATGATATTACAGCGAGTACGAATCTTCTGGCTCTCAACGCGAGCATTGAAGCGGCACGAGCTGGTGAGAGTGGTAAAGGATTTGCGGTAGTTGCGAATGAAGTACGTCAGCTAGCGGAACAGTCCCGAAGAGAAACGGAAGTAATTCAAGAAACCGTGAAGGAAATCTTATCAGAATCACAACAGACAGTTGATGTCATAGAATTGAATATGAAGTCAATGGATGGTCAAAACCAGTCCGTTTCCGATACGGAGGAATCATTCGTACAAAATGCAGGTATCGTCGATCAAATACGCGAATCGATTACGGAGCTATCTGAAAAGCTTGCAGAAATGATGGAATATAAGGATGAAGCCATTTTAGCAATCCAAAATGTATCTGCCATTTCCGAGCAAACGGCTGCATCTTCTGAACAAGTGAGTGCGTCAGCTGCAGCTCAGCAAGGAGAATTGGAGCAAGTAGCAGATTCCACCAATCAAATGAATCAGATCGCAGGGGAATTGCGGAGTGTAGTGGAACGATTCAAGTTATCATAATGTAGAGAAGTGGCTTAGTCCACTTCTTTTTTTGTCTTACTATAGATTTCATTCACGTCGATCGAAGTAAGAAAATGGTTAACAATTGTCGAAAAAGGTTATACTAACTTTTACTAGATATAGTTAATTAGCAGAAGGTTTACAAGGTAGATTGCCTTTCTAGTATGCATAGTACTTCTCTTTTGCTACACTAGGCAAATCAATAAGTTTAGTATGAAGGCGGGTGTGTAGATGGAAGAAGCAGCACTGATTAGCATCGTAGCCATATTAGCGCTCGGTATCTTCTCGCAGTGGCTAGCCTGGAAAATCCAATGGCCTTCAATATTCATCATGTCCATTGCCGGCTTGTTGATTGGTCCGATTTTTGGCTGGGTGAATCCGGAAGTGGCATTGGACGAGCTGTATAGTCCACTAATATCACTGGCGGTAGCTATTATATTATTTGAAGGAAGTTCTAACTTAGACTTTCGGGAAATAAAAGGCATTTCGAAGTCTGTTTTCCGAGTCGTTACATTGGGTGCGTTTTTAGCATGGGTTTTAGGATCGATTACGGCACACTTCATTGCCGGATTAACGTGGGAAGTGTCGTTTATCATTGGAGGTCTCTTCGTGGTGACAGGGCCGACGGTAATTATTCCGTTGCTACGTAATGCAAAATTAAAGGCACGAACCGCCGCCGTCTTGAAGTGGGAAGGAATTATCGTAGATCCCGCCGGTCCGTTACTTGCTTTGTTTGCATATGAAGTGATTAAAGTATTAACAAATGAACACTTATCGATGAATTATTTATTGAACTTCTTTGGCGGTGCAGCACTTGCTGCGCTTCTTGGATTAGCGATGGGACTGTTGATCAGTGTGATGGCGAATAAAGGTCAGTTTCCTGAGTACTTGAAATCACCCGTCATTTTGGCATTTGTACTATTGTGCTTTACGATGGCGGAAATCATCATGCATGAAACGGGAATGCTTGCAGTGACTGTTATGGGGCTAGTACTGGGGCGCACGAAGCGCTATGTTTCGTCCATCGGAAACGTTGGGCATTTTGTTGAAAATGTCTCCGTCATGTTGACATCGACGGTCTTTATTTTATTGACAGCATCACTTGGGAGAGAAACCCTCTCACAAATCTTCACTCTGCCGATTATTGGATTTGTATTGGTTATGCTATTCGTTGTACGTCCACTATCCATATGGATTTCGACGGTGGGCACTGAATTGGTCTGGAGAGAGAAGTTACTACTCGGCTGGATTGCACCAAGAGGGATTGTTGCATTAACCGTCGCGGGTTATTTTGCTGCGACGCTTGCAGAAGACGGTTACGAAGAGGCTTCATTGCTGACCGCACTGACCTTCGCTCTCGTCTTTATTACGGTAACTGCTCATGGATTTACACTCGGACCGTTAGCGAAAAAGCTGAACTTAGCGAGTAATGAACCACCGGGCGTGTTAATCGTTGGAGCGAGCAGTTTTTCGATTGCGTTAGCTATTCAATTAAAAGTAATGAAAATACCGGTACTGATTGTCGATCCTTCACAAGGACGTTTGCGCCCAGCGATTGAAGCAGGTATTGATACGTTTACGGGGCAAATGTTATCGGAACGGTCGCGATTTTCCATAGATTTGGCGCCGTATGATACGATTTTATCGATGACTGGAGATGCGTCTTATAACGCATTGATTACACAATCCTTTGCGCCTGAGTTCGGTTTTAACAACACGTTCTCATTGACGGCTGTATCCAACCATACGATGAGTAAGTCCGCGTTGCCGATTTCATTAAAAGCGCATTTATTGTTCGGAGAAGAAGCTACGTTCCCTGAGTTAAACCGCAAGATCAATACGGATTATGAAATTGGTTTGTATGAGTGGGAAGGGACAGAGACGGATTTGGCGTTCAAGGAGGTTATTCCGGAGACAGCGACTGCGTTGTTTGTGAAGAAGAAGAATGACTCGTTGGTATTCGCTACGCTTCAGAAGAAGATTTCGTTGGATGCGGGTGATCGGTTGGTTGTGTTGAAGTTGAGATCTGGTGTTCCTGCTAATGTATAAGTGGATTAGGCTGTCAAAGTGCATTACTGGCTTTGACAGCCTTTTTTAGCGTAGTGGGGTTGAAGTTAGAGTGTGTTTAGCAAACTGGGAGGTTTCGTATTACCCGACTAACAATTGCTTTTGGAGGAGAGACTATGCGGCTGCGGGTCTTTGTTACTTTTTGTTGGGGCGTTGCTCGATTGGTTGTTGGGTATTGGAGTTAGTGAGTGTTCGTTTTCTGGACTCGCGCAGGCACGTGGGGGATTGCCTCCAGCCAGGAGCCAGCTGGCAAAGTACCGCCAGTTGTCTCCTGGCCACGGCCTACCCCGCAGTTGTGCCTGCGCTACTGGGGGGTAGTTATTTTGGTTGTGGTTTTAAGTGGTAAAGCAAAACTAGAGATAGCGTACAGTACCCGACTAACAAACGCGTTTGGCGGAAGAGACTATGCGGCTGCGGGTCTTTGTTACTTTTTGTTGGGGGCGTTGCTCGACTGGTTGTTGGGTATTGGAGTTAGGGAGTGTCTGCTTTTTGGACCCGCGAAGGCACGTGGGGGATTGCCTCCAGCCAGGAGCCAGCTGGCGATAGTGCTGCCAGTTGTCTCATGGCCACGGCCTACCCCGCAGTTGTGCCTGCGCTACTAAGTGGTAGTTATTTTGGTTGTGGTTCTAATAGGAAGAAGATCTGCGACTTGGTGATACTGATTTTCAGCTTTTGAAAAAGAAGTATACGAACTGCCTTACACATGATGTAACGAAGGCGCCTGCTGTGGTAGGCGTAGCGATGAGACAGAGACAGGCGTACTTCCTGTCTGTGGCTCATCGCGAAAGCCATCCACCAGCGCCGAAGTGGGGGCAATGAGCTTGCCACTTAGATTGCCAGCTAAACCACAACCTCCTGAATGAACAGGAAAAAGAAAAAGCACGTGCAAGAACCACAACCTATTGCCGCTTCTTACGCACTCTTAACAGAACCGTAATCTATTGTCACTTACGCACTAATTCCTTTAAAAACAATTACCCGAACTGCCTTACACCCAATCTAACGAAGGCGCCTGCTGTGGTAGGCGTAGCGATGAGACAGAGACAGGCGAACTTCCTGTCTGTGGCTCCTCGCGAAAGCCATCCACCAGCGCCGAAGTGGGGGTAATGAACTTGCCACTTAGATTGCCGGCTAAAGCACAACCTCCTGAATGAACAGGAAACAGAAAACGCACGTGCAAGAACCACAACCCATTGCCGCTTCTTACGCACTCTTAACAGAACCGTAATCTGTAGTCACTTACGCACTCATACCATCTAAAACAACTTTCGGAACTGACCTACAGTCACTCTGTTGAAAGCCATCTGAAGGTCAGCATCCAGAAAAGAACTTCAGGATGTGGTTTCAACGTTCAAAACTGTCAATTCCTCGCTATTCTTCAATAACTCAATAAACACTTGCAACGCCTTTGTTTGAAACGGCGAATTCGTCACGATGGAGAAATGACGCTTGAATGGTGTTCCTTTCACCGACAGGGTAGTTAAATTACCATAGCGCAATTCCTTTTGGATCGCCCACTGTGACAGCAGACTGACGCCGAGGCCAGCTTCGACGGATTCTTTTATCGGCTGCGTACTACTGAATTGCATAATGCGCTTTGGATAGAACCCTGACTGGGAGAAGAATAAATCTGCTGCTTCGCGTGTACCTGAGCCTTCTTCGCGTAATAGCCAAATATCATCTTCTAATTCAGTAATCGATTGACGATCTTTATTCTGTGAAAGCGGATGATCGATGGAAGTCACGATGTACATTTCGTCTTCTGCAAAATCTTCATTTTGAAGCGGGGCGGCTTCCTTGAAGTGTCCTTCGATCAAACCGACGTCGAGCTGGTGAGTAATGACTAACTCCGCAATGTCTGCTGTATTGCCGATTGTTACTTGTGGTTCAATCGATGGATAGTCTGCGACAAGTTTAGATAGAACATGGGGTAAGACGTATTCACCGAATGTATAGCTAGCCCCAATGGTTAGAGGGCCACTCGCTTTATTGGCTAAGTCATCAACTAAGTTTTGCATTTTGGAGTATAGTCCGGCAATTTCTTTTGCGTGATGATAGACAATTTCCCCAGCTTGATTAAGTCGTACGTATTTATTGGTACGCTCAAGCAATCGTACCCCGATGGATTCTTCGAATGAACGAATGTATTGACTGACAGCGGGTTGTGTCATATGAAGTTCTTCCGCTGCCCTAGAGAAGTTCTTTTGTTCGGCTACCTCGATGAATACTTGCAGTTGCTGATCGATAGGAAAAAACTCCTTTCCATGTATATAAATTTACTTATCATACCTATTATAAATAGTTATTTCTCTTATAGCCAGCTATTTTATATACTACTAGCAGGAGGTGTTGTTATCGTGATTTCTTCAAATATAACTTCAGAACAGCAAGCATCACAGCGTTCATCCAAATGGTTACCTTGGATCGGTGGAGTACTATTTACATTTTTTATTGCATTATTAGGGTATTTATTAGCGAAAGTACCTGGATTCGATCATATCGGACAATTAGCATGTGCCATCATTATCGCAGTGGCATATCGTCAATTCTTCGGCTATCCTGAAGTGATCCGAAGTGGAATTGCTTTTTCATCCAAGCGTTTACTGCGCACAGCAATCATTTTATACGGTTTGAAATTAAATATAAACACGGTTTTAAGTGATGGTCTCGGCTTGCTTGTACGAGATGTAGGGGTCATCCTTTTCGCGATTTTCATGACAATTTGGCTTGCAAAAGTATTTAAGGCAGATAAAAATATATCTATGCTTTTAGGGGTCGGAACAGGCGTCTGTGGTGCGGCGGCAATTGCGGCAGTAGCACCCATCATCAAAGCAAAGGATGAAGATACTGCAATAGGTGTAGGAATCATCGCATTAATGGGTACGGTGTTTGCAATCGGTTACACGATTTTGCGTCCTATTCTTCCGCTCGATTCAATCGAGTATGGAATGTGGGCAGGCATCAGTTTACATGAAGTCGCGCACGTAGCATTGGCGGGTGCACCGGCAGGGGAAGATGGTCTAGCGATTGCTTTACTTGCCAAACTCGGTCGTGTATTCCTATTAGTACCGCTCTGCTTTATTTTAATATTTATCATGAAACGTAAACATAAAGACACAGACGAATCAGGGGCTAAAATTGAGTTTCCGTGGTTCCTGTTAGGATTTATCATCCTAAGTATTCTTGGAAGCTTCGTATTCGGTCACTCTATTCCTGTTTCAGATAATGTAATGGAAGGCATCTTCACATTGACTACTTGGTTACTAACAGCAGCCATGGTAGGACTTGGACTCAACGTTAGCCTACGAGACTTGAAAGAACGTGCTATGCGTCCGCTAGCGGCTATGACAGTCACATCCATACTATTATCGGTCATCGCGTACTTTATTATTTGATAGCATTTAGCAGAGCTGGCTTCAGAGAAATATCTCTAAAGCTAGCTTTTTCATTTGACTTTATTTAGTCCACCCCCTAAACTATTAATTATTGGTTTAGGGGGTGGACTACTTTGAAAAATCAACTTCAAGAAGCGGTAGAACTATTTGAAGAAGTCATGATCTACGGCACGGAACATGTCATGAAAAACTTGGACGTTGCTATCTGGAATGACTACTCACCAGAACAAATACAAGTACTAAAAATCCTGGCAGCCTACGGGAAACTATCTAGCGGACAACTGGCAGAAATTCAAGGTGTACATAAAAGCGCTATTTCGACACGTCTTAAGAAACTAGTCGAAAAAGATCTTGTACAGTCTGAAAAAGACTTGAACGATCAGCGAATTAACCGGATATCACTGACCTCAAAAGGCCACGAAGTACTATCCGTTTCAAATGCGGCAATAAATGAAAGCATCGAAAGCCTGTTTACAGATCAAATCGATGAACAGGAGCTCGATCAATTCATCAAGACATTTCGTAAACTTAAATCGATTTTAGTAACGAAGGAGAGATAACGCGTGAAAACGATAGTGAAATTCAAATGGCCTATTACGATTGGAATCGTGATACTGACTGCTGTTTTATTTATACTAGCACCTGACTTGGCAAAGCAGGCGGAAAAAGCAGGTTCCTTCCAACTGCTCGACTCAGCAGATTCCCAAAAGGCTGCACAAATGCTAGAAGATGCAGGTGAAGCAGATGAAACCATTTCGCTAGTTTATGATCTCGATCAACCGGCAGATCAATCAAAGAAACAAGAGATCTCCGCGACTGCCAAAGAGATCACGAGTGCCAGCAAGATTGTAACGGATGTTCTAGATCCGTTTGAAAGTGAAGAAATGGAAGATCAGCTCGTTTCAGAAGATCAGAAAACTGTATTGCTTCCGATCACGGTAGACGGTACAGAGGATGAAATCATTCAGTTGGCTGAAAAAATAAAAAAAGATATCGTATCTAAAGAAGACAAAGTATATATGACGGGCGAGGCAATCATTAATAATGACGTAAATGAAAGTGCGCAAGAAGGGTTGAAAAAGACAGAAATTATTACTGTTGTATTGATTTTCGCCTTATTGCTCATTGTTTTCCGCTCGATTGTGACACCATTCGTTCCGTTAGTGGCGGTAGGGATCACCTATTTATTAAGTCAGTCATTCGTAGCATTCTTCATTGACTGGTTTGGGTTCCCGGTTTCGAACTATACTCAAATATTTTTAGTAGCGATCTTATTCGGTCTTGGAACAGATTACTGTATTCTGTTATTAAGTCGGTATAAAGAAGAGTTACTAGCTGGACATGAAGTGGAAGAGGCCATTATCAATACGTATAAAACAGCAGGACGCACACTTTTCATCAGTGCACTGGCAGTATTTATCGGTTTCGCAGCAATCGGATTTGCGGACTTCCCTATATTTAAATCGGCAGTCGCAGTTGCGGTGGGGATCGCGGTGTTGATGCTCGTCCTATTCACTGTCGTACCGCTATTGATGTCTATTTTACAAGACAAATTATTCTGGCCAGCGAAAGGTGCAGCTTCGCACAAAGATAGTAAACTATGGATTGCATTCAGTAAATTATCTGTTATGCGCCCGTTACTTTCTATGTTAATCGTCGCGGTCATCACGATACCGCTACTATTGACATACGACAATGATCTTTCATTCAATACGGTAGATGAAATTGATGGAAGTAAAGAGTCTGTAAAAGGATTAAATCTCATTTCCGATGCATTCGGTGAAGGGGATTCACTACCAGTCCAAGTATTGTTAAAGAAAGATTCTCCAATTGTTAAAGAAGGAGATATCACTTATTTGGAAGCTATTTCCCGAGACTTGGAGAAAGTAGAGGGAGTCAAAAGTGTTCGTACTGTTACACGACCAACTGGTGAATTGTTGGAAGACTTATATGTAGATAATCAAATCGGTTTGATGGCAGACGGTTTGAAGCAAGCGAATGATGGTATACAGGAAATTCGTTTAGGATTGGCAACGGTGCAGTATAATTTACGTGACGCAGCTAATCAATTGCCTTCTGGTGGAACGGGTGGCAGTAGCGGCCTAATTCAAGCTGCAAAAGGTATTGAACAAATCAATGGTCAGCTAGCGCAAATTTCGGGAGGCCTACGACAAGGTCTTCCAGCCGCACAAGCTGCTGGAGGGTTAGATGCTCTAGGTAATGAATTGGATAAGATCAGTAGAGGCATTGGAGGAGCTGGCTCGCAGATCAATCAAAGTGGTTCGCAAATTGGCCAGTTAAAAGGTGGTTTGAAGCAGCTAGGCAGTGGTGTTAAAGCTTCCAAGGATGGTTTAGCTGAAGTGACGACAGGCCTTCAGGAAATTGCGGATATGCTCGATGATATGGCAGACACGAAAAGTGTGCGCGACACGGGTTTATTCATTCCCAAAGGGACGCTTGATAACGAAGAGTTTACACCCGTCATTGACCGCTACACATTCGATGATGAAAAAGGGATCTTGATGGAAGTGATCTTGAAGGGAAATCCGTATTCTCGTGAAGCCATTTCGACGGTGCATGATATTAAAGATACGGTGAAGCGCTCGGTCATCGGTACGCCATTTGAAGATGCGGATTTAGCATTCAGTGGTATATCGAGCATGAACTCAGACTTGAGTGATATTTCATCTGCTGACTTTACACGTACTGTCACTATTATGTTAATAGGATTATTCATTGTTCTTTTCGTCTTATTCCGTTCAGCGATCATGCCGTTGTATATGATTGGTTCACTATTGCTGACATATTACACGGCGATCTCTATTACGGAATTGATATTCGTCAATGGTCTTGGCTATGACGGTGTCAGTTGGGCCGTTCCGTTCTTCGGATTTATTATGCTTATTGCGCTTGGCGTAGATTACTCCATCTTCTTACTCGATCGTTTCCGCGAAGAGAGTATCGGGGGTATGAAAGTCAAGGAAGCCTTAATGTATTCTATGGCGAAGATGGGTACGGTTATTATTACGGCAGCTGTCATATTGGCAGGGACATTCGGTGCGATGATGCCTTCAGGCGTCTTGAGTCTCATGCAAATCGCAACAATTGTTATTTCGGGATTACTGCTCTATGGGTTAATTATTTTGCCACTGTTAATTCCGGCCATTACGGTATCATTCGGACGCGGTGTTTGGTGGCCGTTTAGAGGATAAGAAAAAGGTGCTCAGCTACTAACTGGGCACCTTTTTTATCTATGTTTATAAGACCAAGCTTATAGGGTAAAGAAAGGAAAAACGAATAGATAGGAGATTGCTAATGATGAAGTTACATACAGGGTCATTATATTGGGAGTCGACTTTTACAAAAGAAAGTTTTGCGAAAGTAAATCGTCGAGATGTATATGATGTCGCCATAGTAGGTGGCGGGATGTCGGGTGCATTGACTTCCTACGTATTAGCGAATGAAGGCTATTCGATCGCGTTGATTGAACAAGAAGAAGTAGGAGGGGGTAGTACCTCAGCGAATACTGGTCTATTGCAGTTCTCCAATGATATTATGCTGCATGAATTGATGGAACAAATTGGCGAAGAGAAAGCCGTGGAATTTTATCGGTCATGTGAAAAAGCGATGGAGAATTTAAAAGACGTTGCAGAACATGCCCCGTTCGATGTCCAATTCCATACACGCGAAAGTTTATACTATGCTAGTACAGAAGAAGATGTCGCCAGATTACGCAAAGAGTTTGAAGTGCTACGAGAATATGGTTTTCCAGTAGAGTTTTGGGAAACTGATGATATTGAAGCACACTTCCCATTTTCACAACCTGCTGCAATCGTGACAGCAGGAGATGCAGAAGTGAATCCTTTACGTTTGTGTATGGGGGCGATTCATTATGCATACGAAAAGGGCATGGATATATTTGAACATACGGAAGTGCTTGGGATTCGAGATACAGAAGAACGCGTTCTCATAAAAACGACGAATGGAGACTTTCAGGCAAAGTCAGTCGTTGTCACTACGGGTTATGAGCCAACTCTTGATACGAAAATTCCCCAAAAAGACTTGAAAGTTACATATGCAATCGCTACACAGCCAATAGACGATTTGTCATTCTGGCATGAACGTATGATGATTTGGGAAACGAAACGACCTTATTTGTATATACGATTGACGGATGAAAACCGCATCGTGGCGGGTGGTTTGGATCAGGATATGGATACATTACCGAGCTCACAAGAAGAAATCGATAAGAAATTTAAACAATTAAAGCAAGAGTTGCAAGAGTTGTTTCCTAATCAGAAGCTCGACTTTGAATATGAGTGGACGGCATTATTCGGTGAGTCAACAGATGAATTACCAGTCATCGGACGTCATCCAGTCGAGCCGAATATTTACTACCTAATTGGACTTGGCGGTAACGGAACAGTCTACAGTATGTTGGGTGCGTATTTATTGCGTGATGAATTGGCAGGGAAGTCAAATCCTAATGAACCAATAGTAGAAATAGAACGTTAAAAAAGCAACTAGAGAATGTCTCTCTAGTTGCTTTTAGCGTGTATTTATAAGAATGATATGATCTTTATAGATTAGATATCTTAGAATGTAATAACACCCATAGCTATTGTAATTAGAAATAACACGATACTGAAGCCCCACATGATGAGGAATGAGTAGCGGATATGCTTGCCCATCTCCAAACCTGCAAGTCCTAAGGCTAGCCATAGCGCAGGGGAGAAGGGGCTGACGAATGTACCGATAACGTTCCCAACAATTAATGCATACGCGATGGAAATCGATGGAACACCGAAACTAGAGACGACTTGTTCTACAATCGGCAGTAATGCGAAGTAATAGGCATCTGTACTTAGCAATAGATCGAACGGAACACCAAAGAGGCCGATGATGATATGCAAATACGGTACGATGATCGCCGGTAGCACTTTCACTAAATCTGTTGCTATAGAATCTAGCATGTTAGCACCGTTAAGAATACCCAGGAATGAACCGGCCGCTAGAATGATTGCCGCCATAAGTAGAGCATTCGGTGCATGCGCTTTAATACGGTCCATCTGTTCATTCACAGTGCGATAATTTAATGGAAGAGCGATACTGAATCCAACCATGAAGATAAAGCCTGCCGGTACTTTTCCCCAAACGAGCAATCCGATGACGCTTAAGGCAATAATTACGTTGATCCAGAGCATTTTTGGACGAAGAAGAAGAACGTCTTCAGATCCTACTTTATGCTCTCCCTCTTCACTTATTTCATCCAGCTCGTCCTCAAAAGATCCGCTAGCAAACTTCCTAGCGATAATTCGCTTTTCGCGTAATCCGAGAATGAAAGCAAACGCGATTAATAGTAGTAGGCCGACAATTTGGATTTTGATGAGTGGACGCCACAGTTCCGTAACATCGACACCAAGCACAGCTGCAGCTCGTCCAAGAGGTCCGCCCCATGGAACCATGTTGACGATGCTTGCTGAGATTCCGACAAGCAGTAGCAATAAATAAGGACTCATTTTTAATCTTTTATAGAGCGGTAATAGCGCAGGAATTGTAATTAGAAATGTGGAAGCACCTGAACCGTCCAACTGTGCAATAGCTGCGATAACCACTGTCGCCATGGCAACAGCAATTACATTTCCCCGTGAGATTTTAATCATCGTATTAATTAGCGGGTTGAATACCCCTGCATCCTGCATAATACCAAAGAACAGAATAGCGAAGATGAACATAATGACAACGCTGATAACAGATTCAATTCCACTGTTGAAGAATTCTCCGATTTCCTTGAAGTTGAAGCCGGCAAAGAATGCACCGAAAATGGGCACGATGACCAGACCGACAATAGGTGTAATCCGGCCGCTGATCAGTAATGCCACGATAATAAAGATAGTCAGTAATCCAATAATACTTAACATAGTGATTTCCCTCCAATGGATAAAATGGTGAAAGAGTGATGTAAGCGGATACAAACATATGTATCTGAATAGATTCTCTTAAGTTGTCCATAATGTACCATGTCGAAAAGTCGCTAAAAAGCTTGTGATCATAAGGCGAATATAGTTTTTATTATGCATTTTGTTCATTCTGTTCACATGATAGCACTTAGATTTTGATATACGTGCGTTCCGGTCTGCCAACATCCCCATAGTGCAATTTGGCTTTTACTCTTTCAACCAATACAAGGTATTCCAAATATCGACGTGCGGTAGATCGACTGACACCAGCTGCCTCGCCAGCATCAGTAGCAGTTACTCCTTCTTTCGAACATTGTAGTAATACGTTTTCAATGCGTTCAAGTGTCAGGCGGTCTATACCTTTTGGCAATCCATCAGATGTAAGGGCAGGGGCTTGTTGTATCTCGATACCAAATAATATGCGGTCAAGATCATCTTGAGATAGTTCGCTTTTTGATGATAGTAATACTTTTCTAGAACGGTACCGTCTGAAAGTTTCCGTAAACCTCTTAGGTTCAACGGGTTTGATTAAATAATCCAACACACCTCCGTGGAGTGCTTCTTCTACTATATTTGATTCTTTAGCAGCGGTTAGCATCATAAGATCAACGCTGGGGAATTCCCTCCGCAGATACCAAAATAAATCGAGTCCGGGGCTATCTGGTATGTAGACATCCAATAAAATCAGGTCAGGCAGCACTTCTGACTGCCGTAGAAAGGCAATGGTCTCTGAAGCCGTTCTTTGTTCCGATACAACTTCATAGCCAGCAATCTGTTCAATTAGTTGGCGGTTAATCTTTGCCACTCGAAAATCATCTTCAACTATTATTACGCGTATAGTACTGATCACGAGAAGAATCCCTCCTTCATTTATCTTTAGGCAATGAAACGACAAAGTATGTACCGCCTAATTCACTCGGTTCAATGGACAGCTGGCCATTCGCTGCTTCAATAGCGTTCTTTGTTAGAGCAAGGCCGAAACCTCTCTCGGTTCCAACTTTTGTCGAGAAACCACGGGTTAGAACTTTATCAAGTGAAGCATCATTGATACCCGGACCTGCATCATCGATTTCAAACAGCAGATCTTGTCCGATATCAGTAAATGAAATCGATATTTCTCGGGAAATGGCGCGTTCGTCATGTACAGCATCAAATGCGTTATCAAGTAGATTTCCGATCGCCGTCAACAAAGCTTGGCGGTTCACGTCGGACACTGGAGAATGGAATTGGCTGTCTGGTTGGATTGATACATTAATTTGCAATTCGCTCGCTTGACTAAGTTTTCCTACAAGCAGACCACTAATATATGGATCATTTATATTATCAAGTAGTGTGTTTGTCCAGTGTTGCTGAATGCTAGTTTCTTGTCGGATAAAATCAAGCACTTCATCTTTTTTGTTTAGCTGCGTCAGTCCCATGATCGTATACAATTTATTAGCGAATTCATGTGTCTGTGATCGCAAGGCATTAGCATATTGTTGGATGTGCGTCAGTTTTTTCGTTAACTTCTCGATCTCTGTTTTATTCCTGAAAGTGGCGACTGCACCGAGCAATTCCTGTTCGTAGAAGATCGGCACACTGTTTACATACACGATGTGGTTGCTAAAAACTCTTTCCTGATCAAAGACGGATTCACCATGCTCCAGCACATAAGGCAGATCGGAATTTGGGAAGCTTTCTTGTATAGGTTTACCTATCCATTCGTCAGCGCGCTGTTCGTCGCCTGTCAAAAGCTTTAACGCAGCGGAGTTGACCATCGTAATTCGGCCATCCTGATTTATAGCAATAATGCCTTCATGAATTGAATACAAAATAGTTTCTTTTTGAAAGAGTAAATGCGAAATCTCTTCCGGCTCTAATCCAAATAACACGTTCTTTATATAGTTCGCAATCAGCACGGCGCCAATGATCGCGGCTGTGCAAACGCCTAGAAGAACAAGCCAGATTTCCTTGCTATACCCCCAAATGATTGATTCAATGGAATCTACTAAGAACCCTACCGAAACAACGCCCACGATTTCGCCATTTAAATAGATTGGAGCTTTTGCACGGAGTGAGTTACCTAAAGATCCGGTTGATTTGGAAGTATAGGCTTCTCCGTATTGTAGGGCACGTTCATTATCTTCGCCGATCATTTTCTCACCAATCCGATCGGGAGTCGGGTGGGCATAACGGATTTCCTGTTGGTTACCAACAACGATAAACTCTGCGTCTGTCTGGGCTTGAATTTTCTGCACGATCGGCTGGATGATTGCAGAAGGATTATTTGACTCAAAAGCCTGAGAGATCTCAGGTATTACCGCCACACTCTTTGCAACACTGAGCGCCCTTTCACCAATTTGAGTTTCTAACGTATCCGTGACAAAGAAACTCATGAATCCACCGATTATCAGAATGATCGTGATAGACAGCGCACCTATCAAGCTAATCATTTTCAGGTGAAGATTGACAAAGGGTTTGTTTTTTGTTCGATAAATGGATAAATCTTCTTTTCGGATGCGGATCATGTCGAACCCCCGGTAAACATGTTAGTAGATATAGAATACCATGCTATGCGAAATATTAAATGGTATTGTTCATTAAAAAGTGTAAGGGAGTGATAAAGGTTGGAGGTATGCACAGTTAGCTGTTCTACTCATAGAAAAGAAGAGCTTCCTTACTGACTAACGATGCAGAAATAACTTCTTGAGCATAACATCGGTTATTAGTATTGTAGGAAACTCAGTGAGGAAGTAAATTAGCTTCACTTATGTACCATGCGGGGCAGTACAAATTTGAAGTAGGATTTGAAAGTTACATATGCGATTGCGATATAGCTAATAGATGATCTATTTATTTAGAGCGTGTTTACATGAATCATTTGTAAATGACCAGGTAACACAGTGATTTGTTGTGCAGATTCTTCATAAATTTCTCCGTCCATATCGATTTTATTGCCAATGGGGTGCATGATTTCAAGTGCTGTGACTTGAATATATTCGAGTTCGTTTAATTGCTCAGTTTCCACAGTCGGATTTTGCAACGCAAATAATTCGCGAAAAGCAGCGAAGTTGGAGTCACGCACAATTAAAACATCTAATTTGCCATCATAAGGAGATAGGGAAGCGATAGGGAGCTGGGTTGTACCGACATAGCGTCCATTAAGAACGAATAGTAAAATAGCTTCTCCTTCTAATTCCGCTTCCGTAGATTGGATTTTATAATGAAATGGCTCTCTCCGATTTAGCGTACGTAATGTACTGAGCACATAACTGATGGAACCAAGACGTTTCTTTTCTTCTGAATTTATGTTTTCTGATGTTTCGGTGACGAGTCCGATTCCCCAAAAATTCATAAAGTAGTGCTCGCCAACTTTGCCGATATCGGTATCGATAATGGAGCCATTGAGTATAGAAGTAGCTGCTTCGTTAAGAGATTGTGGAATACCTAAAGTACGGCTGAAATCGTTTGATGTACCACCAGGCAATATCGCGATGACAGGTCGTTTAGCAAGAGGTGCGATACTATTTAAGCAAGTGTGTACAGTGCCGTCACCGCCAAGTATGATGAGCAAATCGACTTGGTCGCTATATTTTACGCAAGCTTGCTGAAGTTGTTCTTTGGAAGTGGTGTTCAACACGATGAGTTCATCTACTGCTTGTGCAAAAATATGAAGTGTCTTCTCAAGCTTTAGCTGTGTATCATCTTCTCCAGCTGTCTGATTATAAACAAAGAGTGCGCAGTTGAAATGAAGCATAATAGTCACTTCCTTTTTTCTTTAGTATTCCCGATTTCAAGATGTAGAAACCATGCGTTGAAATGGATTCAAGCAAATGGTTATTTATGAAAATCTCGGGGAATGGTAAATATAAGAGGAGTGAGTATATATGGCTATCTACACAGTTGGACATTCAACGCATAAAAAAGAAGAGTTTTTGAAGTTATTGGATGATGCACGTATTGAGAAGTTAGTCGATATCCGTGCGTTTCCTGGCAGTCGCAAATTTCCACATTTCCATGAGGAAGAGATGAAAGTATGGTTACCGGCACATCATATCGCCTATGAACATTGTGGTAAGTTAGGTGGCCGTAGAAGGAAATCCAAAACAATTGATGATGAAATAAATGGTGGTTGGAACAATCAATCGTTTCATAACTACGCGGATTATACATTGACAGAGGAATTTCTAGAAGGAATCGACAAATTGATGAAGGAAGCTAAAGAACAGCGAATTGCCATATGCTGTTCCGAACGGCATCCGGCAAGATGCCATCGCTTGTTGATTAGTAATTGGCTAGCTACACATGGTTGGAATGTGAAACACATTATAGATGGCCCGAAAGAAAAGACGTTGATAGAAAACCATGTCGTAGGGAAGTGGGGCGCGGAACCTGTAGTGTCAAAAGAAGGTGAAGTAACATATCCCCCTGAAGAAGATGAAGAATCACAGGTTCGGTACACGGAGAGAAAACGTTAAAAACATGGCATATGGGGATGCAGTTCGCAAATGAATTGGTGTCCCCGTTTTTTTTGTTGTATTAAGGTTTAAGACGAATTAGCAACAGCACATAAATTTAAGTGCCACTGCTAATTACATTGTTAACGTGCTTGTTAATTGGTAGCTGGAATGGTTCCCTAGAAGGCAATTTTGAATTAATTGAAAACGTCGAAAGGAACAAAGTATTTTGTGCTAAAATAGGGTGTAAGAGGAAGGCTTATTAAATAAACGGGGATGTTTCGATGAAGAAGAAATCTCTCTTTTACTGGCGAATATTCGTACTTGCCGTTATGCTTTTGCTTTTTTTAACGAAAGTAATAAGCCTAGACACCTTTTTAACAATGATAGGTGGAATAATAGTCTTTGTCGGTATCCCTGAGATTATAAAGGCAATAAAGGATAAAAACAGAAAAGAAAATCCATAAACGGGTGCGATTGTCGTACTACACTGTATCTGAATTGTTTCAAGCACCTAAATAGTAAGCGTCTTTCTCTTACAGCAATCATGTTGTAGAAAAAGGCGCGTTTTTACTTTACTTTGTTCGTGTAACAAGCTTTAAACTTATTACAAGCGGATTAATAATTATTAATGTTCAGAAACTTTTCGGCCGAACAAGTATGTGGTATCATCCATAACTATGACAACGCAGAAGAAAACAAGACGAGGGAAAGGAGGGCGTAAAGTGAAACGTCAAAAAACGGCTTTACTATTAATAGATTTGCAAAATGAGGGCGGGACTTCTGCTGTCGCGCGCATGGATGAAATATTACAAAACAGTGCGGCGTTAATAGAAGAATGTCGTAAGCAGGACATTCCGATACTTTATACGAGACATATTAATAGAGGCGATGCCATTGGATTGGCGAACAAAGAGCCGTTAAACGAGGACGGAGAACCGCTTTATTATCACGATCAAACAGATGCAATCGAAGTCTCGGATATCATTAAACCGAAACCGCATGATATTATCATTGATAAGTATCGATATAGTGGGTTTTATGAATCGAGCTTGGATTTAATGTTAAAAAGTTTAGGGGTAGAACATCTCATTGTTGGCGGCGTTTTGACAGATGTTTGTGTCCTGTCAACCGTCATGGATGCGTATTACAGAGACTACCGCGTCAGTTTAGTAGAAGACATATGTGGGACGACAACTGAAGGTGCACATATGGCCGCCGTATTAATGATGGCAAACTGGATCTATGATTTAGAAATTTATGAAACAGCGGAGCTATGCAAGAAGTTAAACGAAGAACCCTATCACGTTTGGACTTCAAGCGGACCGGATGAATTGCAGTTTACACCGGACAATATGAAAGAAGTATTTACGGGAATTTCAGCAAGTAAAGAAAAATAAATGTGCTGGTAGAATGAAAGGATGTCAACATTGACGAATGAAAGCGAAGATGGACCCAGCTTACACCTGGGGAAAGAAACAGTTCCAGGTGAAAAGGTAAAAACAGTAGAATATTATGCGACAGATGAAGTGCCGATGAATCAGAGGAATATAGGTTTCTTTGATATGATTGCGATTTGGGTCGGCGCAAATTCAAATAACGCTTCATGGTATGTAGGAGGTACTGTGGCAGGTGCAGCATTTGCGGGTGCAATGACCGTCACTTTAATTGCCAATCCGATTGCTTATCTTATCCTAGCGCTCGTTGGTTATATGGGATACAAAGTCGGAACTTCGACGATGGCACTCACAAGACCGGCATTTGGTATAAAAGGAAGTGCACTGCCGACCGTTTTAAATACGATTGTCTTTTTAGGTTGGGCGGTTGTGAATACGTTTATCGCCGTCATTTCCATGAGTTTTATTTTTAGTGATTTATTCGGTTGGCCTGCATATGGAGAACCGGGAAGTACTGGACCTATGATTATCGGTATTATTGTCATGACGTTATTGAATTTGGCTGCAGTTTCACTCGGCAGAAACTCGATAAAAATCGTTGAGAGAATCGGTATGTTGCTCGTACTTATCCTAGGTGTTTGGATTACGACGGTTGTTTTGCAGGAGCATTCGATGGCAGACATCATTGCTTGGAAGCCACCGGCAGATTTAAAAATGCCTACTGGCGTGGCAATTGACATAATGGCGGCGTTCAGTTTAGCTTGGGTGCTGGGCGTTGCGGAATTTACGAGGTATACGCGCACGGTGAAAACAGCCACCATTGCCCCATTGCTTGGCGCATTAGTTGCATTGGCATGGTTCGCTTTCGTCGGAATCATCTCAACAATCGGTGCAACATTAACGACAGGTGTTTATAATCCGGATAACTCTGATCCAAGTTCGCTCGTTACGAATCTGGGGCTTGGATGGGTTGCGTTAGTGCTGATCGTTGTGGCGTGTGTCACGACAAACGTTGTCAATCTTATGGCAGCCGGCATTTCCGTAACGAATGTAACGAGAAGAGTGAAACCGCTCCATTCCATCTGGCTCGTCACTGTTATTGCAGGAATTCTCATGTTGGTCCCGCTTTATATGACAAGCTTTCTTGATGCATTTATGATTTTCCTTGAATATATCGGCATGGTATTAAGTGCTTTACTAGGCATACTCGTCGCTGATTACTTCTATGTGAATAAAAAACGATATGATGTGAGTCAATTCGATGTAGTCGGTGGGAAATACTGGTACTTTAAAGGAGTTAATTTAAAAGCTGTGACTGTTTGGGTTTTAGGTGTTGTCTTTTACTTGGCAGTCCTAAATGTTGACTTTGTTATGAAGACAACAGGTGCAGTGTACCCAACGATTATAGCAACAGCTATTCTCTATAGTGTGATATCTCGTCCAAGAAAGCGATCATAAATGTGAAAAATTAACTCAGTCATGTTACATGTGACTGGGTTTTTTCTTCATCCATTCCTTTCAATAATGATAGCTCGTATCATAAGCACCTTTCCACTTTCGTTAGTCACTCAATTTATAATAGTTTGATTATTCATTTATTGAGTGATAGAGTATATACATTCTTACGTACTCAGCGACTTAGCTTTATATAACGGTCGCCCATATTGTTGTGATCTCAATAGGATAACCCTATATAGATAAATAGTAACTAGAGGAGTGATGGTATTGTCTCTGTCTGTTAAGCAACTATTGGAGAACAAAGGGATTCAGGCTAAACCCGAACATCTAGAAATCTTAGAGGAACGCTGGAAGGGGATGCAGGGGTTAAGAGGAACATTGGAAGGTGTGAAAATCGAAGACGCCGATATTGGACTTCGAAATATCCCCGGAGGTGATCATATTGGCTAAAGAATTGATTCAGAAATCGGTCGAGGAATTGGCACCGCTTTTAGAAAACGGATCATTATCACCAGTCGAGTTAACCAATGCAGTGCTAGATCATGCAGAAGAAACGCAAGATACAATCAATGCCTACATGACAATCTACCGCGAAGAAGCGGAGCAGTCTGCGCGTGAAGCGGAGAAAGAAATAAAAAATGGGAACTATCGAGGCATGTATCACGGAATACCGATGGCCTTGAAAGATAATTTATATTTTAAAGGTAAAGTCACTACAATGTCTTCAAAAATTCATAAGGACTTCATTCCAGAAGACGATGCCACAGTAGTAAGCAAGTTGAGAGAAGCTGGGGTCATTTTCACAGGTAAACTAAGTATGCATGAATATGCTTGGGGAATTACCAATAATAATCCTCACTATGGAGCAGTTAGAAACCCTTGGGATACAGACAGGATTCCTGGCGGTTCGAGTGGCGGCTCAGGTGCAGCTGTTTCGATTGGCTCAAGCGTCGCTTCTTTGGGAACTGATACAGCAGGTTCGATCCGAATTCCATCATCCATCTGTGGTATTGTCGGTTTAAAGCCAACACATGGGCGTGTTAGTAAATACGGATGTTATCCATTGGCTTGGACGCTTGATCATATTGGACCGATGACTAAGACTATCAAAGATGCAGCTGGAATGATGGATATTATTTCAGGGTTTGACGAAAAGGATCCAACTTCAGTCGTTGCACCTGTGGACCAGCACCTGAAGAAAATCAAGGGGGATGTATCTGGCCTAGTCATTGGCGTAAATGAGGAATATTTCTTCAATAAAGTAGATGACGAAGTGAATCAAGTAGTGCGTGGAAATATTAAAGCGCTTACAGATCAGGGAGCAAAGGTAGAAGTAGTGAAAATTCCGAGTTTACAATATGCGGAATGGGCGGAACTCGTCACATCACTGTCAGAAGCGTCTGCTATTCATCATGAAGACATGTTGAAGCGTCCGCAAGATTTCGGTGATGATATCAGAATGTTGTTTGAGCTTGGTGAACTACCTTCTGCTGTGGACTATCTTCAGGCACAGCAAGTACGTCGCCAGCTTAAACAGGAATTCGAGGAAGTATTTAAAAGAGTCGACGTACTCATCGCGCCCACACTACCAGTAGTGGCGAGTACAATCGGTTCGGACACCGTGGAACTTAACGGGGAACAAGTTGATCTAATCGATAACATTATTCGTTTCACAGGGCCGAGTAATCTAACTGGCCTTCCTGCATTATCAGTACCGGGCGGTTTCAAAGGAGATCTACCTGTCGGAGTGCAAATTATTGGACCGGCTTTCTCAGAAGCATTATTGCTCGATGTCGGTTATGCGATTGAGCAAACGAATCCGATGAAGAATAGAAAACCACCTTTACTCACAAAAGCATGAAACAACAAAAAGCTCCGCGGTCAACCCATGGCCGCGGAGCTCTTCGTTATGTACTCGCTCTTCGACGAAGCGGTACAGATTATTCGACTTTACTTCTTCACTATCACAAACCCAGCTGCACCAAACTTCAACCCAAATCCGTTTGTGCAATTGCTGTTACTAGTAGTATAACCTATACAAAACGCAATAAACGTAAATCATCAAACTGTGAAGAATGTCATGTTTCTGTAGTGTTTGGCATCAAATTGAGATATATTACAACAACCTTACACTAACCTTCCGTTACTATATATTATGCTGAATGTTCTGTTTATATGCAAGAGAAATCTGAATATTCAATTACATTAATTTTGAGATGAACATTGTAGCAATTCCGAAGTAAATCAGTAACGATAGAATGTCATTAACCGTCGTAATTAAAGGACCAGAAGCTACAGCTGGATCTACTTTAAATTTATTGAGGATCAAAGGAATAGTCGTTCCTGCAATCGTTCCGATAATCAGTGTAGCAACTAAAGAGGAACCTACCACTAATCCTAGTGTGAAACTACCTTGCCATACATAGGCGATCACTGAGATCACGGCACCACACACGACACCTAATATAATTCCAACAATTAATTCGCGAAGAACTAGTTGCAGTGCCGTTTTCATATTCAAGTCCTCAGATACCAGACCACGCACTACGACAGCCAAAGATTGGGTGCCTGTGTTACCGGTCATACCGGCAATCATCGGCATGAAGAAGGCGAGAGCGACAACAGCTTCCAACGTTTCTTCAAATTTGGAAATGATACTACCAGATATGAGGCCGATAAATAACAATAGAATGAGCCAAGGGAGTCTACGGTAGGCCGCTACTAGAGGCTTTGTTTTGAAGTCAATAGATTTACCAGAAGCGAAAAGCATTTCGATATCCTTGTTTGCTTCTCTAACGACTAAATCGAGTACTTCGTCAGTCCGTATGATTCCCACTAATATATTCTCTTTATTGACAACAGGTAGTGATACGAAATCAAATCTCCCAATCATTTTGGCTACCTCGCCTTGATCAGTCGTATCATATACTTTGGCGAGACCGGTCTCCATAATTTCCGTTACTATACAATCTTCCTTAGCGAGCAATAAATCACGGTAAGAAAGCACACCTACTAATTGCTTTTCATCATTAATGATATATACGTAATTTAAGTAATGAGCAAATGATTCATAATGCTTGAGCTTTTCAATCGTTTTTTCAACAGTATATGACTGATGAACCCATACATAACGTGTCGTCATAATCCGTCCAGCTGAATCTTTTGGATACTTTCGTCGCTGTAAAATATTCTTTTTTTGTTCTTGGCGCAATTCAGCTATGAGTTTTTCCACTTGTTTATCTGACAGCTCAGACAAAAGGTGAGATAAGTCATCACTTTTCATTTCTTCCAGCAGTTCTGTGGAACGAATTGGCCCTACTAAATCCAGTACGCGTAACTGTTCATTTTTCGGTAAAAAGCCTAGCATCTTCACCAGATGATCTTTATCCAGTACTTCTAAAAATGTTGTATGTCGTTTTCGGGGTAATCGCTTATACTGAGCAGCTACTTCTCTAGGTTCTAGTTCTCTAATTACTTTTCTTACGGATTCCAGATTACCATCTTTAATCAATTGTATAATCGCGCGTGAAACATCATCTTGATCACGAGTCACCGGCATGTAACGCACCTCTCTTATCTGTAAATAGTTACGCTCAATCATTCTTTCCCTTCTGTGGAAGAAAAGAAACCAAGTGAAGCAATATATAGTAACTTTATTCAATAAAAAAAGCCTCCGAAGAGACTTAATTCAATTTAATTGTGAGTGTCTTTGTCAGCAGGTTTTGGATCAGTTAATGGATCGTAGCTATGATTTTTAGCTAGTGGATTTGGATCAATCAATGGACTTGATTCGATATCTCTACCGGTAGGTTGATCAATTGAGCCTGTCGTATAGGAAGCATGTGTATGTGTTACTGGATTATATAGATCTGAGTCGATTAACACTAAAATTTTACCGTGTTCGAAATGATCATGGTAGCGATGGGCTTCTTCTTTGGGGATTCCCATTCCGATCAACGCACCCGCAAGGCCACCGACACCCGCTCCGGCTGCAGCTCCAGTGATGCCGGCTACTATTGGGCCAGCTGCTATAATAGGACCTATCCCTGGAATAGTCAAAGCACCGATGCCTGTAAGAATTCCTCCAAAACCACCGATCAAGCCAGCAGTTGTAGCTCCTGTCGCGGCACCTTCAGTAGCATGTGTGCCTGTTTGTTCGACTACGTGATCTGCTTCTTCACGATCTTTACTCATGATTGAAATTTCATCTGCGGTAAATCCGAGATGCTTTAAATTTTCGATAGCGGCAATGGCTTCTCTATCTGTGTCATAGGTTCCAACTACATGTCTTTTCTTCATAAAATAGCCCTCCTTCAAATTTGCTAGAGTATAATTTTACATTACTTATAAACTACCCCTTACTATCCAAATAAAACTCGGCAATGTTTAGTCATATCGAAATGTAATGTTTGATACAGGATTTAATACCTAAGTTTTCTTATAATTCGAAATGAAAACAAGCTATTTGTAACACAAATGTAGGTGTTGTCATTGCATTGTTTCATGTTTGTAATCTAATTGTAATATAGACTTGGTAAGATAAGGCTATCAAATCGTTAGGGGTGGCATATTGAAGAAGTTATTATTTGTATTGACAGTAGCCATGTTAATCACAGTATTCACAAGCGGGATGAACGAAACATCGGCCGCATCATCAGTTCACACAGTTAAAAAAGGTGACACACTATATAAAATCTCTCTACAAAACAATGTATCTGTCTCTAATATTCAAAAATGGAATAACTTAAAATCCACAGTGATTTATCCAAATCAAAAGTTGCGTTTAGTGAAGTCTTCTAAAGTGGCTGCTAGCGCTCCGAAGAAACAAAGCACACCATCTCGTTCAAATGGAGATAATGTATCAAAAGAACTTATGGTAAGTGCAACAGCGTATACAGCACATTGCAATGGTTGCTCAGGTATTACAAGAACAGGATTGAACTTACGTAAAAATCCCAACTTGAAAGTAATTGCTGTAGATCCACGAGTTATCGAATTAGGCACAAAAGTTCACGTTGAAGGGTACGGATATGCCATCGCTGGAGATACTGGCGGAGCAATCAAAGGTAATAAAATCGACGTATTCATTCCAAGTAAATCACGTGCCTACCAATGGGGACGTAAAAACGTAAAAGTAAAAGTTCTAAATTAATATATTGAAAGCTCACATCGCATAGTGGCGGTGTGAGCTTTTTTTATTGCATACATGGGTATGATTAACTGTGCTTTAGTATGGATAACAAAAAAACATGAACCCTATCTTACAGGCATCCATGTTTGGGTTATATGAAAGAAATGACTTGGTTCTTGCCGTTCTCTTTTGCTTTGTAAAGAGCGAGATCCGCTAAATGAAATAGTTCATTGAAGCTTTGTATATTGCGCCTCGTATTGTCACTGAGTCCTATACTGATCGTTATTGGAATAGGTAAAACATCTGAAGTAGATGACAAGGACTCAATTTTTCCAGCGAGTAAAGTAGCTTTTCTTTTTGCATCTGCCATAGAAATGCCTTGCATCACTAAAACAAATTCATCTCCACCGAAACGAGCTAACACATCTTCTTTCCTTATTTCATGGATAGAAGTGTTCGCAACAAATTTAATGGCTTCATCTCCGACTAGATGACCATATGTGTCATTAATTGCTTTTAAATTATCGATATCAAAAACAATACAAACAACGGGTTTTTTAGGCGTTGTGGCTTCATCCAACCATAAATTAGTCGTTTCTTCTAAATACTTTCGATTATATATACCTGTCAAATAATCCGTGTTTTCGCTCGTCGTGCTGGAAGAACTTTGTAACCGTATTTGCAATTCGAGTGCTGCTTTTACTAGTCGGCTGTCTTCAATTTCATGCAATAAATCAATATATTCCTTCTGAATGATTGCTAATTCATCAAAAGTACAAAGGTTTTCTGCCAACACAATTCGTTTTTGCTGGATATCTTTCAGTATAGAGTAATCTCTCAATTTCTCCTCACGTTGTTTTGCTTTCGTGTAAAAGTGGAAAGCCTTTTCTGGATCACCTATTAAATCATAGAATCTACCTTTTAAGATTTCTAGAAATGCCAATTCACGCGGGTGATCGTTCATAGTAGGTAACTGGCGCAAAAAATCAAGGCTAGTCTGAGCAAGATAGGAATTTTGTAGGTTAATAGCGGATTCAATTACGTGCAGATGTGCTCGAATCAATAAAATTTCTCTGTCTACATCTTTCATCTTTGCGAAAGAAACGGCTAATTGTGCAAATTCTAAAGCTTTATCATATTGCTCTTTTTTATTGTGAAGAAGGCTTAGTTTATTGTAGGCCATGCTGATATAAGAATAATCTTCACTCTCAATCGCAATGGAGAGCATGTCTTCCAATAACTTTTGTCCTCTGTCATAGTCTAATGCGAAAGAGCTGACGAAGTATTGCAAATAATACGAACGCATATAATCGGACTTCTTGCCATACAAAATACATTGTGTATGATGCTCTTCTATATGAAAGAGAACTTTTTCAAAATCACCTGTGTAATAATGGGAGATCGCACAAATGTAATGTGCGGTTAAAACAGCTTCATTATTTGAAAATAAAAGACCTTTATTTAATAAATCTTCTGCCCATGTAATGACTAGGTCATAGCGTCCTTCGCTTCTTGCTTCACTAATTTTGCTATAAATAGCCGTTATCTCATTTTCCTTTGCCATTGCTGTTCTCCTCCGATATAGGAAGTTTTAGTATTTTTTATAGTTCTAATGTATGCGTTATATTGTGTTAAATGTAATGCTATCATATCACGTCATGAATAAATGAACACATTTAAAAATACTCATTTTACGAATATTCCATTGAATACATTATAGACTATAGTTGTATATACCCTGTAAACAAAAAGTATAAACGTCCTACTTCAAAATATGAAGTAGGACGTAGAATTATACATTATATATAACTTATTTTGATTGTATTTGTTTGTATAATAAAATAAATTGTTCAGGTTCTTCCTCGATTTCAAATGTAAAAACACCTTCATTTGTATGAAGATAAAATAATCCTGTGTGACCAGAGAAAGGGCGATAGGATACATCAAAAACATGCTTCAGAGGGAAACTGCGCTCCGACGTTGTAATGCGATCTTGGAATAAGCACATTGTGTGGTAAGATTTTTGGTGCGTTTGTTCTATGCGATCCACGACTCGGTGGATGGAAATATAGCTAAGTGAAAGGAGTAGCTGATCACTCGAGTTATTCATTAGACGACCTCCCATTTCGTCATTATCATAACACAGAGTACTATGCTCGTAAAAACGTTAGGAATACTATAAACCTAAACGATACTATGGAACCAATTTTTACGTAAGTGACTGGCTAAACGAACTAACGCTAGCAGTAAAAGAAAAGTTACAGCACCTGCTGTATCTAAATACACATCTTGCATCGTCGCGGTGCGGCCTCCTGTAAAGTACTGATGTAATTCATCAGCACATGCTAAAACGAAGCTGAATAGAGCGGCCAACAATAAACGACCCTTTCCTTTAGGCAAGAGCCAATAAATGACTAAAGCTAAAAATCCAAATGTAAAGAAATGTGCAGCTTTTCGAATCAAGAATTCTACAAAATGATAATATCCCCGTTCTTCAATAGAGATAGTTCTATCCCAATAGGAGAATTCCCACGTGGATAAAGCAGTTTTGCCAGGTTCGCTGGGTAGCCATTGTTGTAATGTGGAAACAAGCGATTGCTGTTCGTATGTCTGACTGGATGAGATCGACAGTCCGATTAAAATGCTGAGTAGTAAGAGAAGAGCCAGTAATTTTTTCATAATGGGATTGTATCATGAAAAGTAACATATGATGTAGGCGAGCTATATTTTAATTTGTTATTGCGCAGTTACAAGGTTGTAACCTGAATGTAATATGCAAGGTGTACACTCTCGTAGTGCTGGTAGTTCCACAATATATGAAATGCATCCTTCATTTTCCATTACCAACAAAGGAAATGTATGTTATTATTTTAGTTGAGCGCCTAGTAATCATTCTTTCCTTTCCTATACTTTATTCATTTAATAGTCTTAAGGATTATTTAATGTGAAAGAGGGTATAAGAGTAAAAGAGTGGTTTTTATGCTGCTCTACAACCAACCAGCAATCACGCAAACAAACTAGAGGAGGAAATTATTTAATGAAATCACAATCAAAAAAGAAGTACAGTAAGTATCTAACAGGCGTAGCATCAGCGGCATTAGTAGCATCAGCGGTGGCACCAGTTGTCAGTGCAGCAGACTTTAATGACGTTGTGGAAACTAACTCACACAAGGAAGCAATTGATGCACTAGCAGCAACAGGTGTAATCAGTGGTTATCCGGATGGTTCATTCAAGCCTAATAAGACTTTAACTCGTTCCGACGTAGTGAAGTTAATGGGAAAATGGCTTGTATCAAAAGGTTATTCAATTCCGACAGACTATAAAACAAATCCACGCTTCACAGATTTAACATCCAATTCGAATGACGAATTGTTGCAATCAGCGGCAATCGTAAAGGATAACGATGTATTTAGAGGATATGAAGATGGATCATTAGGCGCAGCTGGATCTATTACCCGTGAAAATATGGCGGTTGTATTGGTTCGTGCGTTCGATTCAGTGAATAAAACGAGCTTATTAACATATGTGCAAGAACAAGAATTTGATAAAGACGTAGTAGATTTGAATAAGGCGAAAGCTGAAGCACGTACTGCAATCGATGTATTAGACTACTTCGACATTACAAACCCAGCTGCACCAAACTTCAGACCAAAAGAAACTACAACACGCGCACAATTCGCTTCATTCCTTTACAAAACGATTCAAGTTGAAGTACCTGGAGAAGAACCGGAAGCTCCAGAAGTATCTGAAATCACTTCTGTTACAGCAACTGGCGAAAAGCAACTTGAGCTAACAGGTAAGAGTTTACACGTGTTGAAAGCAGAGCAGTTGAAGATTGAAGGAAATGAACTGGCTTCATTCAAAGCGAACGAAGACGGTACAAAAGCGACAATCGAATTAAAAAACGAACTAACGTCGGGTAAAGAAATGACTCTTAACTTGACGACAAAAGCAGAAGCTGAAGGCGAAGAAGATGTAGTGACTTCTTACAAGTTCACGTACGAGCTGACAGTAGAGAAAGTTACAGCTACTACTACTCAAGTGAATGCTGGTACAGCTGGTCAGAAGTTGGCGTTCAACGTTGATGGTAAACCTGCTGATATGAAGAAATTGACGGATGCTGGTTATACGGTTGCGTTCCAGTCTACTAATACTGGTGTGTTCTCTGAGCAGGCAACTGGTACATTGAAGTCACTTAAGACTACTGACGGATTCTCGTATAAAGTTGTCGTGACAGATAAAGATGGAAAAACTGTTGAATCAGAATTAGTAGATGTTAAAGTAGTAGACTACGCTAATACAGTTTCTGAGATTAGTAAAGTTTCAGTTAAGCAAGACGGAGTAACGGTAGAAAGTGGAAAAATTTCACTTGAAGACGGTGCAGTAGATGTAAAAGTCGAAGAAACTATTACTCTTAGCGGAGCAACAAAAACTGATTCGACTGCAACATTCACTTCTTCTAATCCAAGCGTAGCAACAGTCACTTCTGCTGGAAAAGTAACGCCGATCAGTACTGGAGAAGTTACGATTGTAGCAAAAGTTGGCGATGTTACGAAGGACATAAAGCTTACAGTAGGTGCTGGTAAGCGTGTTGCAAGCAGTGCTACATTATCGTCAACAGACACAAAATTAATAAAAGGTACAACTCAAGGCACTAATGTAGTAGTTAAAGACCAGTATGGTGACTTATATGCTGGCGATGTAACTGTCGAGTCAAAAGACGCTGAGATTGCTACTGTTGAAGCAGCTACTTTAGCAGTTGCAGAAGGTAAGGCTACTGTGAATGTAAAAGGGATCAAAGCTGGAACAACAACTGTCCAAGTTAAATCTGGAGATACAGTTCTAGGTAATATAGCAGTTGCTGTTTCGGATGATGAAACAGTAGCTACTAAAAAGCTAGAAACAGTATCTGCTTCAGACGATTTGACAATTGATGCTATTAATGGTTCAAAAGACGGCTCTGTAACATTAGCTTGGAAACAGTACAATAGCCAAGGATTTTATGTAGGCAACGACAAAATTGGTGCTGGATACGAAGTAACTTCGTCTAATCCAAGTGTTGCAACAGTTACAAAAGATGCTAAAACAGGAGAACTGACTGTTGAAGCTAAAGAAGCAGGAACTACGAATATCTTGATTAAACAAGGAGATATTACAAGAGCAACTGCTACGATTACTGTAGTGAATTCAACTCCGTCAATATCTTCAGTAGAGTTTAAAGAGACTACACCTGTCATCACTTCAGGAGATTTCAATATGCAGGTAGTAACTGGAGATGGAATTAAATTGACTTCATCAGAAGCTACTCCTCTAATTAAAAATGACGGTACTATTTATATGGTAAACGAAGGAAATGAAATTACTTTAGGTACGATTGCAACGAGCTATTCCGGAGATTCTGCGGCTGTTACTGATTTGAAAGTAGAAGGCGGTAAGCTTTCTGGTAAAGCTAATAAAGGTGCTCAAGGCACTGTTGTAGTAAGCGTGAAAAAAGATGGCCAATCTAGCGCGATTGCAACTAAGCAAATCGAAGTAAACGTTCCAAAGTAATCAAAACGTAAATTAACAAATCAATAATTTAGCAACATCCAGTCCTAATCCTTGAGAGACATTCAAGGATTAGGGCTTTTTTACGTTTAGTCAGCCGCTTATCAGGGGTACAGGTAAAGTACAGACAAATAGAAAGGAGTGGGGCTATGAATTGGTTAGAAGGCATCAATTTTACAACTTCATTGGTTGTGCTGATTATATTAGCCATTCCAATCAGTATAGGGATTTTTCTATACTTTTTTGATCGAAGTCAGAAACAGCACGCAATTTTACGTAACTATCCAATCTTAGGTAGAGTTCGCTATATATTTGAAAAGGTGGGTCCAGAGGTTAGACAGTATTTATTTAATGACGATAATAGCGGCAAGCCATTCAGCCGCGAAGAATACTTACATATGGTGATGCCCGGGAAGTACTTAAACAGTATCATTGGTTTTGGGTCTAAACGAGACTACCAGGAACCTGGTCACTATATTCGTAATGCCATGTTCACGAAACAAAACGAGGAAATGCGTGTAGATAATGATAATCTATTGAAAACTATGCGCTATGAAGTAGAAACTGACAATTTATTCTCGCGCAAAGAACATCGTGAAGAAGTGACAACATTGCCTTGGTTGTTACCCGAGGAAGATGCGATTGTATTAGGACCAAATTGTGAGCATCCATTTGTCGTGCGTAGCTTATTGGGGCAGTCCGGTATGAGTTATGGTGCGCTCGGAGACCATGCAATTACTGCACTATCTAAAGGTATTGGTATGGCGCAAGGTGCCTGGATGAACACAGGTGAGGGTGGCGTATCAGACCATCACTTGGTAGGGGGCGCAGATATTATTGCGCAGATTGGATCGGGGTTATTCGGGTTCCGTACAGAAGATGGACAGTTCGATATTGAAAAAGTAAAAGAGAAAGCAAATATACCACAGGTTAAGGCGTTTGAGATCAAGTTAGCCCAAGGAGCAAAAATGCGTGGAGGACACGTAGAAGGCGAGAAGGTGACAGAAGAGATTGCGGCTATACGAAATGTAAAACCTTATACCTCTATTAATAGTCCGAACCGATTTAAACAGTTCCATGATTATCCGACACTGTTTTCATTCATTGAAGACATCCGGCATGCCGGTGGAATACCTGTAGGCATCAAAATAGTCATTGGTGGAAAGCAAGATGCTGAAGAATTCGCATCGTATATGGCTGAGACAGGAATGGGTCCTGATTTTATCTCACTCGATGGAGCAGAGGGTGGATCGGGGGCTACCTATCAAGACTTAGCGGATAGTGTGGGCTTACCACTTCGTTCGTCTCTTATTCTACTAGACGATGCGTTGCGTAAGTTTGAAGTGCGTGATCAAGTAAAGATTATTGCATCAGGGAAAATTATCACACCTGATAAAGCAGCAATTGCATTGGCTTTAGGTGCAGATTTGATACAAGTGGCACGTGGTTTCATGATTTCAGTAGGCTGCATTATGGCAGAGCGGTGCCATACGAATACATGCCCAGCTGGTGTCGCCACGACAGATCAAAGCTTACAGCGAGCACTTGTTGTAGAAGAGAAGAAATTCCGTGTAACAAATTATATTTTGACAATGAGAGAAGGATTATTCCGTGTGGCTGCGGCTGCGGGCTTAGATTCTCCAACAAAGTTTGAAAGGCATCATGTAATCTATAAAGATGAGCAAGGGAAAGTCCATTCCGTTGAATAAAAAAACGACCTGATGAACGTTCATCGGGTCGTTTTACTGATTATATTCTTCTGAAACTGTTGAATTTAGATTTCCAGTACGGATTGTTAAGGCTGACGACTTCCGACTTCTTGCCACCAGCATGAACAAATTTATTGTTTCCGACATAGATTCCTACATGCGAAATACCTTTGCGGTAGGTGTTATGGAAGAATACTAGATCTCCAGGTCTTGGTGATTTAATTTTTGATGATTGTTTGAATTGCCCGGTTGTTGTTCTAGCTACAGACTTACCATTCTTCTTGTATGAATACTGGATGAATCCACTGCAATCGAATCCTCTAGTTGTAGTGCCGCCAAAACGGTATGGGATTCCGCGCAAGTTCATTGCTGTTTTCACAACACCAGATCCTCCACCTTTAGTATGGGAAGCTGCTGCTACTGCCTTGCCTGTAGATCTCTTTAATAGAGAACTTGAAACATATCCTTTTTTACCATTAATTTTTACTTTATACCACAATTGTTTACCTGCATATTTTTGATGTGTCAGTTGAACGCGTGTACCTTTTTTTAATGTAAAGACTCTTCTATGTTGTGTTCCAGCATTTGCTCGAACGTTTGCATTATGTACTGTTATGTATGTACCACTTTTAGCTGTAGCTTTACTTGCTGCATCGGCTGTCCCGCCAGTGAACCCGACGAACATGGCTGATGCCATCAAAATTGAACATAAAAACTTTTTCATGAATGACTCTCCTCCGAAATAATAGATATCACTTTCTAGCTGCAAGTAATATCTTACACGACAGCTATAGAGTGAAACATTACGTTCACATTAAGAAGAGGTTACAAGAAACGTGTTTTGTAAACAAATTGTAACAAAGTAAAGAGCCTTCCGTAGAAATGAAAGGCTCAAAAAGAATATGATTATTTTTTAGGGAAAGTAGAAGGATCTTCATCCTCAATTTGTTCGGATACTACGGCATCCTCTTCTTTAGAAGTAAGATCATTTGTCTGAATTGTATCGGCCCGATTGGTTGCTTGTAGAACTTCTGGTTGTGGAGGGTTTTGCAAAGGTTCATATCCGCCATAAGACGGTTCAGATACTGTATCCTCAATAAATGGATCTGTCGTTCTATTGTGATTAACGACAGGTTTAGACGCACTAGGCGATAATCCGTCTGTAGAGAAAGGTTCATCTTTCGAATACACGCTGTAAGCCAACCCTTCATCTACATATAGCATCATACCACCGTGTTGAACTTCTTCGTAATAGCGGTCTACTTGAATGGTGTCCATTCCGATACCATACATCATTTGTTTGATCTGATTTTCGCCAGTTAAGAAGCCTATAAAGCGATCTGTCCACGTATCATATGCGGAGTACACATCTACGCCTGTTCGACTGCGTAGCATGGATACATCGTTTTCATTTTTAGCGATTACATAAATATTATCATCGATATAACCTGTTTCTTTTAATTCCTCTATCTTACTTAGAAGATCAGCATCCTTGTAATATACGCCAATAAATGTTTTGCTTACAAGTTCATCCATTGTATCGCCTCCCTTTTTATAGTTGGTTTATATAACATACCCATTTCACGTCCTACAAAAACCTTGCGAATGTTGGTAAAAGAATGGAGTGTAAAATACTGTTGTATTGTAAATTAATAGAACGAAGAGAAGAGTCAAGAAAGTCATATTCAAGTTTAGTCTTTTCGCCACATAACTGTTTGACAGTAAATTGCATAGTACTAAATTCTTTGCCAAGGATTTACAAATATGATAGGATACACAATATAATGAACAAAAAGAAAGGGTCGGTTTATCATGAAAAAAAGACAGATATTAGCTCCGCTTAGTCTATCACTTCTACTATTAGGAGCATGTAACGCGGATACTGACAACGAAAAAGAAGTGAACAAGGAACAAACCGAACCTACTGAAAATGTTGTTAAAGAACCTGTAGATAAATCTGATACAACGGCTTCTAATGATGAGTTAAAAGAAGAGTTTGAGAAAGAAGAAGGGGTATCGGAAGTAAGTTTAATCATTACTGAAGATGCAGGTGGTTTCGTCTTGCTGGACTTTGAAGTTACCGAAGACATGAAAAAAGAAGATGCTGAAAAAATTAGTAAAAAATACTACGAACGTCTTGAAAAAGAGTACCCAGAACATAGCATTGATATCCAAGCACGTAAAAGTGGAGAAACATTCGTACAAGAAACAAAAGATGTCAAATAATGAACGTAAAAATACCGTCCTGTCAAAGGACGGTATTTTTATCGTTACAACTCATAGATTATTATTCAGCTATTCCTACTACTGAAACAAAAAGAGTAAACGTATTGAACACTAGTAAGAATAACGAATTTTCTAGATGGCGTATATGAGTATTGTTTTACTATTTACAGTATATAGCCCGTCAGCTACAGCAAATAACGCGTTTACTGACATAAAGACGAATCATCTTATAGTTTTGATGTGTACTTTGCATCAAATGATGGTAGATTTAAAGAGTATTAAGTAAATCCGGAAGTAATCATTGTCATTACCTGTAAGAAAAGAATAGTACGATATACTAATTAGAATCTATAGAGAGTGGGGAATACCTTGGGGAAAAAGACAGCGATTATATATTCAGCTATAGAAGTATTTCAAGAGCAAGGGATTGAGAAAACGAAGATCTCCGATATCGTCAAGCGTGCAGGGATTGCGCAAGGAACATTTTATTTATACTTTCCGTCAAAATTATCCCTTATGCCTGCAATTGCGGAAGTGATGGTTATGAAAACGATTGAAATCGTCAAACTAACGGTTGATGATGAAGCAACGTATCCAAAACAGTTCGAACAAATGGTAGATGCAATATTTAAAGTGAACAAAGAGTATTATGAAATATTAGCCGTCATCTATTCAGGGATAGCTTCAACGGAACATATTCGCGAGTGGGAATCCGTATATGCACCATTTTATGAATGGATTAGCGAAAAGCTTGAAGCTGCCAAAATAGCAGGCGCAGTTCGCCAATCGATCAAACCTGAAAGGACAGCAAAGATCATTATTGGTCTTATTGAATCAGCGGCTGAGCAAGTATTCCTTTACGCTCAACATGATGAAAGTGAAGCGGATAGACAGAAAGAAGAAGTCCTCGATTTTATATCTCATGCACTGCAATTTCAAACAGCGAAAGGTTAACATAGCAATATGTTAGCTTTTATGATAAAATGAATGATAGTCAGTCATATAGTTGAACTAAGAAATAAAATTGGAGTGAATGGTATGAATAAAGCATGGTTATATGTCGCATTAACTAGTTTTTTTGAATTAGTGTGGATTTTTGGTTTTAACACAGCGACTCACTGGTGGCACTGGATATATATCGTAGGGTTTATCTTTGTGGATTTTCATTTCCTTACAAAAGCCTGCGAGGGGCTACCGACAGGAACGGTCTATGCAATATTTGCTGGAATCGGAACAGTGGGTACATCGTTAATGGATGTCATGTTCTTCGGTGAGCATATTAGTATAGGGAAGATCTTTTTCATCTTCCTCCTAGTGGTTGGTGTAGCAGGATTAAAGATAGCGGATGGGCAGGATGAAAAGAAAGCGCTGGAGGGAGTGAAAGACGATGGGTTGGATTCTAGTATTATTGGCAGCTCTAAGTGAGTTTGCAGGTGTAATCGGGTTGAAAAAGTTTAGTGAGAACAAGACATTGGGTAACGGCTTGCTATACTACGGAGGGTTCGGTATCGCGTTCTTCTTTCTGTATAACTCCTTTAAGTTCCTGCAAGTTAGTACAGCTTATGCCGTGTGGATTGGTATAGGTACAGCGGGTGCCGTACTCATCAATATGGTGTTCTTCGGTGAATCGAAGAGTACAGGTAGAGTAGTGAGTCTTATTCTGATCGTTATCGGCGTAGTTGGACTCAAAGCGTTATCATAAAATATATCTCCTTAAATAGAAGGAGATGTACTTATAGAATGGAAAACGGACATTGCTATGATAAAAAGGCATGTCCGTTTTATTGTATCCGAAAGATCAGCTACTGAGTTTTATCGATTCCAAGGCACGTTTACGTATCTCGCGTTCCAACAGTTGGATGAATTCCAGATTTAGATGGTATTTTTGAGCTTGTTGATAGGAATAGATCAACAATTGATCCGATAAATGTGGCACAGTAGAACCGCCTCCTTTAGGATGAATAGATTGTAATCAGTCTGCATGCTTCTCTCTAGATGTTATCTCTTACTTTACCAAAGGAATCTAAAAAGAACAAGCGTTCGAATTATCCACAATGTTGGTGGGTAAGTTGTGGGTAATATGTGAATGGTATACAGAAACTGCCAATATATGCGGTGGATAATGTGTATAGAGTTATGAACAAAATATAAATGTCGAATACTGTCGAGCGAAACTTGTCATAAACTTACTAGCATTCTACATACTTAACGAAAAAATATTGTTTCTTGAATAGAAGAGGTAGAGCATTAGTTGAAGTCTACACTTATTGATTCGTAAGTAGATGAGAGAGTTACAATGAAACAAAGCGAAAATCTGATTGATGCATACAAAGCAAAAGAGGCTAGACAGAATGTTGAATAAATGTACAAACTTTACCTTCTATTTGCATAATAAGGATATTGTCTGGATTTTCTTTTATTTAATGAAAGAAAAAAGCTCAAATGCAAAATAAATTTCAAATATTTCGATATGCAATATATCGCTATATGTCGCGTGTGTAAGCGTATTCAGACGTTTTAAATTAGTCACAATTAACGAAAAACTTTAAAAATACGGTTGACCTTTATTCGTATTCAAGATATGATTACAGCAATCTAGTTCATAGCGGTGAACAATTCACTAGCTGTTCAGAATATTCAACTGAATGCAATTGATGTAATTAGCAATTGATTCGTTCAATTAGTTTAGGAGAGATTGCAAATGAGAAGTGACATGATTAAAAAAGGAATCGATCGTGCACCACATCGTAGCTTACTATATGCAGCTGGTGTTAAAACGAAAGATATGAACAAACCATTTATCGGAGTGTGTAACTCTTATATAGATATCATTCCGGGACATATGCACTTAAACAAATTCGCGGAAGTAGTGAAAGAAGCGATTTGGGAAGCGGGCGGCGTACCGTTTGAATTTAACACAATCGGTGTTGATGACGGAATTGCAATGGGGCATATCGGCATGCGTTATTCATTGCCAAGTCGTGAGTTGATTGCAGATTCAGCTGAAACAGTCATTAATGCGCACTGGTTTGATGGTGTTTTCTATATACCTAACTGTGACAAAATCACACCAGGTATGCTGATGGCAGCTGTTCGAACAAACGTCCCTTCCGTCTTCGTTTCTGGCGGGCCGATGGAGGCAGGTGTTTCCGCAACAGGAGATGTTCTTTCATTAACATCCGTGTTTGAAGGTGTAGGAGCTTACAAGAGTGGTAAGATGTCAGCTGAAACATTACTCGACATCGAACAGAATGCTTGTCCTTCATGCGGATCTTGTTCGGGAATGTTCACAGCGAACTCCATGAACTCATTAATGGAAATGCTCGGTATGGCTCTTCCAGGAAATGCGACAATTCTTGCTACATCCGATGATCGTCATAGACTCATTAAAGATGCAGCGAAACATCTAATGAATTGTATCGAAAAAGATATTAAACCGCGTGACATCATTACGAAAGAAACAATTGATGATGCATTTGCACTTGATATGGCAATGGGAGGATCGACTAATACAGTACTTCACACATTAGCGATCGCCCACGAAGCAGAAATTGATTACAATATTGAAGATGTTAACGAGGTAGCAAAACGAGTACCATACTTAGCTAAAATCATGCCAGCGTCTGATTATTCAATGGATGACATTGAAAAATCCGGCGGTGTGAGCGCAATTATCAATGAATTGTGTAAAATCGATGGTGCGATGCACAATGATCGAATGACAATCACAGGCAAATCGATTGCAGAAGATGTCGCAGGTCATGAAATTACAAATACAGATGTCATACGAACGAAAGATAATCCATATAGTCCTGTAGGTGGCTTGTCCATTCTATTTGGTAATATCGCACCTGAAGGATCTGTCATTAAAGTGGGCGCAGTTGATCCTTCTATCAAAGAGTTTAGAGGAGAAGCGATTGTCTTTGAATCACAAGAAGAGGCCCAAGAAAATATTGATAATGACACGGTAAAAGCAGGCCACGTCGTCGTCATTCGATATGAAGGACCTAAAGGTGGACCAGGAATGCCAGAAATGTTAGCGCCGACATCCGCAATTATGGGGAAAGGGCTAGGTAAAGAAGTTGCTTTAATTACCGATGGTCGTTTCTCTGGGGCGTCACGAGGTATATCCATTGGACATATCTCACCAGAAGCAGCATCCGGTGGACCGATTGCACTTGTAGAGGATGGAGATATTATCGAAATTGATCTAACGAATCGTACGATCGAACTGATGGTATCTGATGAAGTTCTTGCAGAACGTCGCCATGCACTGAAACCATTTGAACCTAAAATTAAAAAAGGGTATCTTGCTAGATATTCTCAACTAGTCACTTCAGCGAGTACTGGCGGAGTCATGAAAATTTAATATACAAAACGTTGATGAGGTTAAAGTAGATAGAGAGTGTATTCACAGAGAGCCGGTGGTGCTGCGAGCCGGTAATACAGCTATTTGCGACATCCCCTCGGAGTGGATTGCTAAAAGGTATACCGATTAGGCAGTCCCGGGCTCGATATTCGGGCTCGTTAGCAATGAGAAAGTACAGCTTCGGCTTGCTTTCTCATAAGGTGACAAACGTCACGAACTAGGGTGGTACCATGAAAGCTTTTTCATCCCTATGTAAAGAGAGTAGTATTCTTTGCGTGGGATGAAAAGGTTTTTTTTTAGGGGAAAACGTCATTGGTCAATATATATATATAGTTGAAAATGTAAGGAGGAGTTCAGTATGAGTGCTGAAGTACAGGAAAAACAGACTGCATCTATGCCAAAGGAACAATCCATAAATAAACTTGCAGATGGTTCTGCAATCTTGATTCAATCTCTTAAAGAACAGAATGTAGAAATGATCTTTGGATATCCCGGAGGAGCAGTTCTCCCAATCTATGATGCGCTATATAACGACCCAATACCACACGTATTAGCACGTCACGAGCAAGGGGCAATCCACGCAGCAGAAGGATATGCGAGAGTGTCCGGAAAGACAGGGGTAGTCATTGCCACATCAGGTCCTGGCGCAACGAACTTAGTAACGGGAATTACAGATGCCATGATGGACTCGCTTCCATTAGTAGTTATTACAGGCCAAGTAGCGACTACAGTGATTGGATCGGATGCTTTCCAGGAAGCGGATATTATAGGGATTACTCAACCTATTACAAAACATAACTATCAAGTGCAAAGTGTAGCGGACATCCCACGTATTATGCGTGAAGCTTTCCATATTGCTTCTACCGGAAGACCAGGACCAGTCGTTGTCGACGTACCAAAAAATATCGCAACAGATCTCTTTATTCCTGTCGAAAAAGAAAGTAAAGAAGTGAATTTGCCTGGTTATCAGCCAACTACTACACCAAATTATCTGCAAATTCAAAAAGCTTCAAAAGCGATCTCTGAAGCGAAAAAGCCTATGATCCTTGCCGGTGCAGGTGTACTTCATGCAGGTGGAACGACCGAGCTGAAGGAGCTTGTCGAAACGCATCGTATTCCAATCGTCAATACATTACTTGGCTTGGGTACAATCCATGGAGAACATGAACTATTCTACGGAATGGCTGGAATGCACGGTACGGCAACTGCCAACTATGCACTAAGCGAATGTGATTTACTTCTCAATGTCGGTGCCCGTTTTGATGACCGTCTAACAGGTAACTTGGATGCATTCTTGCCGAATGCACGTGTTATCCATGTTGATATTGATCCAGCAGAGATTGGTAAAAACGTGGTTACTGAAATTCCGATTGTATCTGATGCGAAAGAAGCGTTAACAGCATTGCTAAAAGCGGATTTCAAATCACCGGATACAACAGAATGGGTGGGCTATTTGAATGGTTTAGCAGACCAATATCCACTTTGGTATCAAAAGGACGAGGAAGCTTTATTACCTCAACAAGCTCTCGAAATCATTCATCGGATTACAAATGGCGATGCAATTGTTACGACAGATGTTGGCCAGCACCAAATGTGGACGGCTCAATATTATCGTTTCAATAATCCGGACAACTGGGTAACATCAGGCGGATTAGGAACAATGGGCTTTGGCTTCCCAGCAGCAATCGGTGCACAGCTTGCAAGACCGAAAGCGCGTGTAATTGCAGTTGTTGGAGACGCAGGTTTCCAAATGACAGCACAAGAGCTATCACTTCTTCAAGAAATGCGTATTCCCGTGAAAGTCATCATTTTAAATAACGGAGCACTAGGTATGGTACGTCAGTGGCAAGAGACATTCTATGAAGAACGCTATTCACAGTCGCTAGTTCCTGTACAGCCAGACTTTATTAAATTGGCGGAAGCATACGACCTAAAAGGATATCGTATCCACAATTTAGAAGAAGCTGAAAAAGTATTTACAGAAGCGCTATTATCTGACGAGCCGGTCTTGATCGATTGCCGAGTGAAACAACGTGAAAACGTCTATCCGATGGTTGCTCCAGGTAAAGGATTACAAGACATGATTGGAGTGAGTCCTCAGTGAAACGAATTATTACAGTAACAGTAATTAATCAGAGCGGGGTATTAAACCGTGTAACGGGACTGCTGATGAAGCGTCAATTCAATATTGAAAGTATTACCGTTGGTGCTACGGAACAGCCGAATAGATCCAAGATGACATTCCAAGTTCACGTTGAAGATGAAAACAAAATTGAACAACTTGTAAAACAGCTGCAAAAGCAGATTGATGTTATTACAGTGAAAGATATAACAGACAAAGCAATCGTGTTACGTGAGTTAGCGCTAGTAAAGGTCATCTCACCACCACAGATTCGCTCTGAAATGAATAGTATTGTGGAACCTTTCCGTCCAATTATAGTTGATTCCGGGAAGAATGTAGTAACTTACCAAGTAACGGGTGACCCAGATAAAATCGAAGCGTTTATCGATTTGCTGAAACCATATGGCATCAAAGAATTAACACGAACTGGCGCAACCGGCTTTGCCCGTGATATGCAAAAAGTTCAAGCACCACAGTTATCAATTTTAAAGCAGTAATACACACACACACTTAGGGGGAAATAAAAATGACAAAAATGTATTATAACCAGGATATCAATGAAGGACTATTAGAAGGTAAAACAATCGCAGTAATCGGATACGGTTCACAAGGCCACGCACACGCGCGTAACTTGAAAGATTCAGGCTTTAACGTAGTTGTAGGAGTTCGTGCTGGTAAATCATTTGATCAAGCAAAAGCAGACGGTCTTGAAACACTTTCGGTAAAAGAAGCTTCTGAAAAAGCAGATTTGATCATGATCTTACTTCCGGATGAAAACCAAAAAGCAATCTATGATGCAGAAATCGAACCTGCTCTTGCTAAAGGTAAATCTTTAGTATTCGCTCACGGTTTCAACGTACACTTCGGTGAAATCAAACCACCTGCTGACGTAGATGTATTCCTAGTAGCTCCAAAAGGACCAGGACACCTTGTACGTAGAACATTTGAAGCTGGCGGCGGTGTTCCTGCACTATTCGCGGTGTATCAAGACGTATCTGGCCAAGCAAAAGACGTAGCTCTTGCGTATGCAAAAGGTATCGGATCTGCTCGTGGCGGCGTTTTGGAAACAACTTTCGAAGAAGAGACAGTTACGGATCTATTCGGAGAGCAAGCAGTACTTTGTGGTGGATTGACTTCACTAGTTAAAGCTGGATTCGAAACACTAGTAGAAGCTGGATACCAGCCTGAACTAGCGTACTTCGAAACATTGCATGAAACAAAACTAATCGTTGACTTGATGTATGAAGGCGGAATGGCTGGAATGCGTTATTCAATCTCTGACACTGCAGAGTGGGGCGACTTCGTTTCCGGACCACGCGTAGTCGATGCAGATACAAAAGCACGTATGAAAGATATTCTTACTGACATCCAATCAGGTAAGTTCGCAAAAGAATGGATCGAAGAGAATGAAAACGGACGTCCTAATTTTAATGCAATCGAAGAAGCAGAAGCTAAGCATCAAATCGAAGAGGTAGGACAGAAGCTTCGTTCTATGATGCCATTCATCAACGAAGGAGCTAAATCAAAAGAGGAAGAAGTGGTTGCGAGTGAGAAAAATTGATCTTTTCGATACAACTCTTCGCGATGGTGAGCAATCTGCAGGTATTAATCTAAATACAGTAGAAAAATTAGAAATTGCTCGTCAGCTAGAAAAACTTGGGGTGGCAGTTATTGAAGCAGGATTTCCTGCTTCCTCCCCAGGTGATTTTGAAGCCGTTCAACGCATTGCCAACACAGTGAAAAATTCTACTGTTACGGGGCTTGCTAGAGCAATGAAGAATGACATTGATATATCATGGGAAGCTTTACGTGGCGGAGAACAGCCACATATCCATGTATTTTTAGCAACATCACCGATTCATATGGAGTATAAGTTAAAGAAGTCTCCAGACGAAGTAGTGGATATTGCAGTAGATGCAGTTAAATACGCTAAACAGTATTTTCCGCTCGTTCAGTGGTCAGCAGAAGATGCTTTCCGTTCTGATAAGGAATACCTGGTAGGTATTATTAATAAAGTAATCGAGGCAGGGGCTACAACGATTAATGTTCCAGATACTGTGGGCTATGCAACACCGGCAGAATACGGTGCTCTATTCAAGTATTTGAAAGAGAACGTAAGAGGAATAGAGAAAGTTAAGCTTTCAGCTCATTGTCATGATGATCTTGGAATGGCCGTTGCCAACTCCATTGCGGCAGTTGAGAATGGTGCAGATCAAGTAGAATGTACGATTAACGGGATTGGAGAGCGCGCAGGCAATGCAGCATTAGAAGAAATTGCTGTCGCGATGCACATCCGTAAAGACTTCTATAACATGGAAACTGGAATCAACTTGAAAGAAATCAAGAAAGCAAGTCAGCTTGTTAGTCGTTTGACAGGGGTAGTCATCCAGCCAAACAAAGCAGTTGTCGGAAAGAATGCATTCGCCCATGAATCGGGTATTCACCAGGATGGCATGCTGAAAAACCGTGAAACATACGAAATTATTACACCTGAATTAATTGGTGAAACGGATATTCCGCTAGCGTTAGGTAAACACTCCGGACGTGCTGCGTTCAAAGATCGGGCAATGACAATGGGGTTTGAACTGACTGATCAACAATTAAATGAAGCGTTTGATGACTTCAAAAAGTTAGCAGATCGTAAAAAGGAAATTACGGAAGACGATTTGTTTGTTCTATTCACAGGACAACAATTGGCCGATACGGATACACCGATTTACGAGTTGCATAATGTTCAAGTACAATACGGAACGAATAATATTCCGACAGCTACGGTGACAGCAACAGTGCCTAGCGGAGAAACAGTTACTGTGGCAACAACTGGTGCAGGATCTGTTGAATCCATCTTTAACGCACTGGAATTGGCCATTAAAGGTGAAGTACTCATTCTAGATTATCGTGTAACATCGATCGGTAAGGGCCGCGATGCACTGGGAGAGGCAGTAGTCAACTTAAGACATAACGGACTCGAGCTTACAGGCCGAGACGTAGCGCAAGACGTACTAGAAGCGTCTGCAAAAGCTTATTTGAATGCTATCAACCGTCAACTAGTTCGCGAACAATTGCGGAAAGAAGAGTTAATGAAATAAGCAACATATATCAAAGGGATAGAGTATTCGATCGAGTGATACGAGATTGATCAAGGAGGAGAAGTTCTATGGAAAAGAAAGTAGCAGTATTACCCGGTGACGGCATAGGCCCCGAGGTAGTAGCAGAGGCAGTCAGAGTATTGGAAGTGATCGGCAGACGTTTTAACCATACATTCCATACAGAATATGGACTTATCGGTGGAGCAGCGATTGATGAAAAGAATGACCCACTTCCTAAAGAGACAATTGAGTTATGTGAGTCAAGCGACGCCATTCTTCTAGGAGCAGTGGGTGGCCCTAAATGGGATCAGAATCCATCTGAATTACGACCGGAAAAAGGGTTGCTTGCGATACGTAAACATTTTGATCTATTTGCAAACCTTCGTCCTGTTGCAGCTGTACCTTCTTTGATCCAAGCTTCTCCTTTAAAAGAAGAAATCGTCAAAGAAGTCGATATGATGATTGTTCGGGAATTAACTGGAGGTCTTTACTTTGGTAAACCGAGCCGTCACACAGATCAATCGGCTGTTGACACGCTTGTATATACACGTGAGGAAATCGAACGTATTGTCGACAAAGGTTTCGAGTTGGCTCGCCTACGTAAAGGCAAAGTAACTTCTGTGGACAAAGCGAATGTGCTCGAATCCAGTAAGCTGTGGAGAAAGATTGTAGAAGAGAAAAAAGCGCAGTATCCAGATGTAGAAGTAGAGCATCAGCTAGTGGACTCCGCAGCCATGAAGTTAATTACAAATCCTGCATATTTTGATGTAATCGTTACAGAGAACATGTTTGGAGATATTTTGAGTGATGAAGCTTCGGTCATTACAGGATCACTTGGATTACTACCATCAGCGAGTGTACGTTCAGACGGTTTAGGTCTATATGAGCCAGTCCACGGTTCAGCGCCGGATGTAGCAGGGCAAGGAGTAGCAAATCCAGCGGCGACTATTCTTTCTGTCGCAATGATGCTGAAGTATTCATTTGGATTAGAAACTGAAGCAACAGCGATTGAAAAAGCAGTTAATACAGTATTTGAAGAAGGTCACTTTACAGCAGATTTAGCTAGTAAAGAGCAACGTTCATTAACGACTAAAGAATGGACAGATAAGATTGTAGATGAACTGGATCTTCAGTTCGTTTCCAATAGTATTATGTACTCGTATATTTAAAAAAATACCGCTGTCTACGTCTCGACATGCACATGAGGGCATACCGAAACTGGTGCGCCCTTTCTGTGTAGTTAGACCGAAATAGACGAACTGAATCATATGCCGAACGTAAAGGCAAGGGCTGGGAAGGGGAAACAATTATGGCTAAAACAATTATTGAGAAAATATGGGATGAGCACATTGTATATGAGGAAGAGGGAAAGCCTGATCTACTATATATTGATCTTCATTTAATTCATGAAGTGACATCACCACAGGCATTTGAAGGGTTACGTCTAGCGAACCGTAAAGTGCGTCGTCCGGATCTTTGCTTCGCTACTATGGATCACAACGTCCCGACAAAAAACTTACCGGTAATCAATGACCCGATTGCTCAAAAACAAATTACTACACTTGCAAAAAACTGTGAAGAGTTCGGCGTTCAATTGGCGGATATGCAACATCCTGACCAAGGTATTGTGCATATTATCGGTCCTGAACTTGGATTGACACAGCCAGGAAAGACCATTGTGTGTGGTGACAGCCATACTTCAACACACGGTGCATTCGGAGCGATTGCGTTCGGTATCGGAACGAGTGAAGTAGAGCACGTATTATCTACACAAACACTATGGCAAGGTAAACCGAAAACTATGGAGATCCGCGTGACAGGTAAAATCGGCTTTGGAGTAACAGCTAAAGACATCATTCTTGCGATTATTTCGAAGTTTGGAATTGGCGTCGGTACTGGACATATCGTCGAGTATACAGGAGAAGCAATTCGCGGACTTACAATGGAAGAACGTATGACGATTTGTAATATGTCCATTGAAGCGGGAGCAAAAGCGGGTTTGATTGGTCCGGACGAAACTACAATCAATTATTTACGTGGCCGTCGTTACGCACCACAAGGTGAAGAATTTGAAGCGGCAGCAGAGCGTTGGCTCGCATTGAATACAGATGAAGGTGCAACATATGATCAAGTGCTTGAAATTCATGCAGATGAAATTGAACCATTCGTAACGTGGGGAACGAACCCATCTATGGGATCTGGAATTTCGTCTACTATTCCTACAACTGCAGACTATGTATCAGAGACAGATAAATCTGCACTTCGTTCCGCAATGGAATATATGGGACTAGAAGAAGGAATGGCGTTAACGGATATTGAAATTCAGCACGCATTTATCGGTTCATGCACCAATGCGCGTCTTAGCGACTTGGAAGCAGCAGCGAATGTCGTAAAAGGTAAGAACGTTCATCCTACTGTGACTGCAATTGTCGTACCTGGTTCACGTACAGTGAAAAAGCAGGCGGAAGATATCGGTCTTGATAAAATCTTCACAGAAGCAGGTTTTGAGTGGAGAGAGTCAGGGTGTAGTATGTGCTTAGCTATGAATGATGATGTAGTTCCAGCGGGCGAACGCTGTGCTTCTACATCTAACCGGAACTTTGAAGGACGCCAAGGTGCAGGCTCACGCACACATCTAGTCAGCCCATCCATGGCTGCAGCGGCTGCCCTACACGGACATTTCGTAGATGTTCGTAAAATTGATGCAGCTGTGCAAATTTGAGGAGGGTATTCAGATGGAACCAATTAATAAAATAGAGAGTGTACTCACTCCATTAGATAAAAATAACGTAGATACAGATCAAATTATTTCTAAGGAATTCTTAAAACGCATTGAGCGTACTGGGTTCGGAAAATATTTATTTTATCATTGGCGTTTTAATGCAGATGGTACAAAAAACGAAGATTTCGTGATGAATGATCCTCGATTTGACGGTTCAACTATTTTGGTTGCACATGAAAACTTCGGTTGTGGATCCTCTCGAGAACACGCACCTTGGGCAATTTTGGATTACGGATTCCGTGTAGTTATTGCTCCAAGCTTTGCAGATATTTTCTATAATAACTGCTTCAAGAATGGGATTTTACCGATTACACTATCTGTTGCAGAAATTGATGAATTTCTACGAAAAGGGAAAGAAGTTCCGTATACATTAACAGTTAGTCTTGAAGACCAGACTGTAGCAGGGGAAGACGGTTCAATATACGGCTTTGATATCGATCCGTATTATAAAAAGATGTTGTTGAACGGTTGGGATGAAATTTCCCTGACATTCCAATATGAAGACAAGATTTCAGAGTACGAACAAAAGCATGCATAGTTCAAAACAGTTCATCGCTTACTAAGCATGAACTGTTTTTTACATATTAAAAGTAACGTGTGTAATTTTGAAACTAATTCTGTTTTTCTGCGTCTGTACGGTGCGATTATGGAGAAATGGAAGATGGTCTGAGTAAATATCATAACTAGATTGCATGGAAACTTCTTCCTTTATAACGATAGTCCAAATGAAAAGTTAGGTATGCTATAATTGTCGAAGGAAACTACATACTATAACCAAGAAATTCAAAGAATGGGGTTGATTTTAAAGATGTTCAGCGCATCAAAGAAAAATACATACGCAATTTTTAATTCATTGCTGATCGCGGCGATAGTATGCTTTATCGCACTGCCAATACATGCGAAAGCAGAAACAGTAAACCAGCGTTTCTCCGATGTCAGCAATGAATATTGGGCAAAAGATGAAGTAACACAGCTTGTCGAAGAAGGAATCATTAACGGTTATCAAGATTTACAATATCGTCCAGGTGTTAGCATCAAACGTGGGCAAGCCGCAAACTTGCTGACCGCCGCATTGCAATTACCTGAAGCTCCCTATCAGCCGATATTCAAAGATGTTAGCGCAAAGTCTTCCCATTTACGCGGTGCCATGTCTACTTATCAAGAAGGCATATTTAGAGGGAAGCCCGATGGTAATTTCGGTGTTAGTGATGAATTAACACGTGAACAAATGGCAAGTGTGTTAGTCAATGCATTTAAATTGAAAGATACAGGTGAAAAAGTACATTTTACTGATGAGAAGAGTATTAGTGAATCTCACAGATACGGTGTAAAAGTACTTATGCAGCACGGTATTACAACTGGTAAAGAGGATGGATCTTTTGCTCCAAAACTTTCCGTTAACCGTGGTTCATTTGCTGTATTCCTACATAGAGCAATGATTCAAGCAGGAATGCTCGAAAAAAAGCAACCGATTGTTTTCAATAAAACACAAACTATGGGGAAATTCGAACCCATTCGTTTTGAACAATTTATTACGGAAGTTCCTTTGACGCAAGAAGGACAGACATACTTGCGTTCAAACCATTTCTTGTCTTTATCAGCTAAACGGGTAAAAACACATGGGCATGCAACGGATCATATTTATGTCTATGGAGTCAGTGAAAGAAAAAGCACAAAAGTTACTGTAACGAAAAGAGAATTGCCAAACGGTGATTATTTTACATTCGTAGAGTTGAGAAACCCTGACCGTCTACCGATTCGTGTCGACTTGGTACGAATTGATGGAGGCATCCAAACGAATACAATAGAACGTTTTGACAAGTTCCCAATGAAAAAAGATGTGGATGATACATTCGGATTCGATATTGCTACTTCGCCAGTAGGTGTGCTTGAAACGATTTCACAACAAGGTACTGGACAGCAAATGATATCGAAAACATATCGTTCACGTGAGCTTGAGTTAAAGTATCGTAATGGTGCAGTCAGCCGAACACGGGAACTACAGGACGAGAAAGAAACTTACAGCAATATTCTAATGGGCGATAACCGCGTATCGGTGTATGAGTTAAACTCTAGAGGATACGATGTTGTGGATCAATGGTATCTTTCATCCAATAAAAAACTCTTCTCATCAAAGGAAAGATTGGATTCATGGCTTCGGGAATCCATTACCAACTATAAAAAGCGCAACAAATGGTATACAGCTGAAGGGCCATACAATAAGATGGCGACAACTATCGAACCTATGCCTGCTTCAGGGCGAGGATATGGGCGTAATTTACTTCTAGTAAAAGAAGATCGTGTCATGCTGTTATACAACCAAACGAAAGAACGCTATTATGAAGATATTTTGCATAACTCCTTTACGAACCTAGCCGTCTTTAGAGGAAGTAAGCCATATTGGGAAACTGAAGTGACGAGTACGTATTTGACACATTTATATAACTTTACAGCACCATTCGTCGATACACGTTTCAATGAACAGATTGCCTTATTCCTTTATAATGGTGGTAAAGCATTCAATCATAAAGACTACAATGAAGGCTTGCGTAACTATGCGAACTTGCTTGTACAGCAACATAGAAAAGGGAATGTAAACTTCTTGTCTCCAACTGCATACTATATCCCGGATTACTTCCCAGCAAAATCGCAGGTGAAGACTCATACGTCAATGAACCATTTACTTGGCGGCATGAACATTCTCTTACTCGCATTCCAAGAGTTCAATGATCCAGTCTATTTGGAAAATGCTAGTGCTATTGAAAAAGCGATACGCTTCGAAGAAAAGAACTGGACCCGTCCAAACGGTGACATTTGGTACAAACGTGCGCCAAATGGTCAGTTTTCAGGAACAGATTATGTTCATCTGACATTGGAAGACTTGATTTACTCTTATGAAAAGTGGTCACAAATCGATCAGTCGAAAGCCAAAGTATTCGAGCGGATGATTAAGTCGAAGGCTGGTTATTTGAACAGTACGAAAAAAGGATATACGACCAAGATCAAAGAAGGTCTGAAACGAATCAACATGTCCAACTTATTGCCAGCAGGTAAAGAGTATACGGACGCATTATAATGATGAAGACACCATCTCCGTTAGTTTAGGAGATGGTGTTTTTGTTGTTTTGCTGAGAAATGATAGGGGATGCATGTGGATTGGTGTTCCAGGCGGATTCGGGAAGGTTAATAGAGCGGTTACTAACGGACATAGAGCGTTTGCAGAGGTTCATTGAGCGGTTAATTAGTTAGATAGAGCGATTTCGAGGGATGATAGAGCACTTCTAAAGACTTTATGAGCGGATATCGTGGAAGAATGAGCGTTACACATAAAGCCATTGACACTAAGTTGTTTGTAAATGTAAACTTCTTCACACTAAAAAACCACCTTTCCAAAGTCTCTGGAATAGGTGGTTTTATTGTTTATTTAATTAACGAGCGTAACGAGATCGGAACGGATCCAGCCGTATGGTTCATTGATTTGTGTCGTTCCTGGATTGATATCCATACGCACCTTGTACCAAACAAAGCCATCTGCGCCTGTCGTACGATCTGTAACAATTAACGGATAGCCGAATGCTGCCAAATTGCCTGGATGCTTAGGCTTGTAAGAGAATAAAATATTATTTCTATTCACCGCTTCAGGGCTTGTCCGGATATTGACCGCTGTATTGCCTGTGTATGAAATCACAGCTAATTGCGCTTGATTTGCATCTTTATTCCCGAGGAACTGATCGATACGCCACATATGGCCCGCAATCTTACTTCCCCAGAAAGGATCGGATGCATACTTCATATTGAAGCCGACTGCTTTATTACCTGGAGCTGCACCATTGGCATACGCGCCGAGGGGATTCGCATAGTTTAAGTTGATGTAGCGAGTGATGAATGCATCGACGCTTCTTGTAGGATTACCATAGACTTCACCTTTATCCGGTGAAGAGTCGAATACGCGGATACCGAAAATGTTGTTTTTCTGCTGCGCATTGCCGCTCATTCCGTAATCACTCTCATGTATAGCTGTTGCTAAGATGAACATCGCATTGACGTTATGCTGTTTCTCCATTTGTTTCACATACGTACCTAGTCCAATTAATTTCGACTTGGATGTAGCATTTTTATAGCGTGCAATACCTGTTTTCTGTCTTGCTTGTAATGCGTTAGATATAAAGCGATCTAGTTCCTGCCCAGTGTAAGTAGAAGGCTGGCGCACCGATTGGAATTGGAAGTACGGATAATAGGTAATCGTTGCGGAGCCGTTCAATTCTTTAAAGTGAACTCCATCGTTACTCGTATAGGTCTGTCCTTTTTTCATTGCAGGAGAAGCTGGGCCTACTGTATACTCTGCGTAACTACCTTTATACTGTTTCGTTTTGGCATCGTATGTACGATAGTATGGTTGGTGAATTAGTAAGCCATCACTGGTTACTTTGTACTGGCTTGCACCTTTAGATAACAGTGAAGGGACTAGATCAATTTCTGCGTGTTTCGCATAATAGGTATAGCCGCCTACATCTACTACAACGCGTTCTGGGCTACTGCCTATATAGTCTAGTTCATAACCTTTCTGCACATATGTCACTTCATTTTTCAATGCAGGATCACTATATAGTGATGTATACTGCTTTGGGTTTTCTGAAGCAAACGCCTGACCTGACTTCATCTTGATGATTTTATTATTAAGGGAAATCGTTTGAATGATGGAAGAAGCATTGTACGCTGCTAATGCGTCTTCAAACGTGATGTATGATTCATCCGTTACATTCAGCTGACTGTTGGAAATCGAGCTGACTTTATGCACTTTAGGATTGTCCGTACCGCCAACATTCGTAGGGGGACGGGTATTACCTTTTCCGTCAGCAACTGCGAACATACGGAATAAAAATGCAGAAGCATGAGCAATCGTTGCGTTACTTGTCGGTTTAAAATAGCCTTGATCTCCACGTATGATATTCAATGAAGAAGCCGCTGATACAGCTGGTATGAAGTTGGTCGAGATTTTCTTGCTATCCTTAAATTGAACGGTCTTGGAATTGACAGGGATGTCAAGGAAACGGAATGCTTTAAATATCATGCCTGCCATTTGCTGTCGGGTAATCTGCTGATTCGCTTTGAATGTACCATCAGGATAGCCTGCTAAAATTCCAGCACCTGCAGCGTTTTGAATTTCAATTGTACGGGAATGGTTTGCTTTTAAATCTTTAAAGGTATATCTTGTCGAAGCAGGTAATGCGAGTGAACGTGCCAAATACGAAGCAAACTCACCACGTGTAACTGCGCGATTCGGATAGACATTCCCCTTTGCGTCCTTTTGGATAACCCCTTTATCTACCCAAAATGTCAGTTCTTGTTGCATTTGATGACTAGTGAAATCATTTGCACTCGCCACCGGTGTGAAGATAGGAGAAGCAATTAAAAGCAATAGTGTCAGTACTGTAATCAAACGTTTCAAATCAAAACCTCCTATATAAATCTCCTACTATTGTAGCAGAAAGGACTAGTATTGGTAAGCAACTTTTGATATATTAATAGACTATTATTATAATAAGTTCCTATATAATGAATGGTACATATAGATCGTTAGGGTGGAAATGCATACTAATTATGTAAAATACTTATCTAAGATGAAATGCCAAATATAGCAATAAACGACAATCTACAATTATTCAAGAAGATGCAACGAAAGCTTTCACTATTCCGTCCTAGATAGTGATATAATGCAACAAGGAACTAGCAAGCGTAGAAAGGGTTTTATAGACTAATGAATATATGGAAACAGCAATTAGAAAAACAAACCATAAGTACAATACTGATTGCAGTAGCTGTAATGCTCATCGCATTATTACTACCGTCAAAAATAGCTTTGCTTGGAACGACCTTATTTTTTGTTCTATTTACTATTATTAAACCACAGCAAAGTATTCTATTTCTGGTGATTTACGTCAACATACGACCATTTTTGCTGGAAGTAAACAGTGGGATGAAGTTAATAGGAGATTTAATCATCTTTGTCGTATTTGCGTGGACGTTGTTCCATTATCGACATAATCTTCGTTCTCTATTTACATTTAAATGGTTTGAGTGGTCCTACTTTGCCTTTATTTTATTTGGCTCGATCGTAGGGTTCCTAAATGACGTCACACCAACGTCTATCATTTTCCAAGTTCGAACATTTTTGATTATGTATTTGCTTTACTACATTATTTCAAGAATGACGTTGACGAACAAATGGCTACAACAACTTGCGTGGACGACGGTCTGGTTGAACGTTGTCATGTCACTTCATGGCTTGGTGGAAAAACTGTCACTGCGTCAGTGGCTACTGCCTGAAGAATGGAAGTATAAAGTTTTATCCGCAACTAATGCTGTGCGAATTTACGGACTTACTGGTAATCCGAACTCTTTGGCTTTATCTTTATTTTTCGGGATTATCGGGATCATTTATTTGCAACATGTGTACCAGCAAAATAAATACAAATGGACATTCCGTGTATTGCTCGTATTGTTCTTCGGAATACTAGTTCTTACGTATTCAAGAGGAACGTGGATTTCAGCAGTGGTGTTCGGTATTGTCTTCATCCTCATGACGAGAAAATGGTATCTTCTGAAACGACTGGTGATTGCAGGTGTCGCTTCGATTATACTAATATATTACCCAGTAAACTTGGCTGTACAATATATACAAACGTTGGGCGTAGAAGTAGAACAGAAACCTGACGGGGCCGGAAGTATCGGGGGACGCTTCGGCGAAACGTTTGATGAAAAGAACTTAGCCCTCATGACTGAGAGCGGACGATTCTTCTATATTAGTAAGGGTTTTGAAATCTTTGGTGATCATCCTATAACGGGCACCGGATTCGGTTCATTCGGCGGTTCAGCCACATTATCGTACGGGTCACCGATTTATGATCACTATGGTATAAGTTCGGATATCTATGGTGGAAAATATTTCTATTCAGACAATCAATATATTCAAGTTATTGCAGAAACCGGTGTAATTGGCGTGCTGATTTTTGCACTCTTCCTGTTAAGTATGCTGCGGCTCTTCTGGCAATCACGTCATACGAACTTCGGTGTGTTTATGATTGCGCTATGGTTTTCAACAGGCGTTTCCGGAATGTACTATAATATCTGGGAATTGAAGATGTATACATTGTTTTACTTTATCTTGCTTGGCGCATTTGTTGCGTTCAGCAAGCAGCAAGACACATCGAAGCCTACGAATGGTTAATCCATTCGTAGGTTTTTTTATTTGGCTTGTCCGCGCGTAGTTTTTTGTAAGTGATCATAGTAACGGCTTAACCGCTCATGGTTCTTGTGCATCCGCTCAATGTTGTCTGGTATCCGCTCATAGTTATCCCGGAAGCGCTCAATGCGTCCAGCCATCCGCTCATAGTTACCTTGCAAGCGCTCAATGCGTCCTGTTATCCGCTCATAACTGCCTCGTGAGCGTTCAATGCGTCCAGCCATCCGCTCATAGTTACCTCGCAAGCGCTCAATGCGTCCTGTTATCCGCTCATAACTGCCTCGTGAGCGCTCAATGCGTCCAGCCATCCGCTCATAGCTACTCCGCAAGCGCTCAATGCGACCCGCCATCCGCTCATAGCTACCTCGCAAGCGCTCAATGCGACCTGCCATCCGCTCATAACCACCCCACAAGCGCTCATAACTCAACCCAAGACCCATCCCCCCGACCTAAAACAAGTAAAAAAACGCATAAACCCAATCCATCACTTCAAGAAAACCAAAAATCGCTCTTAAATTCCATAAATTTTCTTTTCTTTACTTATTTCGTTCAAACGGTACATGAAAGTCTAGGCCTTATTTGATAGACTATATATTGATAATGAGTAGAAAAGGTGGAGTTGTGTTATCGTACAAAATACTTTGCTGTCTCGCACAAAGCGGAAGTTAGTTGTTACCGCTATGTCAGCAGCCATGCTAATTTCATTGCCATTCTCAGCGGCAGCAAGCACGAAAGTTGTTTCTAGTTACCCCGTGTCATCAGGAGTTACCTATTCTCACTATACATATTCAGCAAGCAGTCACATCAATCACATAGGCGTTGATCTGAGTGATCCGTTCACGAAACTGAAAATGGGCCTTCCTGCGCCCATTTCGAAGACAGCGCCTACATTGACTATGGCAAACCGTGATTCAAAAGAAGGCCATCGCGTGGTCGGTGCAGTAAACACTTCGTTCTTCGATATGAAGACAGGTATGCCGATGTATTTGTTGTCCGAAGGGAATGAAATCGTAAATGGCGGTGTCATCTCGAGTGCGAACTCCTACTATGTCAGCCATCCGATTGCGTTTGGTGTGACAAGTAACGGTCTTGCCGAAATTGATTATTTTAATCTAGGAATTGAAGTCGGTGTCAATGGTAACAGTTTTCAAATGACAGGACTTAACCGTGAACGTCAGGCGGATGAAACGATCATCTTCACTCCGCAGCATGTGAAAAACACGACCGGTTCCAATGAATACGGTATTGAATTAGTCGTTGAAACGAATGCACCGATCACATCGACACATTATGGGCAGCAACTTCAAGGTAAAGTGGTCAACGTGCGTGGTTATGGAGATAAACAGGCAGTGACGATACCGAAAAATGGTTTTGTTGTATCCATCCATGGAAAGAAGGGGTTGGAGCGTTTCAAATCAGTAGCTGTTGGAGATCCACTTTCATTAAATCTATCCATTGATGATAAATGGAAAGACTCCGAATTTATGATGGCGAGCGGCCCGATGCTTGTTAAAGATGGACAACGCCATATCACAATGGATACGAATAACTGGCGTGCCACAGCAAAGACGGCAAGAACTGCTATCGCGATCAGTAAAGATAAAAAGCAAGTGCATATGGTGACCGTTGATTCAAGAGCTGGATACAGTAACGGCATGACATTGACGCAATTTGCAAATTATCTTGTATCACAAGGATACGATCGCGCGTTAAACTTTGACGGTGGCGGGTCTACTACGATGGGAATTCGCAACTATGGCAGTAACGAAGTAGTATTGGCTAATCGTACATCCAATTCTACTCAGCGAAATATTTCAGCGATTCTTGAAGCGGTAAGTACTGCGCCAACAGGAGAACCAGCATACGTAAGTGTTTCCCGTTCTCAAGTGGGAGAAATGTTGGTCGGTGCAACTGCTGACCTGAAAATCAATCATGTATTGGATGCGCATTATAATCCCATTGTGCCAAGCGCTTCCCAATTGAAAACCACATCTGCAAAAGGAACGGTAGAAGGAACAGGTCTGACATATAAAGCGGTTCAGGCAGGGGAAGATCGCATCAGCGTCAACTACGGATTAGCTGAACAATCTTTCCCGGTAACGGTCATTGATCAGCCTGCAAGACTCGACGTGAAATCTTCTGCAACAAGCGTTAAACCAGGGGAGAAGATTACATTTACAGCTACTCCGGCAGATGCTTCCGGGAAACCAATCATCTATCAACCGCACCAATTAGTATGGAGCGTTACAAATGATATTGGTTCTATCACTTCTTCTGGAACGTTTACGGCAACCAAAGCAGGAACAGGACAAGTGCAAGTGACTCTCGGCAAGAAAGTGATTTCTGTACCGATTGAAGTGAAATCCACCGAAGTCCCAACTCAACCAGTAGAACCAGGACCTGTGCCACCTATTGTAGATAATCCGAGTAAAGAATTGTTTAAAGATGTACCGTTATCTTATGCTTACGCGACAGAAATTTATTTCTTACATGATCGCGGTATCATTAATGGCGACACGGACGGAACATTCAATCCGGGTAATACTTTATCAAGAGAGCACGCGGCATTAATATTAAGCCGAGCTTTCAATTTACCACCGGCAGAGGAAGCGCGTAGAGAGTTCAGTGATGTACCAAAAACACATCGCTATTACAATGAAATCAGTGCGATTGCCAATGCCAATATCGTAGGCGGCCATTCTGATGGGACATTTAATCCGACAGGTCAATTAACTCGTTCGCAGATGGCAATGATTTTAGTCAAAGCTTATAGTTTAGAAGGAGAGTCTGCGAAGAAATTCATAGACGTCTCACCACAGCATGGTGCGTATAAGCAAATTCATATTCTGGCAAATCACGGAATTACAACGGGCAATGAAAAAGGCGAATTCATGCCAGGTAAGCCGGTTAACCGTGCCCAATTTAGTGCATTCCTATATAGAAGTATAGCGAAGTAAGTAGAGAAGCCTTCCAATCCCTGGCATGTCCTTGGATTGGAAGGCTTTCCTGTCTTTTGAATACACTATAAAAGGTCACTCTGCTATACTTATAGCAAATGAACTGTAGAGGATGGTAAAAATTGAGAATAGGAATAGTAGGGAACTATGGAAACGACAATAACGGCGATGAAGCCATTTTATTGAGTCTTATTTCGCAAGTTACATCGACCTTCAATGTCCCAAGTGACGTCATTACGGTCTTCAGCAATAACCCGAAGCAAACTGCGAAACGCTATCAAGTGAAGAGTGCACCTTTGTATTATAAAAAGGGAAACGCGGTGAAAACGTTCGGTGCCACCTATCTTCAAAATAAAAAGATCGTGAAAACATTTGACCTGCTCATTATAGGTGGTGGCGGAATTCTAATGGATCTTTATAAACGCGAAGCACCCTTATACGGATCGTACGCTATGATGGCTAAGAATTCTGGCGTTCCGTATGTGATTTACGGTTGTGGAGCAGGCCCCCTCAGTAGTGAGTTAGGCAAATGGTTCATCCGGTACATGGGTAAACATGCTGAAAGTATTTCCGTGAGAGATCCTGAATCGGCTGATTTATTGAAGTCAGTAGGCGTACAAAATCCTGTAGAAGTGATAGGGGATCCAGCCTTTTCCTTAAAACGTGAGCGCAGAGTGACAGCTGATCGTCCGTTAAAAATCGGTATTACAGCTGTACCTTATTATCATGCGGGGTACTGGCCGGAGAGTAAGGAAGACATCTATCAACAGTATATAGAAGGAATGGCGAGAAATTTAGATGAACTAGCGGCTAAGCATCCTGTCGAAATCACATTCTTCGCTACCAAGTTCCCTCAAGACGCAGATGTTACGAAAGATATTCAGTCCTTAATGAAGGAAGCTGAAAAAACTACAGTGATCGATCGTAATCTACTACCAGTAGACTTACTACAAATTTCTGCTGAACAAGATATTGTAATTGGGACAAGACTACACTCGCTGATCTTAGCGACATGTACTGCAACACCTGTCATTGCCGTCTGCTATCACCACAAAGTGACGGACTTCATGAAGTTAGCAGACCTATCGGAAGTAGCTATTCCAATTGGTGAAATGCATAAAGCGGACGACCACTTCTCTAAAGCTTTCGACTCGCTGGCGGCAGACTGGAAAGAGACGTGTAAAAAAACTGAAAACCTTTCCACTTTATTATATGAAGAAGCAATGAAAGGGACCGAACAATTTACCAACGCCATTAAAAAGAACAAATAAAAAAAGCATATGAAATAAATCATACGCTCCAGCTGAAGACCGATCCTGAATTAGGAACGGTCTTCAGTTTTTTATATCAAAATCCTAAAAGAGCTCGCACTTCATTCAAATACGTCTGACTAACTGGCAACTCCGTACCGTCTATTAGTTTAATCACAAGATTCGAAGAGAAGTCACGTGAAATTTTTTCAATACAATTCATATTAATAATGTACGAACGATGAATTCGTAAGAAGTACCTCGGTAAACGAAGGTGTAAATCTTTCAGCGTGAAACTAATATTGTAATTATCGTCCGCTGTGTAAAACCACGTTTTCTTATGTAAACTTTCTACATAACTGACTTGATTTAATGGAATAGGAAACCATTCATCATCTTTCTTCCCTGTTAGGAACTGTAACTGATCTTTCTTGAGTACGTGGAAGTTAGGTGGGAGGATAATGATTAACGCGCCGTTTTCGCCTTGCACGTTAATAGGATAGCCGATACCGAAGTACGATGTACCATAAAGAGAGTTGTCCATAACGACTTCTACTTTGCGCTGGTCTTTAATCGTAACTTCAGCGATACTGCCGGTCTGGATATGTTGGCCTTCCCGCAAATGAATATCATGCATACCCGGAACGTAATAGATATAGTGATCGGAGACTGCAATAGCTATAGAAGCGTCTTTTGGAATCCAGTCTTCTAATACAGAAGCGTATTGATTCAGAATTTTCTTTGGGATATCGGTATTTTCCATAATTTTCATAAAATCCCCTTTTTATATAGTTATATTCCAATGTATGCCCTTTCATCCATTCTATCATTCTTTCATCCTCTAAAAAAGCCTTTTTGTCGAAATGAACTGACAATTCTGAAGTGCTGTTATATAGTAATACATAACGAAGATAGCTGTTATGAAACAGGTTGTAACAGTTAGCCGTTGAAAAATTGGGAAGGTGTGAAGATAATGTCAACAAGACAAGAACAAATTGCACAATTGGAGAAAAGCTGGGCTGAGGATAGTCGTTGGAAAGGAATCAAACGTAACTACACTGCTGAGGACGTAGTTAAACTTAGAGGTTCACTTCTAATTCAAAATACACTAGCTGAAAAGGGTGCTGCTCGCCTTTGGGATTCTCTTCATGAAGAAGATTTCATTAATGCACTAGGTGCACTAACGGGTAACCAAGCGGTACAACAAGTTAAAGCTGGTCTACAAGCTATTTATCTAAGCGGATGGCAAGTTGCTGCTGATGCAAACCTTGCAGGACAAATGTATCCTGACCAAAGTTTATATCCGGCAAACTCTGTACCTGCAGTTGTTAAGCGCATCAACCAAGCACTTCAACGAGCTGACCAGATCGACCATGCTGAAGGCCGTGAAGACGGATTTGATTGGTTCGCTCCAATCGTAGCTGACATGGAAGCTGGTTTCGGTGGTCCATTGAACGTATTTGAGTTAATGAAAGGCATGATCGAAGCTGGAGCTGCTGGTGTTCACTTGGAAGACCAATTAGCATCTGAAAAGAAATGTGGACACTTGGGTGGTAAAGTACTTCTTCCAACTCAAAACGCAGTTCGTAACCTTACAGCTGCACGTCTAGCTGCTGACGTACTAGGTGTTGATACTGTAATCATCGCTCGTACTGACGCTGACGCTGCTGATATGGTAACTAGCGACATCGACCCAATCGATGCTCCATTCATCACAGGAGAGCGCACGAACGAAGGGTTCTTCAAAACTACACCAGGTATCAAACAAGCAATCGCACGTGGACTTGCTTATGCTGAATACGCTGACCTAGTATGGTGTGAAACTTCTCATCCATCACTTGAAGAAGCTCAAGAATTCGCTGACGCAATTCACGCGAAATTCCCTGAAAAAATGCTTGCTTATAACTGTTCACCATCATTCAACTGGAAAGCGAATCTTGATCAAGAAACAATCGCGAAGTACCAGGTTGAACTTGGTAAGATGGGCTACAAGTTCCAGTTCGTAACACTTGCTGGTTTCCACTCATTAAACCACAGCATGTTCGAATTGGCACACGGTTACAAAACTCGTGGAATGGCTGCTTACTCAGAGCTTCAACAAGCTGAGTTTGAAAATGAGGCAAAAGGATACACTGCTACTCGTCACCAACGTGAAGTTGGAACAGGTTACTTTGACGAAGTGACACAGGTAATCTCTGAAGGTCAATCTTCAACAACTGCTATGTCTGGTTCAACTGAAACAGCACAGTTCTAATAGTATAACTGCTTTACCGAATGTCACTTTTGGGAGAAAGTTTCGTTCGCTTCAACAAAGGGGTATTCATATGATAACGGATCACAACATCTTTTAATAGATGAAATGTAGTGTGCAGGGAATTGGATAAAAAATATCCAATTTCCTGCTTTTTATTTTATTTGAAAAATTTAGATAGTTTATATAGTATAAGAGATATGTACTTCATTAAGAGGAGGAATTCAATGATGAGAAATAAAGAAATGCTGTTAATCCCTGGACCCACACCAGTCGTGGATTCAATCTATGATGCAATGGCGAGTGAGACATGGTCACATACGGATCCACGTTTTGTCAAAATCTATAAACATACTATCGATCAGACGAGGGAAATCTTTAATACAGACGGTGAAGTATTTGTAGTAGCTGGTTCAGGAACGATTGGAATGGAAATGGCGATTGTTAATACGATTGCAGAAGGCGAAAAACTTCTCGTTGTCAGCCAAGGATACTTCGGAGATCGCTTCATTAAATTGGGACAAGCATTTGGTATTCAAGTAGATGTATTGCAATCCGAATGGGGGCAGCAAGTAACACCTGAAGAAATTGATAAGAAATTGTCTGAAGGTCATTATAAAGCAGTTACTGTGACGCACGCAGATACTTCAACGGGCGTAAGAATTGATTTGGAAGCCGTTGTGCCTGTAATTAAGAAGCACGGTGCTCTTGTCATCGTAGACGGCGTATGTGCAACTACTGCGATGGACGAGGACATGAGTAAAGAATATGGTGGAGCAGGCAATACAGTCGATATCGTCTTGACCGGATCACAGAAAGCCATTGGTGTTCCACCAGGCATTGCGCTCGTAGCGTTCAATCAGAAAGCTTTGGATGCACGTGCCGCTATGGGACGTGTGCAAGCTTACTATTGTGATATTTATAATTGGATTCCGGTCATGCATGATCCTTCAAAATACTTCGCAACGCCTGCAGTAAACTTAGTGTATGCGCTAGAAGAAGGACTACGTATCGTATTGGAAGAGGGACTAGACACTCGTATTCGACGCCATAAAGCATTTGGTCGTGCTGTCAGACAGAGTCTAGCAGTCTATGGAATGAAGGCAATCGCTTCAGAAGAAGTGGCGGCACCGACACTGAGCTGTATTTTGTATCCTGAAGGTGTTGACGATGGAAAGTTCCGTGCGGCGATGGCAGAGAAGGGGACGGTTCTTTCCGGCTCGCTCGCTCATTTAGCAGGAAGAGCGTTCCGTATCGGACATATGGGGAATACTACAGCGGATATGTTGGAAAAGGCCGTTATGCAAATTGGTGAAACGTTGAATGAGATGGGTCATCAAGTAGATATTTCTAAGGCGCAAAATGTTTTTGCGAAAGAGGTTAATCAGCTGACTGTATAATATAATGATCCGTTATGAGGAGCTTGCTCCTTATAACGGTCTTTTTTGTTTGCTTTTTATTTTGTCTTAGTAAATAAGCGGGGAAGCGAGGAAGTGTGTAGGGCGGTTTGGGTAGTTGTTTTTACTAGATTTAGTGATTAAGTCCTATTCGGATTACGTTTTGTTAAGCGTGCGTAAGAATCGGCAATGGGTTGTGGTTCTAGCACGTGCTTTTCTTTTTCCTGTTCAATTAGGAGGTTGTGGTTTAGCTAGCGATCTAAGTGGCAAATTCATTGTACCCACTTCGGCGCTGGTGGATGGCTCTCGCGATGAGCCACAGACAGGAAGTTCGCCTGTCTCTGTCTCCTCGCTACGCCTACCACAGCAGGCGCCTTCGTTGCGTCGAGTGTAGGGCAGTTCGTAGACTTCTTTCGCAAGC